>JAIRUQ010000072.1 GCA_031254315.1 Treponema sp.
TCCCTGATTCTTCGCCTTCTGCGCTGCCTCAAGCGGACCAAACTTCAAACCTTGCCAGCCCTGAAAACTTTTAAGATTTATCCCCCAAAAATGGTAGAAGTCGATGTAATCTGTGTCCAGTTTCTTTAATGAATTTTCCAATCGCTCCATCCAGTGATCGCCGTCGTTGTCTTCGATTGGATTCTTTGTTGACAGATAAACTTTATCACGGTAACCTTTCAACGCTTTGCCTACCGAGACTTCGCTTAACTTTTCGCAGTAAAGTGGAGCGGTGTCAACATAGTTAATACCCATGTCAAACGCCTTCTGTATGAGAGGGACGGCAAGTTCTTCGTCAACAATTTTTTTACCGTCAACTTCTTTCATGGGAAGGCGCATCGCGCCAAAACCAAGCGCCGAAACTTTTACGCCTGTATTACCAAAAGTTTTAAAGATCATCACTTCTCCTTTTACATATCCAGAACGATTTCATTTTCCGCTTTCAAGATTGACGCGGGAATATAATTTCCTTCTACCGCAGTGCCGTTAACAGATAATTTTTTACAACCGCTTTCATGTCCGTCAGGGTTATTCACTTTTATGTTAAGTTTTTTCCCGCGGAAAGATTTTTCTATTGTAAAGGATTTCCATGTTGACGGAACGGACGGGGAAAGACGCAAACCTTCAATGTCAGGTCTTAATCCGAGAATTCCCTCAACACTGCCGACCATGACCGTGCTCGCGGTTCCTGTCAGCCAGTGAACATGACTGCGTCCTTCAAACGGACTGTCAACACTTTCCGTGAATTGCGAGTACACATACGGCTCCATCAAGCGTGTGTCCGCAATTCCGTTTTGCGCGGCAGGACAACTTTCCAAATAATACTCAAATGCGAGAGAGCCGCGACCAAGTAACGCTTCGGCAAGAATTATCCAGCCTTGCGATTGTAAAAAGATACCGCCGTTTTCTTTTGTTGACGGATTGAACAGAAGAGCAAGCGCGCCGTCAAACGCGTGTTTGCGGTAGGAAGGAGCCATAAGGCGCGCGCCGTATTTTGTGTTTAGTTCTTTATGTACTAAATCAAGAATCTTTTTGCCGCGCGCTTCATCCGCGAAACCGCTGATCACCGCCCAGCTTTGCGGATTCAGCCAAACGCTCGCTTCGGGATCGCCTGCCTTTCCAACGACAAAATCATCTTCTGTTATACCGCGAATTAAGCGGTCTTTGTTCCAACAGCGTTCCTCAATAATTTTTCCAAAACGCTCTTTTTGTTCCGTCATCTGTTTTTCTGTGGCGGAATCTTTTTTGAACTTTGAAAAACGAATCATGATTTCAAAGGCGTAGTACAACTGGAGCGCGACAAATACCGAAATGCCCTTCGCTCCAAGACGCAGACAGTCGTTCCAGTCGGCGTGAAGCCCTGCCGGCAGTCCATGTATTCCAAGATTGTTTAACGAAAAGTCGGTCGCTTTTTTTAAGTGGTTAAATAAAGTGTCCTCTCCCGTATCGGCGTAGGGAATCACTTCGTCAAGCAGAGCGGTGTTGCCGGTCTCGGCGATGTATTTCCAAACTGTCGGGAAAAGCCACAACGCATCGTCGGCGCGATATGACGGATGTCCCGTATTTTTGCGGTAGGATTCGTCTTCGGGTTTATCTTCATGACCGGGGTTGTGGTTGTACTTCACAAGCGGAAGCGCTCCGCCGTGATTTACCTGCGCCGAGATCATAAACTTGATTTTTTCCAAAGCCATCTGCGGATCAAGATGAATGATCCCCTGAATGTCCTGTACTGTGTCACGGTAACCGTAACCGTTGCGCTGTCCGCAGTAAGTGAGAGAAGCGGCGCGCGACCAGACAAACGTAATAAAACACTGATACGCGTTCCATGTGTTGATCATGTTGTTGAAGTTGTCATCAGGAGTGTTCACTTTAAGGTTAGCGAGTTTGCTGTGCCAATATGTTTTTAATTCGCCTATTTCTTTTTCTACAATGCTGATATTCTCGTAACGGGAAACAAGCTCCTTTGCCTGCGCTTCACGTTTTTGTCCCAAGAGGAAAATAAACTCCGTACTTTTGCCGGGGGCAAGATCAATCGTTGTGTGCAATGCACCGCAAGGGTTCAAATTATAGTTGAGCGTTCCGTCCAGTTTGCCTTTTTCAATCGAGACGGGATTTCCGTAGTCGCGGTACTTGCCTAGGAATGCGGCACGGTCGCCGCAGTAACTTTCAACCTTCGCTCCGGCAAGGGCGAAAAAGCGTGTGTCTACACGGCTTTCATTTACGGCGTTCAAACAATTCTCGTTAATTGTTTGCAGAATAAATTTATCCTTAAAATAAGTGCGTGTAATAAACTGCGTATATTGAAGGTTGACCTGATCCTGCTCGTAAAAACTTTCGCAGGTAAATTCAACAAAACCAAAAGACGAAATTTTTCGCGGCTTGCTTCCCTTATTTGTTACCTTCACCTTCCATACTTCATAATCAGCGTCCTGCGGCACATAGTAAATCGCTTCGGAACTTATCTCCTTGTACTCCGCTGAAATTTGTGTATAGCCCGTACCGTGCCTGCATATCGACTTGTATTGATCAAGCGGCTTTCCCACAGGTTGCCATGACGCCGACCAAAAATCGCCGCTTTCATCATCACGCAGATAGATGTAACGTCCCGGTCGATCCTGTTCGTTAAAACGGTAACGGATCAGCCGTCCTGCCGCTCCGCTTTTTACAAAGCTGTAACCGCCGGCGTTGTTGGAAATAATCGCGCCGTAAGCCGGAGACCCCAGATAATTCGCCCAGGGAGCCGGAGTATCGGGCTTGTCTATTACATATTCCCGTTTTTCAGGATCAAAATACCCATATTGCATAAAATCCTCCATAAAAATAATTTTGCATAAAGATCGAATATTATTATACTATACTATATATCTTACATCAATTATTATTAGATCAATGGACTTGGAACAAGAAGAGGCGCTGTATGAATTTCTCGAAAACGCTATTGAGCCGTTTACATTGGACGATATAAGCGTCTATGTGCAGGCGTCGGGGCAGAAGCCGAACAAGCGGCTTATTCAGGAAATTGACGCTTACCTCGATATAAGAAAAATCGCCTTTAGAAAAGATAATAAATACTGGGTTTCCCGCAGGGCATGTTTTGAATCCGCTATGTTTTCGATTACTCCTTCTCGTGTTGAACTTCTGAACGGAATTCTCATCCCGGGACACAGGTGCGTTCCTTTTGCCAATCCGCTGATTTTGCCGCACCGTTATAAATTTTTCTGGAGAGGCGAGCCTGTTCTTGAAACAACTACGGAAGCGCCTCCCGAAGATTTGTACCCCTACTATTGCATTTACGGTGAAGAGTTCGCCCCTCAATATATCGCGAGAGACAACCTTCAAAACGAAGAGGCTTTTAACGCCGACCCTTACGACGATCCGCCCGAAGTTTCGATACACACTCTTGATATGCGAGCCATATACCGTGAAAGTTCTTTTGTGCCGGGCGATCGTTTTGTTGTCCGCACGCTTGATTGGAAAGAATGTAGTTTTGAAATTGAAAGGGTGGGGAAGGATGACTGGTCTCGTGAGGAGATGGACAGATGGCTTAAAGCCGCCGAGAGCGGTTTTGAGGACAGCTTTGCGTTGCTTGGTCCCGGAGCGAGTACTGAGGAGCAGATTGCTTTCGCATTCTGGTTCGGCGGCGAGCGAGTTAGGGGAGTTCCTGCTTATTCACTTGAAGAATTTCTTTTTGAAAAAACCAACTGTGTTGATATCGTGCCTTACGGCATAGAGACACGTTTTTGGTTTGCGGGGAAAGATATTCCCGACAGTAATAAACTTCAAAACTTTACAGTTCCGCCCGACAGAACATTTATTGAAGATTTGCTTTTTGCCAAAAATATTCCAATTTCTGAATTTGTAATTCTTTCATATATAAAGGACGCGTTTTTTAGAAATGAAAAAGAAATTGACAATGTGATAAACCGCCTGATTCCTCCGATAATTCATCTTGAAGAAATAGAGTGGGATGTTATCGCGGAGTATATTGCCGACAGCATGGAAGATTATTTTAAAACTTATTCGCTTTTTTTGGATCAAGCGGCAGGACCTGTCCGTCAGCGTGTCGTAGAATTGCACACAGCAGTTATCGAGCTTTCCGCGAAATTGCAAAAGGGCGAAATTGAAACGGCGTGGCTTCCCCGTCACACATTCATTGTGCTTTCGCAGATACAGGGACACGCCGCCGCTCTGCTTGAAGACCTTGCCTTTGACGAATCTCCGATAGAATCCGATATTTCCGCGATGGATAATTCTCTGGACAGCATGATTGACACCTACTCCGACATTAAAGAACTGATTAACGCCGCCATGGACAATTTTAGGAGAAGCAATCTTACCGTAATTCACGGCGGTAAAACATCAGGTCAGCTATGGCGGATGATACAGATAAGTATTTCCGGTCTTGATGTCTGGCGGAGGGCTATTATTTCGCATGAATGTACAATGGAAGAACTTCACCGTCTAATTCAGGTTGGCATGAACTGGAGCGGCAATTTACGTTTTCGCTTTTACTGCGAAACCGCTGACGGCGGCAAAGAGTATCTGCACGACAAGATAAAGTTAGACGACATTGATTTCCGCGGTAAAAAAGAGCTTATTTATGAATACGGTTCAAAATGGATGGTAAAAGTTATTGTAATGGCTTCTTATCAGCCTTCCAAAAACGAAGTAACTCGTTTTATCACAGGTGACGGCGTCGCTCCTCCTGAACACATTGACGGTCCTCGTCATTTCAAGAGGCTGTTTGGTTATATTGAAGCCGGGGAAAAACAGCCGGAAGACAAAGAATTGGAAATTGATTTGTCGGCAGGCGCTTTTAATTTGGAAACGATGAATCAGAATTTGCGTGCTGTTTTTCCTGCACGAGGTTAGAGATAAGAGGGAGAAAAGAGAAAAAGGCAATGTGGTGATTAGGGGATAGGAAATTAGTTTCAAATTAAAAGTTTTTTGTATAAGTTAGTATGTTTTATGTTATTTTGGTATCAGATATTTTTTTAAGGAAGTTATTTAGAAACTGAAGTTCCCGAATAACTCTAGTATCTTTTTTTCGATTAGAAGGTATAATTAAAGCATGACTAAAGCAGATCAGCTTGATTTTTTAATTAATGTTTTATCCCCATTAGAGGCGTTACCGCAAACGATAGAGGATAAATGGCTCTTGTTTCGCTCACTGGTGAACGTGCGTCCACCGCAAAAAATAAGAGATGAATTTTTGTCCGTACAGGATGATTTGCTTAAATCGCTAACCGCTGAAAAAGGCATTACCGCTATCGATAACTTAAAACCAATTAAAGATAGCATCTATCTTTGGCGCGGCGATATTACAACCTTGAAAGTTGACGCTATTGTAAACGCCGCCAATAGCGCGCTACTCGGCTGTTTTTTGCCATGCCACGCCTGTATCGACAACACCATACACACCTTTGCCGGAGTTCAGCTTAGGATGGAGTGCGCCGAAATTATGGAAAGACAGGGACACCCGGAACCAACCGGAAACGCAAAAATAACCGCCGCTTATAACTTGCCCTGTAAATATGTTTTGCATACCGTCGGACCGATTATTAGCGGCACTGTTAGCGATGAGGACAGGCGGCTTCTTGCAAGCTGTTATCGCTCTTGTCTTGAGCTTTCTGCGCAAAACGGCGTTAGCAGTATTGCTTTTTGTTGTATCTCAACCGGGGAATTCCGTTTCCCAAAAGAAAATGCGGCAAAAATAGCGATACAGACAGTTTTAGATTTCTTAAAAACCGAAAACAACCGCCGTAATATGAAGATAGCGTTTAACGTCTTTAATGAGCATGATGAACAAATCTACCGGCGGCAATTAACATGAAGTCCGGGATGAAATACGCCGCCGGGTATGCATCCCCGCCTTCCAATCAAGGAGCTGTCCAGTCTGCTAATCCGCGCATTAAAGCATTGACTATTTGCAGTGAACTGACAGTATTCGTTCTCCTGTTGAATATGGCAAATATATCTCCATTTCCGCTTAATATGCCGTTGTCCCACCAAAAACATGGAATACCCTTGCTCATTGCATAGTTAACATAATATTCAGCCCATTCTGCTCTTGTAGCGTCATTGTTCTTGGAGAGTGCGCCGAACTCGCCTATTATTACAGGTATGCTATTAGCCACGAATTTGTTATATACGAGATCGATTGGATCTCTAATCGCGCTTGTGTCTAACGATTCGCTTTTGCTCCAAGTATCTACCGAATTTTTGGTTCCGACAGGGTTTGCATTCAAAGCAAAATTAAATGGCGCATAACTATGAATCGAAGCTATAATCTTGCCGGAGCCTGAAATATCATTTGGAATTACTAAGCCGTTTATCGCGGCTACCTCTCCAGAAGCCGCGTATGTGTTTACCATTAATATACGCTTATCATTATTACCGCCGCTGGCTCTTACCGTATCTACAAAAATTTGATAATGACGTTTTAAGTTATTATGTTCTTCAACAGTGCCACCGCTCCATTCATTTGAAGAGTCCTTGGTTCTTGGCTCGTTTAATCCCTCAAAAATCAGCTTTTCATCGTAGTTTTTGAAAGTTCCGGCAATCTGTTTCCATATTTTCTCAAACGCTTTCAGCGATTTTTCTGTATTTGCATTTGTAAATTTGAATATTTTTTCGTCATGATGCGTGTTCAGAATTATGTACATATCGTTATCAACCGCATAATTAACAACCTGTACGACTCTCGCCATCCATGAATCCTTAATGGCATACTTTGAATTGGTGGCTTTGGACCATGTAACAGGAATTCTAATTGCGTTGAAACCAGCGTTTTTTATAGCGGTAATATTCGCTTTTGTAGTAACAGGATTGCCCCAAGATGTTTCAGAACCTGAAGCATCAAGGGTGTTGCCTAAGTTCCATCCGATTTTGATATTTGCAACTAACTCAGTGGCGGATAACTCAGCGAAAGGTCTTGGTTCGCTTGGTACTTCAAAAACAATCTCTTGGCTGTCGCAGGTTAATACTGAAAAACCGGTTAATATAACCAAAACAGCAACGAGAAACCGTCTGCTTTTTCTTCCAAAAAACTTAAAAAAATACTCCATAATATATTTTCCTTTTAACTTGACAATAGGGATAGTATAACATATTTTTATATATAAGGGAAGGAATATCTATATGAAAATAACAACAATTTCTAAAAAACAGTTATATATCACTTTTGCGATAGTGGTAGCGTTGATAATGTTCAACTGTCCTGAGGAATTAAAATTACAGCCGGATTGGGAATCGGAGGAGCTAATAATGGACAGTGCAGAATACAACGCAAAGTACAGGATTTTCCCCAACGCTCCCAATGGAATTTTAACATATCCCTGGGGGAGTGACACGGACAACTATTTTGATAAAAATGCCACTGTAAGTTACTGGAACGGAAAGAGGCACAATCACCGCTATCCTGATCCGTTTATGTTTGCAAATGGCAGAACGGTGCAAACTATCGAAGACTGGGAAGAACGCAGAAAAGAAATCTCAGCCATTATTCAATATTATATGCACGGACGCATGCCTTCTATTGCAGATGATGTGCTGGAAATTACATGGAGCGATGCCGGCAACACCTGTACAATTAATTTGACTCATATTGACAGCGGAAGGACAGCTAAGTTTGAAGTTAAACACAATCCTCCCGCAGGTGCATCTGCCGGATTAAAAGATAAAGTGTTACATTTTAGCGTCGGTATGACCGGTTGGGGCGAACCAACAGCACCGCGTAATAACTGGGGAACCGCTCTCTTTAATACCGCTTGGGGCGGCTCTGAATCCGACCGCAGTGGAACCTGCGCAACATTGTACGGACTTTCTCCTTCCGCCAGCGATACACCGTCTGTGAATATGGAATATGCATGGGCAATGAGTGTTATTCTTACCGTTATCGAAGAAGGCGGCTTGAACGGTTATTACGATCCCGAAAAAGTCGGCATTTACGGTTTTTCACGGTGGGGCAAGGCGGCTATGATAATCGGCGCTTTTGCTGAAAGCCGTGAAGGGAAACAACTTGGACATACTATTATCGGTTCCGCAGGTTCAGGCGGACCCGCGCTTGATCGTTTTATCGCGCAAGCCGGATATATGAACCATACCAGAGACCCTCTGCCTGTTAACGGAGAGGGAGCTAAATCATTTGGTGATCTAAAAGGTATAACCTGGTATCAAGCAAGAGTTACCGGTTCCGGCGCTACATCTGCCGCGGGCAGTGATGATCTTACAGTAGTAAGAGGTTGGACGATGAGGACACCGGGTATGTATGACGGTTCTGTTTTTTATAATGAGGGAGGTTCTCAATTCAGACCATGGCAAAGCGCCGGGTTTGGCGGAATTCAAAATCTTTCGCAAGCGCGTAACGAAATGTCAGGCTGGTTCAGCGCACGTTTTAAGAGTTTTACAGATTTGCATAACGGGCTTGATCTTGATCATGACAAGAACCAAACAGGCAGAGGGAAGGAAGGCGTAATCTGCACAATGCCCTTTGACGCACATTTTATAACTGCTTTAATTGCTCCGCGCATTGTTCTTTATGAAGAGGGCTACGATACGGTGCGAAACAATCCCGAAGCGCAGTGGGCAAATTGGCTAATCTGCGATGAGATTTATCAGATGTATGCCGAAAGATACAACAACTCTTATATTTGGCGTAACGCAATCAAATTTTATCATATCCCCCATAGCCATTATTCTTATCAGGATCAGGATGAGTACGATTTAGTTACAGCCATCTACAGCGGCAGTCAGCCCAATGTCAAATTCCGCACTCCGCCGTTCCCTGTTGACGATCCACGTTATCGCTGGGATTTTAACCGCATGGACTTTGGAAGACCGGGACAGCCGACAATCGCGGATAGGGTAAAGGCTATGCGTGAAAGAAAAGTAAAGCCAATGGATTGGAGAGGCTTGTTGAGTTCGCCGGAGTCGCTATAAATCCGTAGCGAGATGTTATTTGAAGGTTTAGTAATATCTTTCTTTTCAGGATAGGGTATAGTATACTTATCCTATGACCGTGATAATGAAGGAAAAGAATTACTATGAATCCTGATAAAATCCATCTTGAATATAAAGAGAGTTTAACCGAAGATTATACGAAAAATTATTTTGAGATAATATACGATAAAAATAACGGCGCTTTTGAATACATTTATCTCTATAATTCCAGATACGGAACACTGGAGTATAAGGACGGAAAAAAAGAAATTCATAAATGGGAAACAGAAGATGAAGCGCAAGACGGATCATATTTAAATAAAAATTATCCGATAATATGCCTCGACGGAGTAACAGATGACCGTCTGTTAGAGAACAACATTATTGAAGCGAATATGGAATATATAAAAACATTAGAACTACAGGAAGAAGAAACAGAAATTATAAATTCAGGAATAGAATTTCTTAAAAAATAAAATATACTAATCTAATTTTACTTGTGAGAGGACACAATTGGTTCTATCACAAGCACTGTTTACCCATGAACTACTGCTTTATTTTTCGTCAACGCTTTCAATTCAGTCATTGAGTCGAGCAATTTGTCGGTCTTTGTGAGCATTTCACCGTAGCCGGTTTTTACCGTAGCGCTCTGGCTCTTTAGGCTCTCAAGAGAAGCGGTTATTTCATTGCTTTCAGACGACAGTTCGGCAAATGTATTAATAAGCTCGTTTATGGTCTGCGCAAAGCCGTTTATCTCTATAGACATTTCCGTAATACGGCTTTCGGTGTCGCCTGACTGTTTTGAAGTAACGGCTATTCCGCCGATGATGTTTTTCAAAGTTTGTGAAATATTGCGCGAATTTTCTCTGGTGCTTTCGGAAAGGCGGCGAATTTCATTGGAAACTACGGCGAACCCCTTTCCGGCGTCTCCTGCGTGGGCGGCTTCAATTGCCGCATTCATGGAGAGCAGATTCGTGTTAGCCGCAATCCCGCTGATTATCTGAATGGCGGAAGAAACGCCGTCCACCAACTGCGAAATGCCCTTTACAGATTCAATTGTCGCCCTCATTGACTCCTGACTTTTACCGGTGTTTGTTATCAATTCTTGAATTGATTTTTGCTCTTTTTTAGAAATATCCGAAGTGGTTTTTAGCGAGTTTACCATCCTTTCTGTTTTTTTGGCGGAGTCGTTCACTGTCCGGGACTGCATATTGATGCTTGTATCAAATTCATGCACCATCTTATTAATTTCTTCTATAAGGACAGACGCTTTACCGATGTGTTCTGTAAGAAGTTTGTTCAGCTCTTCAACTTTCATTTCTTCTTTTAGCAGAGCCATTATATAATGCGCACAATTTTCCGGTTTGTTAAGTTTATTGAAAATTGCCGTTGCCATTGTCTTACAACTGCCATAACCGCACGCCGTACAATTATATAAATCATCCGCGCTGAATTTTCTTAAACTGCGGTAGACATCTTTCAACTCAAATTCACTTGGATGTATGATACTGTTATTCCCTGAAAGATTGCGATAGCTTCTGTTATACAGATTTTTCTTCCAGAACTTAGCTAAAATTTTATGGTATTTTTTATATGCCCTGTCGTTTTTGCGAGGGCTAAGATTTTCTTCGAGTTTCGTACTTCGTTTGCGTATCGGATTTACAAGCGTAGAAATCGGTTTTTCCCAGTTTCCCGTACCGGGACCGCCGTTACAGCCTTTTTCGCAATTCAAGCAATCAATCAAAAGCGGTAGTTCAACGCCACTGTCCATCTGTTCTGAAATTTCCTGCAGATACGGATAGATGACATGAACGCCTTCAACTTTATCTGTTTTTCGCCTAATGCCCGGTACAAAACGCTCGGCAGTATCAAGCAAACCACCGGGAGATGAAAAACCAACGGCTCGTTCCGCAAGCGCTCCGGCATATTCTACGGCAGGGAAAGAGCCAAGATCGATATGATTTTCTTCAAGATAATTTTTTAACGCAAGCATTGTAACATTGTAGTTTCCAAGCCCTGTTTCGTTAAATTCGCGCTTTTTGGCAATACACGGAGAAATTATCGCGATTTTATGATTTCTGTATTCAGGATAATATTCGCGTATCATTTTTACTGTGTGCAACATTGGACTGTCAGCGGGCGCGAGATAGGGAAGAAGTTCCGGGCGGTAGATTTCGATAAAACTGACAATAGCGGGACATGGTTGAGCGATTACAGTTTTGGGATTTTTTTCTTTAATGTAATTAAGGTAAGAGATTACCGTAAGTTCCGCGCCGAAACTTACGTCAAAAAACGCTTCGATGCCCAGTGTTTTTAACCAGCCATTTAGATTGAGAAATTTTTCCGGAAAAACAGACGCGACAGCAGGAGCGATTACAGCGATCATTTTTTCGTTCTTGCTGTGCTTTAAATCGTCCATAAAACGCGGAGTATCGTCTATAATACTGCGAGCTTTGTGAGTGCAAACTTGAATACAGTTTCCACAGCCGATACAAAGATCGTGGTTAATTGTTAATTTTTCTCCCGATCCGTCCATACAGTATTTGACAGGACAGCCCGTGATACACGCATAACAGTTTATACATTTTTTTTCGTCAATTTTGATGACAGGAGTCAGTGGTGTATTACCCATAATGTTCCTACTTTATAAAAATCCTTATTTTATCTGACTTGTTAAAAAAATTTAAGTTTGCAAACAAGTCTATTAAAAGTAATAAGAAAAGATATTTTAAAAGTCAAGAGATTTTATTTTTATTTTTTAAAAGGAATCTATTACAAAAAAGTAAATTAAAACAAAATATGTTAATTTTATTAGTTATTTTTTATATAATTAATCGTAATATACTTACATATAGAATATTACGGCTATTTTTTAGGAATATACACCAATTCGCAACTTTATTAGTGGAAATCGCCCCAGCGGTTTCCTGTTTCTACTGTAACGCGCAATGGTATGCGTAACGATACCGCCTGTTCCATTTCCGCCTTGACAAGTTTCGCGGCAGAATCTGCTTCATCTTTTGGACACTCTAGGATCAGCTCATCGTGGACTTGCAATAAAAGTCGGGCGGAACTTTGCTCTTCAGAAAGCCGCCTGTCAAGTTTTATCATAGCGGTTTTAACTATGTCCGCCGCAGAGCCTTGAATGGGAGTGTTTACCGCGATGCGTTCTGCGGCGGCTTTCTCCGGTTTGTTACGCGAATTGATTGTCGGGACATAGCGGCGGCGTCCTGAAATCGTTGTAACATAGCCGTGTTGTTCAGTATTTTTTATAATACTTTCTATAAATCTCTGAACGCCTGAGTATGTTTTAAAATAGGCGGAAATAAAATTTTGCGCGTCTGTTCTGCTGATGTTCAATTCGTTTGCGAGACGGAACGCGCTCATGCCGTAAATTACGCCAAAGTTAATTGTTTTTGCCATTCGCCTCTGCTCACTTTTTACACTACTTTCATCAATGCCAAAGATTAACGCCGCTGTGCGGGCGTGAACATCCCTGTCCTCTTTAAAAGCAGAAATAAGGTTCTCGTCCTGCGAAAGATGCGCGAGTACAACCAGCTCTATCTGGCTGTAGTCAGCGGAGATTAGCAGGGAGCCGCGTTTTGCGACAAAGGCTTCGCGGATGCGCCGCCCGTCTTCTGAACGGATAGGGATGTTTTGCAGATTTGGCTCTCTGCTGGAGAGTCGACCGGTAGCGGTTCCCGTCTGCACAAAGTTGGTGTGAATCCGCCCTTCGCTGTCTGCCATGTCAGCTAACGTATCGACATACGTTGATTTTAATTTCGCCAAAGTGCGATGTCGCAAAATAAGGGCGGGAACCGGGTCTTCTCGCGCCAATTCTTCAAGAGCAGACGCATCGGTAGAGTAACCTGTCTTTGTCTTTTTTCCCGGTTGGAGTTTTCGCTCGACAAAAAGCACATCCTGAAGCTGTTTTGTCGAAGCAAGGTTAAACTCATGCCCGACAGTTTTCCATGTTTCACTTTGAATTTGATCGAGTTCTTTTGCAAGTTCCTGTCCGTATTCGATTAACGCTTTTGGCTCAATTTTAATTCCTTTGCCTTCCATTTCTGCAAGAATGGGAAGCAAAGGCATTTCAAGATTTTCAAACAGAGTTAAAGAATCGTTTTTCTTTAATGTTGGTTCTAGGAATTGCCTCAATCTTATGCAAAAGTCCGCGTCTTCGCCGGAATAGTGAGTTGCGGTTTCCAGAGAAACAGAGTCAAATTTGCAGTCCTTCTTTACTATTTCGGCGTATTTTACCGGAGTGCAGTCAAATGTATAGGAGACAAGCGAATCAAGCGAGTAGTTGTTGCGTTCGGGGTCGGCGAGCCATGCCGCTATCATTGTGTCCCAAATTTTGCAACGCCAGCGTTCTATGCCCCAGCCTCTGCTGACCTTGTAGTCATATTTGGCGTTATGTGCCACGATTGTCATCTCGCTGTCCGAAAAAAACGGGGCAAGCAGGGCGCGGACTTTTTCCGGCTCATTGTAAGGTGAAACTTCTGCGGAGCTTTCTCCGCTATCGCCGCTCTGTGCGTTTACGCCGTGAGGCGCAACCGGAACATAAAAAGCCTCTTTTGGCTTTAACGCCAACGATATACCTATTGGACGCGAGTTCCATGCGTCAAGTGAGTCGGTTTCAAAATCAAGCGCGAGTAGTTTTTGTTTTTTTGCCTGTTCCAAAACAGATTTTAGTTCTTCAAGATTAAGGATTGTCTTGTAGACCCCGCCTCCTAGAAGATTTTCGTCCGCCGCCGCGACAAAACTTTCGGCTTTAACCGTATCTTCTTCCGTTTCCTGTTTCTCGCTACTTTGACTGCCGTCTGCGGCAGGTTTCGCATTTTTGTCAAGTTGTTTCGCACTTTGGCGAATCCCCTCACGCATAAGTATTGCCGCACCCGCGCTTCGGTTAAGATTTTCCGTTGACATATCATCAACATTTGTTACGGACAATGGCACATCACTTCGCAGGCGAATGAGCTCTTTTGAAAAGTACGCACTTTCCTTTCCTTCGGCGATTTTTTTCCCGATAGAGCCTTCGATTGCGGCAATGTTTTTATAAATCTCATCAAGAGAGCCGTACTTTGTCATTAATTTAACGGCGGTTTTTTCACCTATTCCGGCAACACCGGGAACATTGTCGGAGTTATCGCCGGTAAGGGAAAGCAAGTCCAGCACTTTTGACGGTTCGACGCCCCACTCTGTTTTTACTTCGTCAGGACCGATCAAATCCCAAACAGGGTTTGATGAGCCGCCGCTTTCTTTTCTGTTAATTTTTGAAGGACGAAGCTCGAAAATTCCATCCCCTACAAGCTGGAGCAAATCTTTATCCGATGAGAGTATATAGCACTGCCGTTTTTCGCTTCGGCACTTTTCGGCAAGGGATGCGATAATATCGTCAGCTTCAAAACCTTCGGCTTTAATGCATTGAATTCCCAGAGCGGTCAAAAATTCTTCAACTAACGGAACCTGTTCATGCAGGTCTTCGGGAGTTTTATTCCTATTTGCCTTGTATTCGCTGTACATTTCGTGTCTAAAAGTGGGAGTCCGCGAATCAAAAATGGCGGCGAGGCGCAGAAGTTTTTCCGGTTTTTCCAGCGGCTTGCCTTTACTGTCCGCAGAAGGAACGCCGTCATCAAGCAGAGAAACGACAGTACGGGCAAATCCGAACAAGGCGGAAACATTTTTCCCCGCGCTATTTCGCAGTGGACGAGTTAAAAAAGCAAAATAGGAACGGTAAATAAGACCGTACGCGTCTATAAGATAGAGCGGGGGGAGAGGGGAATTCGCCATGCATTATTTTACCAGTTTTTTTCATTTTCGAGCAAGCGCCACGCATCCCCACACCATATATAGGCAGAGGTAAAAATATGTATGTGAACAACAAATTTAAAAACAGCGTTTTTACTATGCTGTTCCACGACCCCGACTTGCTTCGGGAGTTGTACTGCGCTCTGGAAGGTGTTTCCCTGCCCCCAGACATTCCGGTTTCTATAAACACTCTCGAAAACGTACTGTTTATGGATTTTAACAACGACATCTCTTTTGAGATAGCGGGAAAACTCGTGGTACTCATAGAACACCAGAGTACAATAAACCCGAATATGGCTGTCAGGCTTTTAATTTACTTTATTCGGGTAATAGAAAAAATGGTTAAGGGTAACGCCCTGTATTCAAAGAAAGAAATATCAATCCCTTATCCTGAATTCTATGTACTATACAACGGAACCGATCCTTTCCCTGATGAGCAGATTTTGAAATTATCCGATCTTTATGAAAAACCACAGGATATAGGGCTTCCTGAAAAAGACAAGCCTTTGCTTGAACTTGAAGTAAAGGTAATAAACATCAACGAGGGCAGAAATAGGGACATAGTAGATCGCTGTAAGAAACTCGCTGAATACAGCGCGTTCATAGCCAAAGTACGCGAATTTGGTGATAAAGCAGGAAATTTGAAAGAAGCAGTAAAAAAGGCTGTGAAATATTGTCAAAAACATGATATACTAGAGAAGTTTCTAGAGACTCATGGTTCGGAGGTACTTAATATGCTAACACTGGAATGGAACACAGAAGACGCAATAGCCTATGCCCGAGAAGAAGGTCGAGAAGAAGGTCGAGAAGAAGGTCGAGAAGAAGGACGTGAAGAGGGGCGAGAGGACGGTCGTGAAGAAGGCATAATAACCACTGCACGAAATGCTTTGTCAGAAGGCTCATCTCCTGAATTTGTTCAAAAAATCACCGGGCT
>JAIRUQ010000032.1 GCA_031254315.1 Treponema sp.
AACAAATGATTGATAGAGCCATTTACGATATTCTTGCAGGTCGGCATCTCAGTCTGGACGCTACAAGAAAAGTTATGCTGCAGATGATGGACGGCAAAGCCACCGATTCTCAAATGGGCGCTTTTTTGGCGGCTATGCGTTTGAAAGGTGAGACCATCGAAGAGATCACCGCCTGCGCCGAAGTAATGCGCGAAAAGTGCGTGGAACTGCACCCAAAAAACGATGTGCTTGATATTGTCGGCACAGGCGGCGATGAATTGTACAGCTTTAACATTTCGACAGTCTCCGCCTTTGTTGTCGCGGCAGGCGGTGTGCCTGTCGCCAAACACGGTAACAGAAGCGTGTCCAGCAAGTGCGGAAGCGCGGATGTGCTTGAAGCGTTAGGTGCAAATATAATGCTGACCGCCGCTCAAAGTGAGCGAGTTTTAGAAGATACCGGTATTTGTTTTATGCTGGCGCAGGTTTATCACTCTGCGATGAAACATGTCGCCCATGTGCGCCGTGAGCTTGGAGTCCGCACAATATTTAACATTTTGGGACCGCTGGCAAACCCTGCAGGAGCGAACATGCAATTGCTCGGCGTGTATGATGAAAATCTTGTGGAGCCGCTTGCAAGCGTTTTAAGCAATCTGGGAGTGAAGCGAGCTATGGTTGTGCATGGGCACGACGGGCTTGATGAAATTACGCTGACGGGAACTTCTACAATTTGCGAAGTGGCGGAAGGAAAATTAAACAGCTACTTTATCACTCCTGAACAGTTCGGACTGACTCGCTGTCAACTTTCAGATTTGACGGGAGGAGACCCAAAAGAAAACGCCGAGATTGCGAAACGCATTTTGTCAGGCGAGAAGGGACCCAAGAGAGACACGGTTGTTCTTAATTCGGCGTGTTGTCTCTACATGGGCAAAAACGACATCACCATGCGCGAGTGTGTGAGGCTTGCGCAGGAATTGATTGACAGCGGAAAAGCAATGAGTACGCTGGAATCTTATATTCGCGCTACAAATAAAACGGAGGTATGATATGAACACTACGGCAACTGAAGTTCTGGAGTTTGTAAAAGAGAATGACATCAAATTTGTGCGGCTTAATTTTTGCGACATTCTGGGATTCCAAAAAAACATTTCGATTACGGCGGATGAACTGCCGTCCGCGTTTGAGAACGGCGTCTCTTTTGACGCACACGCAATTCAGGGCTTTCGGGACGTTACACGCTCTGATTTGTTTTTGTTCCCCGACCCTGTAACATTGGCAGTTCTGCCGTGGCGTCCGGGACCGGGCAGAGTCGCGCGTTTTTACTGCGACATAAAAAACCCCGACGGCTCAGTGTTTTTGCACGATGGCAGAACACTGCTAAAGCAGACTGTCGCTCGTGCGGAAAAGCTGGGCTATGTGTGCAAAATCGGCGCAGAGTGCGAGTTCTATCTCTTCAAAACCGAAGAGAGCGGCGAGCCGTCCGGCATTCCGTTTGACAAAGGCGGCTATCTTGACATCTCTCCGCTTGACCGTGGCGAAGATATGCGCAGAGAAATATGTCTGACACTTGAAGAAATGGGAATAAAGCCGGAAGCCTCGCACCATGAGCAGGGACCGGGTCAGAACGAAATTGATTTTAAGTTTAGCGACGCGATTACATGCGCCGATAATTTGCAAACATTCAAAGCTGTTGTTAAAGCTATTGCCGCGCGTAACGGACTGTTTGCTTCCTTCATGCCCAAACCCATCTTGAATGCCGCAGGCAGTGGACTGCATGTCAACATTTCGCTCTCTCAAAACGGGCAAAACATTTTTAAGAACGAAATCGAAGGGCATTCAAATGTCGCGGAAAGTTTTATCGCGGGGGTACTTGCAAAAACGCCTGAGATTACTTTGTTCTTAAATCCGCTTGCCAATTCTTATGAGCGCTTCGGCAAGTTTGAAGCGCCAAAATATGTGTCATGGTCGAATCAAAACCGTTCGCAGTTAATAAGGATTCCGGCGGCAACAGGCGAGAGAGTCCGAATGGAACTGCGCTCGCCCGACCCGTCACTAAATCCGTATCTCTCGTTTGCGTTGATCGTTTCCGCAGGACTTGACGGAATAGAAAGCAAGACCGTACTGCCGCCGTCTGTTGACGCGGATTTATACACGGCAGGAAGCAGTATAACAAAAGCGCTTACAACGCTTCCTGACACTCTTGGTAAAGCTATCGCCCTTGCGGAAAAAAGCAGTTTTGTAAAAAAAATGCTTGGCGAAGAATGGCTGTCGAAATATCTTGAAATAAAAAAAATCGAAGCAAATGATTTTACTGCTTCCAAAGACAAAGAGCAGTTTTATAAAGCGCGGTATTACAACAATATATAGGCAGTATAAATGGAAAGCGCTCTTATAGTTTCATGCACAGACAAAAACACCGCATTTTTCACAGACATGCTAAAAGCCGCTTCCATTACGCAGATCGTTCTTTTGCAGTCGTGCGCTGAAGCGCGAAGGCTTCTTTTGGAGAGGGATTTTGATTTAGTGGTAATTAATTCGCCGCTTTACGATGAGTCCGGTGAAGACCTTTCGCGGCATATTGCGTCCAAAAATACGTCGCAAGTTATACTTGCGGTAGACAGCGAACATCTTGCTGAAGTAGCCGCTGTTTGTGAGGGCGAGGGCGTTTTGACTGTTTCAAAACCATTGGACAGGGACGTGTTTTGGCTTGTACTCGCTCTTGCAAAATCGGCGTACAACAAACTACAGCGAGTACAGATAGAAAACTCAAAGTTAAAACAAAAGATTGAAGACATCCGTATTATTGACCGCGCAAAACTTGTCCTTATCTCTTACATGAATATGAGCGAAAAAGAAGCGCACCGTTTTATAGAAAAACAGGCAATGGATTTGCGCTCCACAAAAAGAGCAGTCGCGGACGGGCTCCTCAAAACTTATGAGAGCTAGGGGGAATGTGATGGAACCCAAACTGCCGAGCAGGCGGGTTACGCATAAATCTTTTAGTCGCTGGTTTGGCTCTTTCCATATAACAATTTTTCTATAGCATCTTTATATAATAAATATTCTTTTTGATAAATTTTTAGCCTTACTTTATTATTACCTAATAAGAATTTATTTTTTGGTATTGTTATCCATAGGTATATAATTTTCATTGTATTTGTTATATATGTATATTTCCATTCATAAGATTCAATTTCAGTCCATTTCCAACAGCCAAACGGAGTTTTTATACCATTTTCACAAATAACAATTTTTTTATATCCAAAATAAATATAAAATAAGTTAATTAATGAAAGTACAATAACTATAGGAGTATTTTGTATATAAATATATGTTATTCCTTTTATTATACTTTGAAGTTCATAAAAAAATAAACTAATAATAGGATATACTCCTAGAAGTCTCATTATTTGAGAACTACGCCCAATTGAAAAAACCTTTTTACCGATGTTTTTTTTATAATATTCATAATATGAATATATTGTCCTCGACAAAAAATACAAAAATAATAGTGCAGTAGTAATTATAACTATAATTTTTCCCATATATTCATCCTATATATAATATTAAATGAATTTTGTCAATAGGAAATATTGACATAAAAATAGGATGGTATGCACTTGACAGACGCTAGGCAATATGAAATAATAGAAAGAAAAGGAGCTTAAAATTGGAAAGAACTAAAAAATTATCAAAAGAAAAATTTAAAATAATAAATATTTCTAAAAGGAAAGAAGTTTTTTGTGGTACATTACAAGATTCTGAAATAATTGATAGTGAATATAATCTTTTTGTTCTTGGAAAAGAAAAATTTGAAACGATGACGTATTTAAGGGAGTGTTTTTATGGGGAAGATGCAACTACCGGAAGAATTCAAAGAGTTCATAAAACTTCTTAATTTAAATCATGTAAAATATCTTCTTTTAGGTGGATGGGCAGTAGGATATTACGGCAATCCCAGAGCAACAAAAGATATAGATTTTATTGTTTTCACTGATGATTTAAATCTTAAAAAATTAGAAAAAGTTTTCTATGATTTTAAATCTCCTCCTATTAATGTTGAAATATTAAAAGAAGAAAAAGGATATTTATTTATAGGAAG
>JAIRUQ010000048.1 GCA_031254315.1 Treponema sp.
CTACGCTCGCTCCCACGCCATGCTCCACCCATAGTTTGCCAGCCATGGTCTTGCTTCGTAAGCCCTTGTTCGGGCTGGCAAACCGTCACCAACAGCCCGGCGTAAGGCGACATTTGTGCCAGAGTGACTATGAAATTAGTGGCGATATTCAATATAATAGTAGATTCTTACTTGACAATTTTTTAAATAATATTATATTGATGTAAATGTTTAAATTATAAAGAGAGGAAGCATATGAAAAATTTATTTATTCGTGGCGAGGGTTTAATACCCCGCCCCTTTGGGGCGGTTAAAAAGGTATTAAATCCGAGTCCAATACCTCTTAAGAACAACATACCCCGCTGCTCTGCGGCGGGGTTGTTGATTATTATGTTTTTATTAAACTTAATAAATTTATATTCCACAGACCAAATAGATGATTTTATAATATATAACGATGAAATTTGCAGACTTCAGATAAGCTGGGCATATCCAAGTCCCTTAGAAACATATGAAGAAAATAATTACAAATTTACTGCTTATTCAACGGCAAATTATCGAGGTTTTATTGCAACTTGGAGAATTGATAATGAATTAATGTATTTGGATAAAGTTGAAGATGGGAATCAACAAGAGATTCAATTAAATAATATTTTTTATAACAACCTAGTAATTAATAATAGTATATTTGCACAATGGTTTTCTGGTTTTCTAATGATAAAATCATCACCAGAAAGGGTATGGCATGAATCACCTTATAGTGAAGAACCATTTTACGTTATTGTCTACAGAAATATTGCAATCCTTGAGATTAGGAATGGTATGGTAATAAATGAAAATCAATATCCAGAAAGAGAATTCTGGAATATAGCTAATGTAATTACAAGATATAATTCGATTAACAATAATGATAGTTTTGAATTGATTTATAATTATTTGAATTACATTAATAATATTACACCTACTTTTCCAAGTAGTAATACTATTCAGCAAATTTATTCTATTGATGATTTTGATATATTTCTTGATAGAAATGTTACAAGACAGATAAGAATACCTTTAACAAATTATTGTTTAATAGAAGGAGCTACAATAAATTTCTCTAGAATTGGCGCATTTATTTCATCGGACTTATTAATAGATGAATCAAAATATTTATTAGTCTTGGAAATGGGGGCATCAAATGTACCATTGGGTGAATGGTCAAACTATACATCTGGAGCAGTTCAAATTATAATTGGTCTTGACAATATATCAGTTAATACAAGTATTGTTTTGACAGTTAATGATACAGATAAGGTTAAATTTATAAATAATTGGGCTAGATATAGATCGGAACAAACAATAGATATTAATATTGAAATTTTAAATATTGAAGACAATCAAATTCAGTTAAAAGGTGTAATTATTTTAGAATCATTTGCTCCATATACTTATCAAAGGGTAGAACTTAATAATTTGTTTCCAATATATTCAATAAGTGAATATTTGGAAATTAAGGAAAGAAATAGAAGAGGAACATATTAATTTAATGAAGAAAAGATATTCGAAATGCTCCAAAATAATTATATAATAGCAAAAACTGTACTTAACAGACTGTATATACTTCGCCGCCTTTCGGTGGCTAGACTCCGAAAAACCGCAGTCAGGCAAACACTTTGAGCCTGTCCTAAGCGCCATCTATAACTGAAATTATAGGCATAATTCTACTTGACGAAATAGATATTTCAAATATAATAATACATGGAGGAATAAAATGAAACGTTTCTTTATTGTCATAAATTTACTTTTCTTGACTATTTGTTGTTTTTCTCAACAGAATATGCCGAATAGAATAATTGGTCGAATCCCTGATGTTAATAGTACAAGATTATATCAAATACAGGTTGGGGCTTTTATAAGTATTCAAAATGCGGAAAATGCATATTTAAGATTACAAAGAGGAGGATTTACACCTGTTTATGAGAAATATTTAAACTTTACCAGAGTAATGATTACAGGAATCCCTGCATCTCAAGTATCAGCTAACTTAATCAGAATTAAACAAATAGGATTTAATGAAGTAATAATCAGGGAAGATAATAATAGAAATACAATATCAGAAAAATGGGAGATAACTACACCGGGAAGTACTTATTTATCTTTTGAATTTAATCATGACAATAATTATATAGCTATTGAAAATTCCGCGCCGGGGGAAGAAGAACGTATTCACTTTGGTGAGTACACTATGCCCTCAAGAGATGTTATCCAAATGGATGATTTAGGTGTTTTGAGAATTGAGGCAGATAATAGTAATAACGTAAATCTTTCTTTTTCTCCGATAGATGAACCGGAAAGGGCAGACAGGTTTACAGCTTCAAAAGCACAAAGAATGCCTGAATCTGCGGAAATAGATTTATTTTGCAGGACATGGAGAGTTGTAAATTGTTCTAACCCAGAAAACATAGGAAACTTATTATTTATTTCCAATGCGGGAACATATTTTTTTACAACACCAGATGGCGAATCAAATGGTTTATCACAATGGAGATGGTACGGTGATACGCACGGAGAATTTGAATATTCACATGATAATTGGGGGCATTATGGCAGAGTAAGAATATTGGAGTTATCAAGAAATTCTCTTAAAATACGTGATCCGGGGTTTCTTAATATTATTCCGGGATATTCATCAGCAGGTTTGAATGTTTATTGGGAACTTGTTCCAATGAACCGTTAATCTTGAAACATTACAATGAACTTTTTGGGGGAATAAATAGATTAAGCGCATATCCATAATCATCATAATAGCTCTTTTGTTCTTCTCCTGTGAAAATAAAAAAATGAACAATGAGCCTGTTTCCCTGGAAGAAAGCGGCATAAAAACTATTCATATATTCACAGCCCTGTGTGATAATAGATATCAGAATATTGTCCGTGTACCGGCGGCGCTTGGCAATGGTCAAAACCACAATTCAAATTTATATTGGGGAGCGCTTTACGGTGTTCGTACATTTTTTAAGAAAAGTAATGAATGGGAATTACTTACAACCAACAGAATAAATAACGTTATACTCGAAAGACTTGTTTTTAAGCATACCCAGGAAAATTATTACTTGATAGCCGATGCTTATAACGGACGATATATCAAGCAATGTACTCAGGATTTTTTGAATAGTAGTTGTGGAAATAAAAAAGACACTTTAAGAATTAACGGTAAAACACTGGGTATTGACGGCAATGCTTCTCTTGTGGTCTACGTTGGTCATGACGGATTAATGGATTTTCAACTATCCGAAACTTTTATAAACACAGATGAAAAAAAGCGTGATGTGATTATATTGGCATGTTACAGTAAACGTTATTTTGCCCCTCATCTGGAAGAGGCAAATGTAAACCCGTTAGTTTGGACTAGTCATTTAATGAGTCCCGAAGCCTATACACTGCACGACGCTATAACAGGATATATCAACGGAGAAGCCAATGAAGATATTCGCCAAAGAGCGGCGGAGGCATACGCTCAATATCAAAAATGCAGTATAAACGCGGCAAAAGGATTGCTGGTAACAGATTGGTAATTTATAAATTAAAATGAATAGACCAAAAGGATTTTTTTAGCATATAAGAATATCCTTTATTTGAAGATCAGTTTAATGCCTCCCTGCGGTCGGCGAGTGTAAGGAAGATGATTGTACAACGCCGCCAAAGGCGGCTTGTACTTACCCCGTCGGACTTTCAGTCCGCGCTCTGCTCCACGGAGGCTCATTATTAAGTTTTTATATCTTTTAATTGACTTATTCGAGACCCCGGTTGGTTCTCTCACAAGTCCTGTTTTTTCAGACTATAAGCCTGCGGACTAAAGTCCGGCAAAAATGCGATTTTTATAGGGAAGTTGTTCAGAAATTGAAGTTTCCGCACATTCAATCTAAGCTTCAATATATGTAACTTTTGTCATATCAAGTTCATGCGGTTCTTTTTCGCTTTTTGCCTTCCCTACCAAGACAGAGATGCCGAAGTCATAGCCGTCAGGGAATTTTAATCGCTTCTTAAAATCGCCGCCCTTTGAACCGGAAAACGGTATGCCTGCCATGCCGCAGATAACGCTACCCAAACCAAGCGAATGGGCGGCAAGCGCGATGTTTTGGCTTAGTATGCCGCAGTCCATTGCGGCAGGAGCTGAACTGCTTGTTGTAACTACAATCAAACATGGAGCGTTGTAAAAAAGTTTTCCGCCCCTCGACATCATGCGCTCATAACTTGATTTGTCATCAGCGGCAGAAAGAATTTTCATTCCTTCGGCGTCAATTTCGTCTATCAAAGTCTTGTCCGTAACTACTATAACTTGCCACGGCTGACGGTTCATGCCGCTGGGAGAAGCCAGAGCGGCTTCTACAATGGCTTTTATATCCGAGCCTGAAAGCGGCGTGCCGGTAAAATCGCGGCATGAATAGCGTTTTGCGATAGTTTTCAAAGTTTCATTCATAACTGTCTCCTTTTAGCTTTATGAATTCTGCGCTAATAATAACATAAACTTTGCGATAGCGCCAGACGTAAAATACGCTTATCATCTGTGCTCCCTTATGATATGCTAATCTTGTGAGTGATTTCATGAATAAACGGGCTTTAATCGCAATGTCAGGCGGAGTGGACAGCGCCGTGGCGGCAATTCTTATGAAGTCGGCGGGCTATGAATGTATCGGCGCAACCATGAAGCTGATTGCCAACGGCGGAAGCAAGTGCTGTTCACTGGAAGACATTAACGATGCCCGCGCCGCCGCATATAAACTGGAAATCCCCCACTATGTGCTTAACTATACGCAGGATTTTACTAAATGTGTCATTGAGCCTTTTATCGAAAGTTATGAAAAAGGTGAAACTCCCAATCCCTGCATTGAATGTAACCGTTATCTGAAATTTTCACTTCTGCTCCGCCGTGCGTTTGAACTGGAAGCCGGAAAACTTGTAACAGGACACTACGCTCAAATAGAAAAGTCAGGGGATCGCCTGCTTTTAAAAAAAGGAAAAGACATACATAAAGATCAAAGTTATGTGCTATATATGATGAATCAGAATGCGCTCTCCCATACGGTTTTCCCTTTGGGGAATCTTACAAAAACAGAAGTGCGTGAAATTGCCGCAGAAAACGGTCTTTCTAACGCAGAGAAGGAAGAGAGCCAAGATATTTGTTTTGTTGATAACGAAGATTACGCCGATTTTATCGAGCGCTACACGGGAAAGACTTTTCCTGAAGGCGACATCACCGACACAGAGGGAAAACTTTTGGGACGCCACCGTGGGCTTATCCGCTATACTCCGGGACAACGACGTGGGGTAGGGGTAGCCTGTAATTTTCCCGTCTATGTGGCGGCAAAAAACATTGAAACTAATACGCTGGTGATTGGCGGCGAAGATACGCTTTATTCTACGAACTGCAATGTTAGGCAAATAAATCTTATTGCGTGCGAAAATATTTTTCAGCCTCAGCGGCTGATGGTCAAAACAAGGTATCTTCAAAAAGAGCAATGGGCGACAGTGGAACAAACCGGAACGGATAGCGTCCGTGTTGATTTTGAAGAGCCGCAGAGAGCGATTACAGCAGGTCAGGCGGCGGTGTTTTACGATGGGGATGTGGTCGTGGGCGGCGGAACGATTGTGTCCCCTACATAACATTTAATCCCATTTCATTAACAAATTTATTGCTGTCTATTATTTGATTGTTTTCTTCTACGTTGAAATTCTCATAACTTTTATAGAGTTTTTTCAGTAACTTTAATTTGTTTTTTGCGTCATCTGTCCATTGCGATTTTGGGTATTCATTTATTACTTTTTCAAAGTAATAAGACGCGCTATTAAAAGATATAAATATATTGTTTAAAATAACCAATTGCTCTTTATATGTTTTTGTTTCATAAGTTTTATCAGTATTTCTTTTATAAAATTTGTCAGGATGAATATTTTTATAATATTTTATTCCGTATTTATAATATTCGTAGGCTTGGTCATTGTTTTTCATTAACGGATTGTTTTCCGCGTTTATTTGCTCTAATTTTTCATTTAATTTTATCGTTATTTCATTGTATAATTTTTCCAAATATTCATCTCTGCATAAATCAGGATGATATTTTTTTATGAGTTTTTTTAACTGTTTAATGTAAGTTTCCTTTTCCATCTACTACCTACTCAAAGACTTAATCACATCAATAAACGCTTCTCCGTATTTTTCAAGTTTAACCGCGCCTACGCCGTTTACCGCTGAGAATTGAACCAGCGAAGTTGGCTTTCTGCGGCACATATCAAGCAGGGTGGCGTTGGAAAAAATTATGTAGGCGGGAACGCTTTCTTCTGTGGCAAATTTTTTGCGCAATTCTTTTAGTTTTTCAAAGAGGGTATCTTCATCAATGGTGTTGTCGCTGAGGGGGTCATCAACGTTTTGAGACGTTGGCTTGGAAGGTACGCTGGCAGTTTTTCTTGAAACAGTTTGCGGATCGGGGCGCGATTCATGCGGAAAGTGCAATGTGGTCTGTGTTTTGCTTTTCAATCTTGTTTTTTGCTCTTTTGGCAGTTTCATAAAAAGCCGGCGTTCCTCTTTAAGAATTTCTTCGACTCCCTCGCCCAGTGTTACAACCGGATATTCATCGCCTTCTGTAAGCAGACAGCCTTCTTCGATCAGGCAGTCAAGAATTGTGCGTATACGGTGCGCTTTTTCTTCGCTCATAATGCCCCAAACGCTAAGGCTGTCGAGTCCAAAACGTTTGATTTTTTCGTTGTTACTACCGCGCAAAATGTCGATGATCATTGTTTTGCCAAAACTTCGGTTTCGCTCTTTAAGACGAAATACGCAGGAAATGATCTTTCGCGCTTCAAGTGTAATGTCGGTTTCTTCGTACTCGGTGAGGCATTTGGAGCAATTACCGCAATAGGACGGCGCGTTTTCGCCAAAGTAAGAAAGCAGTCTGCGCCGCAGACATTCGTTTCCGGAGGCGTAAAATGTCATTTGTTTTAACAGTTCGCGGTTGTGGGCAACTAACTCGGGATCGGGAGTGTTGTCGTCGTCATCACAGCGGGTAATAAGAAACTCGTTGATTCTTACGTCCTGCCCGCTGTAAAGGAGGATGCAGTCGGCAGGAGCGCCGTCCCTTCCCGCGCGTCCCGCTTCCTGATAATAGCTTTCAATATTTTTTGGCATATTGTAGTGAATAACAAAGCTGACATTTGATTTGTCAATGCCCATGCCAAAAGCGTTAGTTGCAACCATAACGGTTTTTCTGTCATATAAAAAATCATCCTGATTTTTACGGCGTTCGCTGTCTTCAAGCCCCGCATGATAGCGAGTGGCGGAAAATCCCCTGTGGCACAGAAGATCATGCACTTCTTCGACGGCTTTTCGGGTAGCGCAATAAACAATACCGCTTAATTCTTTCCGCTTATCAAGGCAGTCGAGCAGAGCGGCTTTCTTCTCGCCGGGTTTTTGCACTTCAAAGTAAAGGTTTGGGCGGTCAAAGCCGGTGTTTATGGAAAGAGGGTCTTTCAGCCGGAGCAAACGCTCAATGTCCTCTCTCACCTTTGGAGTAGCGGTCGCTGTAAATGCCGCAGTAACAGGGCGCGGCTTTATCTTCTTTATAAAACCGGATATTTCCAGATAGCTCGTTCTAAAATCATGACCCCATTGGGACACGCAATGCGCCTCATCAATGACAACTAACGGAACGCTGTCCGTAAGCAGAGGTAAATCCATCCGCTGTAGCCGTTCCGGTGCGATGTAGAGCAGTTTCACCTCGCCTCGGTCAATGTCTTCCATTGTCTGTGCATACTCGGGTCCGCTGAGCGAACTGTTAAGATACGCCGCAGAACAGCCGTTCTCTCTCAGGGCGTGTACCTGATCTTTCATCAGCGAGATCAGCGGGGAGATTACAATCGTCATTCCCGGCAATAGCAGGGCGGGGATTTGGTAGCACAGGGATTTCCCCGCGCCTGTCGGCATTACGGCAATGAGGTCTCTGCCGCCTGCGATTGCGTCAATCGCCTCCTCCTGTCCGGGTCGGAACGAGTCATAGCCAAATTGGTTTTTTAGGAGTTCGCTCTTTGTAATGTCCATTCAATATGTATACTACATGGAAAAGCGGTTTTTAGGTAGCGGGTCTTTGCGGGTATGCGCGGACATTGAGAAGCGGCTATTTTGGGAAATTTTTCTGATTTATATTGATAAATTTCTTAAAAATTGATATTATTTTCCCATGGATAATAATGAAACATTGCGGCAGGATAAAAATGCCGGTATAATGAAGGTGCGCTTTTCAATTGGCGCGAAGCTCATAACTATAATTTCTATTATTGTACTTGTTTCATTGGGCTCAATTATCGCGCTGGTGTCATGGCTGGTTCGTCAGGACTTGCAGGTTGCGGCAGAAGCAAATAACTTTGAAATTAACCGCCGCTCGGCGGCTGAGATGGAGTCAACGCTGGTAAATGTACGCTCCTACTCGCGTATGCTTATACAGACAATTACTGCCGTGGGGACAGAGAGCGCGATTGCGCGGGATTCGGTGGACTTCTTCTTTGAAGAGAATCCGCAGATTGCGGCGGTATTCTTTACTGTTGGCGCTCAAACTAATAGGAACTTGATCAATAGGCGCTTCTTTAATTCGCGGGGAATTGATGAGGAACTGGCTGGCTCATACCGCGATGAGAACATAGAAGTTCTTATGCATGCCGTTGAAGGGAAGACGGAACTTCTTAATGCTACTCCTCATCTTACAATTTCTACGATTGCCTTGTTTTTCCCCTGGCGTAATGGAGGTGCAGGGGTTTTGTTTTCTCCGGCGAATCTTGACGATACCTTTGGGTTTGGAGCTAACCAGTCATACCTCCTGAATAGCGCGGGCGATATTCTCCTTGATGCGGATTTTGATTTGATACGAACCGGAATAAATACAGCGAATAGTAATTATACCAAGTCTGTATGGGAAAGTACTGCCCGCAATTCTCAGACCTTGTATACCGACGAAGACGGAATACGTTATTTCAGGGCTTTTACCAAATTGAGTATTGGCGGGGGTATTGTTATCACTAGCATCGAATACGACAAGGTCTTTGAGGGGATTGCGGCTACTACACGGCGCAACATATACCTTACTGCCGCAGTTTTGTTTATTTCAATTATGATGATTTGGTTCTTCGCGAAAAGTATTTCTGTCCCGCTCAAGGCGTTGGCATCTGCCGCGCTTACCATCGAGGGCGGAGCCTTTGAAGTGAACCTGCAACCAAAAGGCGGTGATGAAACCGGCGTATTGACCGCAAGTTTTCAGAGAATGTGTTCGGCTCTTGGGATTTTTGGCAGGTTCACAAACCGCGATATTGCAGTGCAGGCAATGCGCGGTGAGATTAGACCGGGCGGTCTTCCCAAGCACGCGACGGTATTTTTCTCTGACATTCGCGGCTTTACGGAAAAATCTGAAAACTTTACCAAGACATTCAAAGATGAGGCATCCGACCGTATCGTTTTCTGGCTCAATGCTTATCTTACCCAAATGGTCGAGTGTGTTGAAAAGACCAACGGCGTTGTTGACAAGTTTATTGGCGACGCGGTAATGGCGCATTGGGGCACTGCTTACACTTCGGGGAGTCCTCAGCAGGACGCATACAACTGCGTAAGCGCGGCGCTTATGATGCGGTCAGCAATTAATATAATGAACGCTAGCCGCAAGCAAGATGATCCGGGCGACCCTCCGATTCAAATTGGGTGCGGCATAAATACGGGAATTGTTACTGCTGGGCAGATTGGTTCTGATCTGCGGATGGAATACACTGTAATAGGCGATCCTGTTAATCTTGCCTCCAGAATTGAATCACTGAACAAGCCGCTGGGTACGGATATTCTTATCAGCGAAGATACATGGAATCTTGTAAAAGATAAATTTGTAACTGAAGAAATGCCTTCTGTTACAGTGAAGGGAAAGGAAAAGCCTGTGCGGATTTTCGCGGTTGTTAATGCCACAGGAGCGGACAATGGACCGCGCAATTTGACTGAAGTGCGTGAAATACTGGGTACTAATGCGCCGGATCTTTCAAATGTGGATGTAAATGCCAGTGAACAAAAATACACGATTGGCGAATCTTAATAAGGTAACAGATATGAGTGATAAAGCGAGCAATAACTCAATCGGAAGATTCAGGCTTGCGGACATCGTTGTCATTCTGTTATGTATTTCCGGCGCAATTTTCTCTATCAACCTGTTCAGACTTGATATGTCCAAGACTCTTGATTCTAAAAACGAAAAACCGGTTGGGACTATCGTTATAAAATATAACATTGTACAGCGGCGCATTGCGGACAGGGTACTCTGGGACAGGCTGACAGTTGAATCGCCTGTTTATCTGGGCGATCTGATCCGTACTACAGACCTTTCCGCCGCGACGCTTTACATAGAAGGTCACAGCATCGATTTGGATGAGAATACAATCATACGCATACAGCGTTCAACGGATGGCGAAGGTAATATTCAGATTAATCTAAACACAGGATTACTTGGTCTTACCACAGGAGCCGAAGGTGCAAGCATTATATTTAATTTGATGGACCGCAAAGTAGAAGTCGCGCCGGGTACAATACTCAATGCGGCGGCAGGGAGCGAAGGCATTGCGGTACTGGTGAGCGAAGGATCCGTAACATTTGATGGGGGGCAGGTAATTGGCTCCGGTTCGATGTTCGCTATGGATGCTGAGGGCAGAGAACTGATAGAACCGGCAGTAGTGATGACGCAATCCCTCATTAATGTGTATTATCTTAAAAACAGACCGGAGCCCCTTCAAATAAATTTTTCATGGGACAGGATCAATCTTGAGGCGGGAGATTTGCTTCGCATGGAAATCGCCTCTGACAGAAACTTTACCAAGGTTGTGCGCGTTATTGAAAATCTTGATACTTCCGCAGAGGCTAGTCTTGACGCAGGACTTTGGTTCTGGCGGATTTTTTACGAAGATAAGATATTAAATTCGGGACGCTTTACTGTTGTTGAAGCTACTGGTCCGCAGTTGTTAAGCCCTGTAACAGACTCCCAGAATGATTCGGCGCAGACACGTTTTCAATGGGCGGAAACAGAGGGAGCTTCGTCTTATACTTTAGAAGTATCTGAAACAGAGGACTTTGCAAATCCCCGGCTAAGGACACAAACAGCGTCTGTCTTTTTAGTTGACTCAACTCTGGAGAAGGGAACATGGTATTGGCGTGTTCTGCCGGTCTTTCCTTCAGTGTATGAGGGCAGTGCGTCTTTTTCGCAGACTTCTTTTTTTCACATAGAATATGATCGCGTTGCTGTTATGGCGGCACTACAAAAAGAGCGTGAAAATGCTGAACGGAACGCCGCTGTTTCCGGCAGACCGGGCAGAGGCTCATCATCAGCAACTTCGGATGCAAGCGAACAGGACGGTGACATTGTTTCCGATACGGATAGCGACTCAGATTTGGAAATTTCTGATTCGACTGAGGAGCCATCTGTGGAAATTTCTGCTGTGAGCGAACCGGTCACTGTTGCTACAGTTACACCAACATCTGTGGCAGAGCCGGAATCCGGCACTAAGGTTCCCGGCGGTAATATTCCGGCAAAATTTACATGGTTGCAAACTAATGCCGTGTCCGGTACTGAATATATTATTGAAGTAACCGCCAATGAAACTATTGCCTCTCATTCTTTAGAGTATGGCAATAAAGATATAAAAATAACTATCAGAGGAAGTACTGCCGGATTGGTAGTCAGTCTTAGCAGTAGAGGCACTATGTTTGATATAATGCCTCGCGTTACACTTGTTTTAGAAAACATTACTCTTAGAGGTCGTAATGACAACAATGAATCATTGATTCTTGTCGAGACGGACGGCACTTTAATTATGAATGATGGAGCGCGTATTACAGGAAATTATAACAGTGGAAGAGGCGGAGGCGGAGGAATAAATGTAGGTGAACGCGGAACATTTACCATGAACGGCGGAACTATCTCCGACAACCATGCTACTTCCGGCAATGGCGGCGGTATACGAATAACAGGGGAAAGAACAGTCTTTACTATGAGCGGCGGAACTATTTCCGGTAATACTGCCAGAGGCGGAGGAGGGGGATTGTATGTTTGGCCCGGGACATTTACCATGAGCGGCGGAAATATCTCCAACAACACTGCCGGTTCAGGCGGCGGAGTACAAGTAGGTGGAAGAGGACGTTTTACCATGAGCAACGGAACCATCTCCAACAATACTGCCAATGGTGATGGCGGTGGAGTACATGTAGGCGATAATGGATCATTTACCATGAGGGGTGGGACTATTTCCGTTAATACTGCAAATACAAACGGAGGTGGATTGGCTGTAGTCGATAATGGAACATTTACCATGAATGGCGGGACTGTTTCAGGTAACAGTTCCCAAGAGGGTAGCGGTGGATTGTATATATGGAGGGGATATTTCAACAAGACCGGCGGCGGAATCATTTACGGGTATACTGCCAATGACAGCAACAGCAATACAGTCAAAAATAGTACGGGAGTAGTGTTTACCGGCGCTCATGCGATATGGGCAAGTACTGGAAGTCTTGTAAGACAACGCAGAACTACCGCCGGCAGAGAAGATGAAATATCGTTTGATTATAGAAATCCGCCTCCCGCAGGCGGCAACTGGTTGGAGTAATCTAAATCATTTTTTCTAAAAACTTGTCTATACTGCCTGCGGCTTCATCAAAATCGCTGTGCAGTAATTGTTCGGAGATTTTACTCAATAATTCACCGGTCTGTTTAGACCATGTTTTTTTCCTTAACGCCGCTAATGTTTCATCCGCTACTCTTTCGTTGTAGCTTTCACACGCCGCTTTTATCGTAAGAAGCGTTTCTGTCAAATATGACGTGTCTTCATCAGTCTTTTCGATGGCTGTTGTTTCCTTTTTTGCTTTTAATTCTTCTACAACTTCACGCAAGGAATTTATAAAAGAGGGAGTTTCTGATTTTACGATATCAATTTTTCCTTCCCGTCCTGCGTGTTCAAGTTTTATCGCTATAGTTGATAATTTAATTTTTCCGATGTTGGCAAGCGCGTTTTTTATGCCATGCACGCTGATAATATAGGAGCGCATATTATCTTCATTGCTGTAATCATTCTTTTCAGATACCGCATCCAGCGTGGTGAGCGTTTTTAACGCGTCCCTGACAAAAATTTCTGCAAGGTACGGGTCTACGGTTTGCGGTAGCGCATCAGCGGATAATTGCGCCTCATTTACCTGAGCGCTCTTTCTTGCCGCTTCAATAACTTCCGGCGTTTGTATATCGCGTATCAGTTGATTTAATACGGTATTTAACTGGCGGATATCGATCGGTTTAAAAATATAATCATTAAAACCGTTAACAGAGAATATGCCTGCCTGTCCTGCAATTGCATTTGCGGTTAACGCTACTATTGGTTTTTTATAACCCATACCACGTATGATTTTTACCGCTTCAATGCCGTCCATCTGCGGCATCATATGATCCATAAATATAATGTCGTACACATTACCGCTCTTGATCCTTTCAATCGCTTCTATTCCGCTTCCGGCAGAGTCAATTTTTAGTAGATACGGCGATAATAGCCCTTTAGTAACATATATGTTAGTTTCAACGTCATCCACTATCAAGACACTGCCGTACGGCATCGGTTCACGCGAAATTTGCACCCTCTTCATCTGCGCTCTTGTACTTGTGCGGAACTGATGCATATTTTCAGCCATTTCCTTGCCGATCACCTCAGGACCTGCTTTGCCCTGCGGCAGATGCACGGTAAATATAGAACCTTCTCCGGGTACGCTGTCTATAGATATGCTACCGTTCATCAGCCGTAACAGGTTTTGCGTAATGCTCATACCAAGTCCTGTGCCTTCGGTAGTACGGTTTGCCTCAAGATTGAATCTGGAATATTCATCGAACAATCTGCTTATTTGTTCATCTGTCATACCCTGACCGGTGTCGCTTACGCTGACAACCAGAGTTACTCCGTTATCATTGTTGTCGATTGGCTCTGCGTGAACTGAAAGTTTAACCGTGCCGGACACCGAATACTTAATAGCGTTGGAAAGCAGATTATTAATGATCTGCTTAATGCGGTATTCGTCACCTAACATTAATAAAGGAGTATTTTCATCTATATGTAGTTCAAATTCAATAGGTTTGTCGCCAATAATCATTATATTTAACTGCACAGTGTCGATGATAAGGCTTGTAATATCGTACTTTGCGATAACAAGTTCCATTTTCCCGGCTTCAATTTTTGAAAGGTCGAGTATATCGTTTATGATGCCGAGCAGAAGATCGCCCGATGTGTAAATCTTTTCCAGCGCTTCTTTTACGTTTGGATCAAGATTGCTGTTTTGAAGCTGGATTTCGGTAATGCCAAGTATTGCGTTCATTGGCGTGCGGATTTCGTGGCTCATCGTACTAAGGAAAGAAGTTTTTGCTTTGTTCGCGGCTTCGGCTTCTACACGCTGTCTTTCTGTATCAAGTAAAATATTTTTTGTTTCGGTTATGTCGATTAAAGAGCCGGCGACCCGGAGAGGATTGCCTTCTTCATCGCGGATAGTTTTACCGGAGGCGTGGAAATACGAATATTCACCGTCTGCTTTTAACAGGCGGTATTCTATGTCGAAAGGCGTTTTGTCTGTCTTGTCAAGCAAATGTTTCGCAAAGGCATCAAGAGCCTTTTCTTTATCATCGGGATGTAAAATGCTGGTCCAACTTTCCAGTATGTTAGGAAAATCAATCTCGTTTGAATAACCAACCATGTGCCTGAATTCATCTGAAAATATTATCGGGTTTGACAAATTTACCGGATCGTTCTGAACAACCTCCATATCCCACAAACCAATCTTTGACGCCTGTACCATTAAATTTAATTTGGTCAACTGAAGTTGGTTCAGTTCATACAGATGTGATAGTTCTATTTCCCTTTCACGGATTTCTGTCATGTCATAAATATAGGCAACAATGGCAAAACTTCTTTCGTAGGGAATCTTTTTAAATTCTACGTCTAAAGTCCGCGTTCCGTTCTTTGTGATTAATTCAGTTTCAAATTTATTATAACCATTTTTTGCGGCGGTCATAAACTTTTCAGCCAGAGTAAGTGAGACCCGTCCGTTCGACTGAAATGCCGGTATGCTCTTTGAAAAACGTTCCATAAACCCGTTAATCATAGCTTCTTTTGTGTCAAACTCCATATAACTAATAGCCGCAGGGTTGCAGTCGATAACATTAAATTCCGAGTCAAACAAAATATTCATTTGAGGGTTTGCCCCAAACATTGCGGAGCTGGTGAACTGCGCCGACGCAATCTCCTGCATCATCTGCTTCTGTTCACGTAAATCCCTTACATACGCCGCAACGTGATCAGCGCCTCTGTAGTTTACGCGAATCAGAGTAAATTCAACCGGTATCGGTTCGATGTCCAGCGACTGATACATAAACTCAGTTCTTACCGAACCTTTTTCAAACGCTTGACTTATAAGTTGTGTAATTTTCTTATCAGACAATGTTCCATCAGGTTGATATTCTGGCATAAGCTGATAAAACTTTTTCATGAGTTCCTGTTTTGTTGACAGACCGAAACTTCTGACTGCTTCCTGATTACAGTCGATGATATTTAAATTTTTATCCCAGAAATAAATACTGATAGGAGTCGCGTCAAGTATGATTCCCATACGTTCATCGACATCCCGCAGGCGTTCAATGCTTGCAAGCTGTTCATGGGCGATTAAATTTTCAGCGTGTTCTGTCTTAGCGTCTTCCATCGACTTGACCATGCAGTTAATAGGAATGTTTACATTAAGGGCGATTTTTCTCGCCATGTTCAGGCATGTTTCAGAACCGCAGGCTCCGCAGTCTACAATCCGTTTTTCAAAACTGTTTTTGCCTAACAGTTCAAAGGCTTTTTCTATGTCTGCCTCAGTTATATTAGGATGTGATGTAGGAATAGGCTTGTATTCTCTTGTAAAGTGAGATAAGTCAAATGTATCATCGTATATTTTATATAATGATTTATAATATTCCTTTTTATGCAGAGCTACTGCCTTTCTTCTTTTATTGTTCATTTTCTTTTCTATTTCAAACACATTTCTGCCACGTAAAGAAGCGGAGCCTATATTACAGCCTTCGATACAGTTAAGTACGTCAAATATTTCAGGCAGAAGTTTATGCGGAGTTTGTGCATATTTGTCAAGCTTTTGATATACATTAAAGCCTTCCGCAGTTGCTATATGAAACTTTTTTCCCGTGTAATATTCAATATTTTCTTTTAATCCTCCCGGCATTGGGAATAACGAACCAAAACCGCTTTCGTCATGCTCAAACTCAGTTTCTTCGTCCGGGAGTATGATATTGTTTTTATTCAAATATTCCATCAGTTTGACAAAAGTAATGTTGTACTGCGCAAGTTTTGTTTCTTCAAACTCATTTTTTTTCGCGGGACACGGTGAAAGCGCGGCAATACGATCGTTCACCCCCTTGTATTCTTTTAAATAAATAGAGGTGCATGCCATTGGGCTTTGTACCGGAGACAGGCTTGGCAATAATTCATGGCGGTACATTTCGCAATATGTAACAATTGCGGGGCAGGGCTGGGTTATTATAGATACGGAATCATTTTTTTCGATATGTCTTATATGCGCCCAAATACATATATCAGCTCCAAGAGATACATCGTATATATTGTTTACGCCGAGATGTTTAAACCATGTGAAAAGTTTTTTATAGCCGTCTATGTTTGTACGGATAGAAGGAGCGGCGATAACCGATATAGGCACGCCGTTTTGTAAATCATTAAAGAATTGTTCAGTATCATCAACATAATATCTCGCGTCATGTTTGCACACCGCAAGACACCGTCCGCAGGATATACATTTTTCATAATTAATTTTAACTTTTACATTGCCAACATCATCCTGATAGGTAATGTTTGCCATTTCCATCGGACATTCCCTGACACATCTGTTACAGCCATTACATAAATCGTGTTTTGTTTTAATCGTCTCGATCATGTTACCTCTGTTTCATTCATGGAACTAAATGGGTTGCCTTTATACCGGCGTTATGGTGATACAGTTTTGAATTGCTCTCTTACCTCATAAAATATTTCCGCTATTTCAGGATCAAACTGCTTGCCGGAATTTTCCATGATAATTTTTACCGCTTCCTCCGGGGAAAACGGATTTTTATACGGGCGTTCCGAAACAAGCGCGTCGTATACATCGACAATCGCCATGATCCGTCCTTGAAGAGGGATTGCTTCCCCCTTAAGCCCATGCGGATAGCCCTTCCCATCCCAGCGTTCATGGTGATAGCCGGCGAACAGTTTTGCGTTTTGCAAAAATTCAACATTTTCCGTTCTGGAAATGATCTGGTCAATGATGCGTTCGCCTTCCATAGAATGGGTTTTCATTATTTCAAATTCTTCATCCGTCAATTTTCCCGGCTTGTTCAAAACAACATCCGATATAGAAATTTTTCCGACATCATGCAGGCGCGCGGATGAAATTAAAAGGTCTAAATCCATTTCTTTAAGCTCGGCAGTATGCAGTCCGTGTATTATCATTGCTTCCAGTAATATTTTTATATATGCAGTTGTACGTTCAATGTGACCGCCTGTCCCATGATCGCGGCTTTCAACCATGTCCGCAAGTACGAAGACAATTCCGTTTTGCAGTTTCTGAAGCTGTTCTGTTTTTTGCTGAAGCTGTGATGTCCGCTCACGGATAATTTCATCAATATCCAAATGTGTTTTAATCCGGTTATTTAAAACCGGCGCGGAAAACGGTTTTGTTATAAAATCTACTACGCCAAGTTGAAAACCATGAACTTCTACAGAAGCGTCAGACATTCCGGTAAGGAACATAACTGGTATACTTGATAGAACGCTGTTTCCTTTCAAACGCTTTAGAGCTTCAAACCCGTCTATTTCCGGCATTTCAATATCCAGCAAAATTAAGTCCGGCGTTATTTTTTCTAAAATCGTAAACATTTTTGCCGCTGAGGGCATGGTCATAACTTGATATTGTTCTTTTAACGCTTCCTTTGCCACAGACAAATTTGTATCATTATCGTCCACAACGAAAATAGTTTTTTGCATATCCTTACCCCTGCCTCAAAAGATTGAGTTGAATAATACTACCATATACAATAAGATACTGCAATAATAAAATTTCATTAAGCGTGAGTTAAAAGCAATATAATAGAAGATTGAGGAAATTTATCTAAAATTCTGCGAGCTTTCTTTAAAAGCTGTATTTTAGCACCGTCTTTACAAAGTTGTTCTCGTGGTATTGCCCGAATTGCCCGTCCCTGTCGCCGCCGAAAATGCCGCCGGAAAGCTCAACAGATACAGCGTCTTTTGTCAAAATTAGAGAAGGTATGAGCATATAGTCCCCGACTTCGATTTCCCAAAAAACGGCGGCTCTAAGTTCAAGCTGACCCTTAAAAAAAGTTTTAGAAAGAGCGGCGATAATTTGTGTGGAGATCATGTCTGTGTTTGCTTCAATATCCAGCGGCGAGGTAATTTTATCATTCATAAGGCGAATTGTTTCGTTGCACTGGACATTGAGATTAATTCCCAAAAAGAGGTCTCGGTCAAAGCCGAATGACCACGCGAGGTGGGGATTGTATACCGCTCCGTTGTCACCGTTTAAATCCCCGGTAATGTTTGCGGCAAACTCGGCGCGAACATTAAAGCCCAATAAATCTTGCGCCCAATCAATACCGATTTGATGATAGGGATTGTACAAAAAATCTACAGAGTGAGGTGTAAACGACGGCGTAAGTGTTATGGAAAAGGCAGGGCGAGTTAATCGCCCATAATAATATTGAAGCCCAATGTCCGCAGAACCAATCGTCGTTGTAAAGCGCATACCTGCTTGCGCATAATCAAGCGTTGAAGTGTCGGGTGGCTCATTTATGGTTGCGCCTTGTAATTGAAGTTGCCCTAGTTCTTGCACCATTTTCGACTGAACCCAGCGTCCTTCTTCGGCAAATCGCATTGGTTCAAATGAAGGGACAAACACGCCTTCAATTTTTGAAAAAGAGCCGATACGGTATGAGAGATGAACCAAAGGACGCGCAATTTTGAAATTTACCATACTGCTTAAATCAGTCAACTCTGAATAATCCAGCGGATTGATGACATCTAACGGTCCGAAACTGTCCGCCTTGCCCCATGTGAGTTTACGCAAGCCTGCCTCAGCCTCAAATCTGCCGAAGTAAGCACGGACATAGGCTTCATCTATTGATACCGGCGATGAGGATGGCTCTAATTTAAGACCGATGAAGGCTGTGGCGGCGGAGACTGTGGCGGAAAAATTTAACTCGCCTGAAAAAATATCGCCAAGTTCTACATGATCGAAGCCGTCATAAAAATCGCTGATAAACCCAAGCAGTGTCGCCGACACTTCGCCGCTTACGGTGACAGAAGGGCTGCCTGCGGAACTGGTTTCTGTTTCATCATTAAAGCCAAAACCAAAGTCCTGAGCGCAAAGCGGTAATGCTATTGCGAGTAACAAAACTAATATAAAAAAGAACTGTTTTTTCATTAAGGTCTCCCTGTTTCAAGAAATTGCGTAGTAAAAACCGATTCAGGAATAGGATCGTTGTATTTGATAATTTCCATATAAATTGTGGTGCTGGTTCCTGCCGCAACAGTTGAAATTCTCATCTGCATTGGCGTTAGCTGTCCCTGCATTACCCGGTAGTCCAGCATTTCAAGCAGTTTGACCAAATTCCCTCTGCGGTCATAAAATTCGCTTTTATAAATTAAATTACTCTGTTTATCAATCCAGCTTATTGTTCTGGAATACGGATAAGAGTTGTCTCTTGGAACGGACTGTATCACATAACAAGCAGTTCCATTAAAATTTTCCTCCCGAAGGAGCGTATGAACATCAAGACCTACTTCGCGGTCAGTTGCGGATATATCGTCATAGGAAAAATCTGTCCCCATAAAACTGCCGCCGCTTTCAGATGCGACAATACGTCTGACCCTGTTCAATGACGGCAAAAATATCCAGCGGTCGGAACTGCCGGAAACGTTGTCTATGGTGAGAAATCGCGTACCTGCGACATTAGCCGGACGCTGGAACACAATTACGGTACGGGCGTTCCCATTCGCGTCATCCTTTGAATATTGATCGATGAGCCGCTCGGAAGTTGTTCCGTCCCTTGCCGTGATTACCATTCGGGAACGGGTAGACACGGTATCCATGGCGATACGGTTTCTAGCCGCAGTAACGATTGAAACCGCGTCCTGCGCATAAATTGAAAAAAAGCCGCTTAACAGAAAAACTGTTAAAGTAACATATTTCATGTTAATCCTCCATAAAAAAATAATTAACGTAATGCTCCCGCTTCTTCGGGAGTCGCTCTTCGCCAATATTGACTGCCTGAAAAAACAAGAAGCTGTCCGCGTATTTCCAGAGCCTCCTGCGGAAATCTCCTGCCGTCCGCCGGATGATAAATAATTGAACACCTGTATATACTGCCATTCGCAGGGTTAATCACATTGCCGCCTGTCCAATGACCGTTACTCTCCATACGCAGTCCAAAAATCCACGGAGTTCCAAGAACGGTAAGCTGATTTACCCTTCCTGTTACTGGAAAATCGGGATAACTTTCTTTGCATCTTGACGCTCTGTCCGTCGCTGACGTACCCAACGCGGAGACCAGCTTCCCGAACAGAACGCCGTTATCCTGATATATCTCCCAGCCTGACTCAACTCTTCCCGTCCTCTGGTCTACACTCAGCCAGAACCCTTCCGCCGGGTCGGCAAAAACGGCTGTGCTGTACATGAAGAAAATGATCGCCGCTGTAAAAAATTTTTTCATATTTTACCTCCATTAAAAATAAATTTTGGTTTGATTACGGTAAGCAGAGCCGGAATAATTGTAAGGCTGACCAGCGCGGTGATGATCATGCTGAACGCGATAAGCGCGCCCATCTCCGCGACAATTCTGAACTGCGAAAGCGCAAGCACTGCAAATCCCGCGCTCACCGATACGGCATTGATAATGATTGCTTTTCCGCACCCGATAAAAGTAAGACGAAGACAATCATCAGTGTTTTGACTGCCTGCTCTGTATTCGCGCTTAAACGCTTCTATAAAGTGAATCGCATAATCAGTGCCAATACTAAACGCAAGCCCTGCGACAAGCGCTGTTCCTATATTTAGTTTAACACCAAGAAAACCCATGACCGCGAAATTACAAAGTATAGCGATAGCGAGCGGCAGAGCGCCGATAATTCCTGCGCTAAATGATCTGTAAGATACAGTAATAATCAAAAATACAATTAATATTGAAGCGACAATAGAAATAACCTGTGAGCTGATAATCAATTCGGTAACAGCTCCTTCCAGCGTTGCGCCGCCGCCTATCATTACCTCTATGTTTTTGGGAAAATTCGCGTCAATATAAGCGTTGATTTTTTTAATTACCCTAATCGTATCTCTGTTTCCGGTGGTGCGAAGCTGTATTGTCGTTTTGATGGCGGTCGGCTCAAACGGATCATTTGAATAAACAATTGAATCATCCCCGGAAAGTAGGACGAGGTAGTTTGAGACTAACCTCTGTAGTTCGTCATCTGTCAATTTCCCATAACGGGCAGGGTCAGAGGGAACTTCGTAATAAGAAAAGCCGTCGTAGTTTATAAGACGCTTGAGTTCTTTAACAAGATCATTGCCGCTCATGGCGGCGTTGTTTCCTGCGGCGGTATCAAGGAGGGCGAATAGATCGTTCACAGAATAATCGGTAGTTTGAGCAACCGGAGCAGATACCGTTGTTTCGCTTGTTACATTGGCGAACCCAAGCGAATCTGAAAACCCAAAACCAAAGCCAAAAGAGTCATCGCTCATATTAGCAGTTCTGGTTTCTTTTACCATCGCAAGTCCCTCTGGACTTTCATCAACATTGAACACCTGATTGATGCGCTTAATAATGTCTGTGAAACCGACCACCTTGCCGGTTTCAGGAAGCCGTTCGCTCAAATAGGCAGAAAGATTATCGACTGCCAAAAGCGTTACAGGGGAGAGCAGAACATCGCTTGAGTCCGCTTTCACTACAACAGTCAAATCTTTTGAGCCGCCGAAATGTTCCCTGATAAAGCGATCGGAGCGGCTAATGTCTGTCTCATTCTGAAAAAATTCAAGTAAGACATTATCGACTATTATTTTTGAAAGACCGTACAGCGAGAAGGCAATAACAAGCGCGGTAACGCACAAAATCGCTCCCTTTTTCTTCGCTATCGTTAAAAAAGTATTGCTGATAAAATTACTAAAACGGTCTGTGCCGGTGTTTGCGTGAGCGGCAGTTTTAATTTGTTTTGCGCCGCGAATTAACAGCAGTGCCGGAATTAGCGTAACCGTTACCACAAACGATGTAATAACTCCTGTTCCGGCGCAAATGCCAAACTCGCGCATGGGCACTATTGGTGTAAAACAAAATGAAATAAATCCCGCACAGGTGGTAATCGCCGTTAGAAACACAGGTTTTAACATTTTTCGCATTAGCTGAAACACCAGAGTACGGTGATCGTCAGCGGTTAATGTACGCTCCCTGCAATCTTCAATATAATGGGTTACTACATGAATACCATACGCGCTCCCCACCGCTACTAAAATCACAGGTAGGACGGTGGTAAGAATTGATAAGGGTACTCCCAGAAAAGCCATCGCGCCCGTTGTCCATGTTACCGCTATAATCACGGTGATAAGCGGCAGAATAACAAAAGTAAAACGGCGGAAAGAAAAAAACAGCACCGCAAGCAGAGCTACAAGTACAAGGGGAATGAGGATAATGTTATCTGCAATCATCGCCTCGTTAATGGTAGCGTTAATCACAGGAAGCCCTGTAATGTACACCTCGGCAAATCCCGCGAATGTTTCACGAGCGATGTTTCGTATTGTAACAAGAGCAGAGTTCACCTCAGCTGATGTCTGCTCCTCAGTCGTAACATTAAGGGTGATCAAAACCTGCGTCGCCTGATGATCGTTTGAGACAATCGCGCCCTGAAACAACTCCCAAGACGCTATGCGCCGTTTGAGTTCCGCTATCTCCACATCCGCGCCGGAAAAATTTTCGGGCACAAGATCGTCAATGATAATACTGTCGCTGTTTCCGGTAATGTATTTTGTGGACATTATAGAGTTGACGTCCTTCACAACCTCGATTTCTTTCACCGCGTCTGAAAAGTCTTTTACTCGCGCAAGAAACGCCGGATCAAAAACCGTATTGTAGGGGCACTCAAGTCCCACAAAAATGACAACCTGTCCGCCAAACTCTTCATCGATATACTCGGAAATATTTCGCGCCTGATTTCCGTTGGGCAGAAAACGCATATTGTTGTTGTCCAGTCTTACTTTGGGAAGCTGAACCGCGAAAAAAACGGTTATAGCGGCGATAAGGACAGCTATCAGAACCGGATATTTATACAGTTTCTCCATCGATTTTGACTAATCCCCCTTGTTTTATGTTAAAAGAATAACTACACTAAGAACGGAAAGCAACACACAGTATGATTTGATATATTTTGAACTGAACAATACTCCATGTTTTTGTATTGTTCTGGATATATCCGTATAAAACGACCGGAACAGGAGGAATTCCATGAAAAATGACAGTTTGCAAGACAGCCGCAAGACACGCTATACCAAAATGGTTCTGCGTAATAGTCTTACCGAGTTAATGAAGGAAAAATCCATTTTAAGGATTAGCATCAAAGATATATGCGAGCTTGCCGACATAAGCCGCTCAACTTTTTACGCGCATTATAAAGACCAATACGATTTGCTTCAGCATATTCAGGAAGAAACGATTGCCAACATCGAGAAGCTCCTTGAAAAGTACAACGAGGATGACAGCAAGAGCGGCATTATAGGAATGTTAGAGGAACTTCTGCGTTACATTGCAGATAACGGTGAATCAATACAGGTTCTTCTAAGCGAAAACGGCGACATCAATTTTCAAAAGAAAATTTTTGGTTTTATCCGGCACAAGCAGGTAATGAAATACTTCACCGGAAAATTCGACGAGAAGACGCAGGAATACGCCTCCATTTTTACGGTACACGGCTCTATCGGCTTAATTCAGCAGTGGCTAAAAAATAACATGGATGTGCCTGTTAGTGAAATGGCAAGGCTGTTCGTTAAGATGACGCAAAGGTAGGCAACACGTCCAATTTTGCACATATATTGATTTTCATAAAAAATTGATTTATTTACTGTTTATTTCAATGTTTTTATACGGAAAATAATGTTCTGCTTTTGACTGAAATTCTTTGATACTCTTAATTTTATCATCTTCGGAAAATTCTATTATTGAAACCCCGTTAAAATTATCTATTGTTTCATTACAATTGCATTTGAAAAACCATTCTACAACCACAGTATTATTCTGATGTATATTTCGCTGTATAGTCCATTCCAAAACAGTATTTTCTTTTTGCCAGTCATTAAACCATATCTTTATTTCATTTATGCCATGATATTCCGGTCCGTAACACTCACTGTAAACTATTTCATCATCAAAATATTTAGTTATAATATTTATATTTTTTGTTATCCATGAATTAAAATAATTTTTTATTATTGTTTCGTGTTGTTTTATTTTTTCCGATTGAGCGTAATCATCCATAATTTAATCTTATATGCTCCTATAGGGATTAATTCTTAACAATTGCCATGTATCTCCACTTGGAAATCCATATACCTTAATACTAGAATCATGAATAATTTTACTTATTTTACGGTATTTTGTAAATAATATCTTTTCTTGTATTTCGCATAACACTCCACCCAAATTCCCCTAAAAACCCAAAACATAGCAAATAGGTATGTTTTGCAAAAAATCGTATTTTTTGCTGATTTTTTTTCAAAAAAATTTTAATTCCCTATTGACAAATCTTAAGAAATACATTAATTTTATAACATAGTAAACATATATGTTTACTAATACTACAGGACGTAGAGAGGAGCAAAATGAAAAAGATATCCGCGAAACTTACCGACCTTATCGGGAACACGCCGCTTTTGGAACTGACCGATTACAACCGCTTGCACAAAGTGGGCGGACGCTTAATCGCCAAACTTGAGTATTTCAATCCGCTTGGAAGCGTGAAAGATCGTATCGCTTTTGCCATGATCGAAGCCGCCGAAAAAAGCGGTGCGATAACCAAAGAGACGGTGCTGATTGAGCCGACCAGCGGAAACACGGGCATAGGGCTTGCGTTCGTCGCCGCGTCAAAAGGTTATCGTTTGGTGCTAACCATGCCTGAGACGATGAGTGTCGAGCGGCGCAGTCTTCTAAAAGCGCTTGGCGCGGAGTTGGTGCTTACGCCCGGCAAGGACGGGATGAAGGGCGCGATAAGAAAAGCGGAAGAGTTGTCCACGCAGATCGAAAATTCTTTTATACCGCAACAGTTCAACAATCCGGCGAACCCGGAGATTCACAGAAAAACGACTGCTGAAGAAATTTGGAATGATACTGACGGTGAAATCGCCGCGTTTGTCGCGGGCGTGGGGACGGGCGGCACTGTAACAGGTGTGGGAGAATTTCTTAAAAGTAAAAACAAAGATATTAAAATAATTGCCGTTGAACCTTATGATTCGGCGGTTTTATCCGGCTCTGCTCCTGCGCCGCATAAGATACAGGGCATAGGAGCGGGGTTTGTGCCGTCCGTTCTTAATACCGGAATTATCGATGAGATATATAAAGTCCGAAACGAAGAAGCGTACGAAACTTCGCAGTCGCTTGCGCGGACAGAGGGGCTGTTAGTTGGCATTTCCTCCGGCGCGGCGGCGTTTGCGGGGACGCAGATAGCGAAAAGACCCGAATACAACGGAAAAATAGTTGTTACGGTTTTGCCGGACACGGGCGAGAGGTATCTTTCCACGCCGTTGTACGACAGTCTGGAAAGAGAGTGAGGCTCATGTACACAGACACGTTAGACATTAAAAATCGTCACCCATGCTTTAATGATGATGTCAGCATGAAAAAGGGCAGGCTTCATCTTCCGGTAAGCCCTATTTGCAATATTAGGTGCAAATTCTGTAAGAGGAGTTTTAACAAGACCGAACAGCGTCCTGGTGTTACGTCAAAATTGCTGGAGCCTCAGTCAGCCGCTAACCTTGTTGATAAAGCTCTTGATCTCTGCCCCGATATAACCGTCGTAGGGATTGCTGGTCCCGGCGATACGCTTGCGTCAGAACACGCGCTTGATACTTTTAGGAAAGTTCATGAGCGTTATCCTCAGCTTATCAACTGCATGAGTACAAACGGGTTGTTACTCGAAAGATACGCTGATGATTTATGGTCTGCGGGCGTAAGAACAGTTACGGTAACGGTTAATGCGGTTGACCCGAATATATTGAAAGATATATGTTCTTACGTTTTTCTGGACGGAGGAGTGTACGAGGGAATAACAGCGGCAGAAATATTGATCAACGCGCAAAAACGCGGCATTGAAAAGATGTCCGCATTGGGAGCGGTTGTTAAGATAAATACCGTACTAATACCAGAAATAAACGATTTCCATATTGAAGAAATCGCGTATACGGTGAAATCACTGGGAGCGTCAATCCTAAATATCATCCCTCTGATTCCGCAGTACGAAATGTCGGATATTTTTCCGCCCTCGTGCGCGAAACTTAACAGCGCGAGAGCCTCAGCGGAAAAACATCTTCCGGTATTCAGGCACTGCCAACATTGCCGCGCGGATGCCTGCGGAATACCGGGCATGAACGATGTGTCATCTTTATTGTATGAAGATAAATCCTGCGAGGTCGCGCAGACATTTTCGCATGGTTAAAACTATTTTTGTTATGGAGGAGAGAAGATGAGTAATTTTATAGACAGACCGAGGTACTCGTGCGCTCTTGGCGGCGCTCTTGCTACCCTGCGTGCTATACCGCGGGCGATACCGGTTATCCACGCTTCGGCAGGGTGCGGACAGAATCTGTATGTGGCAATAAATTCAGGCGGCGGCTATCTTGGCGGCGGTTATTGCGGAGGCAACTCCCTGCCGAGCAGTAATGTCGTTGAGCGCGATATAGTATTTGGCGGCGAAGAAAGATTGAGAGAACAGATAAAGTCCACGCTTGAAGTAATTGACGGCGACATATATCTGGTTCTCACCGGCTGTATGGTTGAAATGATAGGCGATGACCTCGACGCTATTGTGTCCGAGTTTGCGGATAACGAAAAACCGGTACTGCCGGTGCATACGCCGAGTTTCAGGGGCAATTCATTTACCGGCTACGAACTTGTATTAAACGCTTTTATAAAAAAGTTTATTACAAAGCAAAAAAACAAGGTTTCAAACAAGGTAAACGTGTTCGGCATTGTTCCGGCGCAGGACGTATTTTGGGAAGGAAACTTAAAAGAGATAAAACGTCTTCTTAAAAGAATTGGGCTTGAAGTCAATACTTTTTTTGGCGAAGGCGAGACTCTCGACGATATTAAAAATGCCGCTAACGCATCGTTGAATATTGTTGTATCAGAAATACATGGCGAACAATCGGCTCGGCTGTTTGAAGAAGTCCACGATATTCCCTATATAACGACGGAACTTCCCATCGGCGCGCATGCGACGGAGGCTTTCTTAAAAAAGATTGCCGCAAAATTGAACATTGACGCTTCTTTGGTAAACAAGGTTCTCGCGGAGGAAAAGGCTCTTTATTACAGCTATATTGAGCGGATTGCGGATATTTATAACGATGTCGATCTGCAAAGATACGCCGTTGTTGTCGGCGACAGCAACTATGCTCCGGCAATAACAAAATTTTTGTCGGATGAGCTTGGCTGGCTTCCCGAATTAACGGTCATAACCGATATGCTTGATGATGAACAAAAAGAGCGGCTAACAAAGAGCCTTGGCAGTTTGAAATCGGGATTAAAGGCAAATGTGCAATTTGACACCGACACATCATCGGTAAAAAGATATATAACGCAAGTCTGGCCCAGAAACCGTAATGAACGCTATTACGATTCCATGAGTCCGCTTTTTCTGGTAGGAAGCGCGTTTGAACGGGATTTAGCGGTGGAATTTAGTTTTCCGTTGTTAACTGCAACTTTTCCGGTTACCAACAGGATTGTGCTTAACACCGCGTATGCGGGAATAAACGGCGGCTTGAGCCTGACCGAAGATATATTAACTATACTTGTCGCAGGAAGATAGGAGGAATTATGAATTACTTAGACGCAAAATCAGCGCCGGCAAGAGAAGACCGGTTAAAAGCAAATATCGCCTTTGGCGGCAATTTAGCAAGAATGAAAGGCTGTTTGCAAAGAGGCTGTTTTGGAAAAGAAGGATGCCTTAACCTTTCGGGCAGAAGCTTTACTCAGACGCATGGCTGTCAGTTTTTATTGAGCCTCGCCATTATAAATTCGATCAGAAAGTCGGTAGTAGTTATGCACGGACCTGTCGGGTGCGGAATCTGCAGTACCGGAAATATCGGCATGAACAAATCGTTTAAGCAGTTACGCGATCCAAACTCGGAAGGAATTATATGGCTTAACACTAATCTTGACGAAGCGGATGTTATAGGCGGCGGAGAGAAAAAATTACGGGAAGCGGTATTATACGCTGATAAAGAATTCAGACCCGAAACAATTATCGTGGCGAACGGTTGTGTTCCGGCTCTTATCGGCGATGACGTTGACAGTATACTATCCGATTTGCAGGAGCAGGTCGCGGCAGTTATCATGCCTGTCCATTGCGAAGGGTTTAAGACAAAAGTAATGGCAACAGCTTATGACGCTGTTTATCACGGCATTTTGAAGAACCATGTAAGACTTCCTAATCGTGAAAAATATGTCGTTGAACGTACCTTTGAGGATTTGCAGAGGCAGTACAGGATAAGCAGAAACGTAAACATTCTGAATGTTGGCTCGATGAGCAGACCTGATGAACTGGAGCTTCAGCGCATATTAACGGCAATAGGTTTGAATGTGCGTTTTATTCCCTGTTACGCCGAGCCTGAAGATTTTGAATACTCTCTTGAAACATCGCTTAACGTAAGTATTTGCGGCACTCATGATGATTACTTTGTTGAGCACATCAAAGAGAAATACAATATACCGTTCCTCATTGATACGATACCCATTGGCAGGAAAAACACAGACCGCTGGGTGAAAAAAATAGCGGAACGTTTTGGGCTTGAAAAAGAAGCTGAAAGGTATTTGGCGGAAGAGAACAAGATTCTTGATGAAAGCCTAAAACCGTTTCGCGCTACATTAAAAGGAAAGAAAGCGTTTCTTGCGGGCGGCGAAGTTCGCATAATAGCGACGGCTGAAATAGTGCAAGACCTCGGCATGGAAGTAGTGGGATTCAAAGCGCACCATTTTGATCAATTTATTGAACCGATATTTAATGCGCTTGATAACATCGACAACGTGCTTATAGATGTTGCGACTAACCAGCCTTTTGAACAGGCAAACCTTGTCAGGCGGCTTAAACCCGATGTGCTGATTGCGCATACAGGCGGCAATAACATAGCCGCTAAACACGGACTGCCTTTACTTCCGTTATTTGGTCCAACGTATAATTATTTGGGGTATTCGGGCGTGTTTGAGGTGGCAAGGCGTTTGAATCGTGTTATGCGCAATAACCAGTTCAATAAAAATCTCGCTGAAAATACCGCTTTGCCGTATAAAAAAGAATGGTATGAAAAAGACCCATTCACATACATAAAGGAACAGGAGTAATATGTTATATAAAAAGTTTTTACCTTTAGCAAGCATAGCCGCCGCGCTTTTAATACATTTATTTATTCCAGCAAGCCCTAAATATATGCAGAAACCTCTGCCGTATTTAACCTATATATTGATAGCGGGAGCAATTATCATCGTGTTGTGCTTTGCCTTCTCTTTTTTCAGAAAAGATTTTGACCAAAAATTTACATATAAATCTCCGTTTATCGCGGCGGCAATACTTTTTTTGAATGTGTACAACATTGTAACGCTAAAATTACTGCTTATCCCGGCGATTTATTTTCCCTGCCCAGACAGAATATTGCGGGTATTTGTCAATGAAGGAGCGTTTTTGTTTAAGTGCCTTGCGTACTCTGCGCGTCTGCTTTTCTGTGGTTATTTTTTGGGGTTAATTATTGGGCTTGTTACGGGAATATCGGTGGGATGGAGCAAGAAGTGCAATTACTGGATCACGCCGCTTATTAAAATTGTGGGACCCATTCCGTCAACAGCATGGATACCAATCGCGCTTGTAGTTTTTACAAGTTCGATGCAGGCGAGCATATTTTTGATAGCTCTCGCCGTGTGGTTTCCGGCTACGGTGCTTACAAGTTCGGGAGTATCAAACGTAAAGAACGCATACTTTGAAGTGGCAAGTACACTTGGAGCGAATACGTTTCAAAAGATATTCAAGATAGCTCTGCCCGATGCAATGCCGAGTATTTTTATCGGAATGTTTAACGGAATGTGTGCGTCATTTTTAACGCTGATGACCGCTGAAATGTTAGGCGTAAAGTTCGGGATTGGATGGTATATAAACTGGCAACGCGAAGTATTGGCATACGCCAATGTATATGCCGGGCTTATAACAATCGCCGTAAGTTTTTCGCTTATTATCACAGTCCTGTTTAAGTTCCGCGATAGTATATTGGGCTGGCAGAAAGGAGTCATAAAATGGTAGGAGAAATTCGCGCCGAAAACGTAAGAAAAACATTTGCTCAGCCGGACGGACAGCCTATAACGGTGTTAAACAACATAAACGCCGAAATAAGAGCGGGCGAGTTTGTCTCGCTTATTGGACCATCCGGGTGCGGAAAGTCTACGTTTTTGCGAGCGGTAGCGGGACTTGGACCGCCCGACGAGGGACAGATGACGCTTGACGGCGCTGTACTGAATAAACCCGGTAATGACAGAGGGCTTGTTTTTCAGGACCCTACGCTTTTCCCTTGGCTTAATGTACGCGAAAATATTTCGTTTGGGCTTAAAGTGCGAAAATTGCACAAGGAGAAAAAGGATGATATAGCGCACTTCATAAAACTGGTAGGGCTTAACGGGTTTGAAAAATCATATCCGCATCAGTTGTCGGGGGGCATGGCGCAGAGAGCCGCGCTTGCGAGGGCGCTTGTAAATCATCCCAAGGTGTTGTTACTCGATGAGCCGTTCGGCGCTCTTGACGCATTTACGCGGATGAACATGCAGGATGAGCTTATCAATATATGGAAGGAACGCGGCACGACAACGATAATGGTGACACATGATGTTGACGAGGCAATATATCTCAGCGACAGGGTGTTTGTCATGTCCGCCCGCCCTGCAAAAATAGAAAGTGTTATTGATGTGGAAATGGGTCGCCCACGGGCGAGGGATTTACCAGGTTTCCTCCAGTTACGGGCAAAGATTCTCAAGATTCTTGATTTCGCGGGTAAGACCGAAGAAATACAATACTATTTGTAAGGAGTGTTATTATGAAGAAACGTGTATTATCGACAGTATTAATACTGATGGTATTAACCGTTGTTTTCTCATCCTGCTCAGGCAAAAAAGATGGGAAATTCGTTCTCAATGTCGGATACGGGGGAAGCCTTTGCGAAGCCGCGTTGCATTTAGCATACGAAAAAGGTTATTTTGCGGAAGAAGGCTTGGATGTAGAGCTTATCAGGCTCGCTTCCGGCACGGCATTCGATGCCCTTACTGCCGGGCAGATTGACGCAAGCTTCGCATTAATGGCGGCTATTGTTCCGCCTCTGGCAAACGGCCTGCCGGCAAAGATCACAACGGGACTCCATACGGGGTGTGATAAAACGCTGGTTAAAGCGGATTCTGGTATAACCAGCCCGACGGATTTAAGAGGCAAAAAAGTGGGCATACCGAGCATGAATGCCAGCCCCGCCGTGTATACAAAACGTGTACTTGCCGAGCATGGAGTTAATATAAGGGCGGACAATTCGGAGGTGGAATTTATTATCTATAACGTTTCCGATCTGCCGCTTGTCCTTGCCAACGGTTCCGTGGACGCAATAGCGATGAACGATCCGACCGCCACAATAGCGGTAATCGAGTACGGATAC
>JAIRUQ010000074.1 GCA_031254315.1 Treponema sp.
CTGCCTCAAATGCGCGTACCGCCCAGGCATCATCGGAAAGCCTGAATAAGGGTCTGCGCGTCGCCTTTTCGTCCGGTACGGTCATGGGCTTCGTAGTCGTAGGGCTTGGTTTGATCGACATATCAATATGGTTCTTCCTGCTGAAATATGTGTTTTTAACGGAGACTTCATCCAGTCTTATTGCACATGCCAACGAGATGGGAATGACGGTGAAAGATGCACAGATTCAACTAATTTCCTCCGCAATGCTTACCTTTGGCATGGGCGCATCCTGTATGGCGCTTTTCGCCCGTGTCGGCGGCGGTATCTTTACCAAAGCGGCGGATGTCGGCGCTGACCTGGTCGGCAAAGTTGAAGCCGGTATTCCCGAAGACGATCCCCGCAACCCGGCGGTTATCGCCGATAACGTTGGCGACAATGTTGGCGACGTTGCCGGTATGGGCGCTGACTTGTACGAGTCATACGTTGTAGCCATTGTGGCGACCATGGCCCTTGCCGTTTCGGCAGGTTACGGCTTTGGCGGCGCGGCGGTTCCCATGACCATGGCATCGGTTGGCATCCTGGCGTCAATTATCGCCACGTTCTTTGTGCGGACAAAGGAAGACGCCAGCCAGAAAAGTCTGCTTGCGGCGCTCCGCAAAGGCACCTTTATCGCATCGGGGCTTATCGTACTCCTTTCCATTCCCGTGGTATATTACAGCCTTGATTGCGCCGCCAATCCCGAACGCTTTAGCATTTATTGGGCGATTGTTTCAGGCTTGCTTGCCGGTATGCTCATCGGGTTCTTTACCGAGTACTTTACCTCGGATAATTACAAACCCACCAAAGAGTTGGCCGGAACCAGCCTTACCGGGCCTGCCACGATTATCATTGGCGGTCTCTCGCTGGGTATGTTTTCGACCCTTGTTCCCGTTGTCATCGTGTCAATTTCCGTTCTGGCGAGTTTTTTGGTGTCAGGCGGGTTTGACTTTATTATGTCGGTCGGTAGCCCGGAACAGATAAACGCAAGTTATCAAAGAGGTTTGTACGGCGTGGCTATTTCCGCCGTTGGTATGCTTTCCACGCTCGGTATAACCCTCGCCACCGACGCTGACGGCCCGGTTGCGGATAATGCGGGCGGTATCGCTGAAAGGAGCCATCTGCCTCCGGAAGTACGCAAGCGCACCGATGCCCTCGATTCTCTGGGCAACACCACCGCGGCAACGGGCAAAGGCTACGCCATCGGCTCCGCGGCTCTTTCCGCTCTCGCGCTCATTGTCGCTTACCTTGATGAAATTAAACTCATCAAACCCGATTTTCAATTCAGGCTGGAAGTAAGAGATCCACTGGTACTCATTGGTCTGATGATAGGCGTTATGTTGCCGTTCCTGTTCTCTTCACTCACCATGAAAGCCGTTGGTCGTGCCGCACAAAACATTGTTATTGAGGTACGCCGCCAATTCAAGGAAATTGCCGGGCTTATGGAAGGCAAAGCCGATCCCGATTACGCCAAGTGCGTAGACCTTTGTACCAGGGGCGCCCAGAAAGAAATGGTTGCCCCCGCGCTTTTGGGTATATTAAGCCCGATTGTGGTCGGTCTGTTACTCGGCCCGAACGGCGTTACCGGAATGTTAGCCGGCGCGCTCGGTTCAGGTTTCGTACTGGCGATCATGATGGCCAATGCCGGCGGCGCTTGGGACAATGCGAAAAAACACATTGAAGGCGGCGCTCACGGCGGAAAAGGCTCAGACCCGCACAAAGCCGCGGTTGTCGGCGACACCGTTGGCGATCCCTTCAAAGATACCTCCGGCCCTGCCATCAACAACTTCATCAAATTGCTTTCGATGGTCTCCATCGTTTTCGCCGGACTTATTTTGACTGTTTGGGGCTAATTGAAAAGTGAATAGTGATTAGAAAAGGCCCCGCTTTACGGCGGGGTTTTTTATAGTTTCTATAGTTAAGGAGTAAGCTATGCAATATACCAATTTTGATAGTACTGCCGCATACCGGCAGATGGCGGATTATGCCGCGCGCTTCGGCTTTGATTTTAAAACGGCCCTTGACGCGGAACGAGTGCAGCAGTGCCAGGCGCCTATGGCCGGGGGCTTATGTTATTCATGGGCCGCCAAGGCGGTGGATTCAGAAGCGATAAAATTGCTTCAGGCGCTTGCCGATGAACAGGAACTTATCGCCAAATACAAAGCCCTGCTTGACGGCGAAGTTATTAACACCGGCGAAAAACGCAAAGTACTACACCAACTACTGCGGGGAGAGCAGGGACAGCCGGTTATCGAAGACGGCAAAAATATCGGGGAATTTTACCGGAAGGAATTACAGCGTTTTTGCGATTTTGCCGGCGATGTCCATGCGGGTAAATTCAAGGGCAGTACCGGAAGGCCGTTTAGTACGGTGGTGCAAATCGGCATTGGCGGTTCTGACCTGGGACCGCGGGCGTTGTATCTCGCGCTGGAAAATTGGGCGGTAGCGGAAGGCAAAAAAAAGCTTGACGCGAAGTTTATTTCCAATGTAGACCCCGATGATGCCTCTGCGATAATGACTGCGGCGCCGCTGGAACAGAGCCTTTTTGTGCTAGTTTCAAAAAGCGGCACAACCCAGGAAACGCTGGCAAATGAACTTTTTGTCAAGGAAAAACTGAAAAGGGCGGGCTTGGATAGCTCTAAGCACATGGTTGCCGTTACCAGCGAGACCAGCCCGCTTGCCCGCAATCCGGCATATCTTGATTCTTTTTATATTGACGATTATATCGGCGGACGTTATTCGTCATCATCGGCAGTTGGCGGCTGTATACTGAGTCTTGCCTTTGGACCGCAGGTGTTCAAGGATTTTCTTTCCGGCGCGGCGGAAGCGGACAAAATGGCCCTTGACATGGATATTCTAAAAAACGCCGCCCTGCTGGATGCCTTAATCGGCGTATGGGAACGGAATTTTCTGAATTATCCCTATACGGCGGTTCTGCCCTACAGTCAGGCGCTTTCCCGCTTTCCCGCCCATCTGCAGCAGTTAGACATGGAATCCAACGGCAAGCGGGTAAACCGCGACGGCCAGCCGATTGCGTATAACACGGGGCCGGTGGTATTCGGCGAACCGGGAACCAACGGGCAGCACTCGTTTTACCAGTTGCTCCATCAGGGAACCAGCCCCGTCCCCCTGCAATTTATCGGTTTTACCGAAAGCCAAAAGGGCGATGATGTAACCGTGGACAGATCGGTCAGCCAGACCAAACTCAAGGCGAATCTTGTCGCGCAGATTGTCGCCTTTGCCAAAGGCCAAAGCGATTCCAACCCGAACAAAGATTTTCCCGGCGGACGGCCTTCCAGCCTTATCTACGGGAAACAGCTTACCCCCGCCGCGCTGGGCAGCCTTCTTGCCCACTTTGAAAACAAGGTGATGTTTCAGGGGTTTGTGTGGAATGTCAACAGTTTTGATCAGGAAGGCGTGCAGTTGGGAAAAATACTGACCAAAAAGGTACTTTCAGGCGATTCAGGGGATTCCGCACTGGACGCATACAGCAAACTGCTGGGGATATAGGGAACGCCGTGCGCGTACTATTACTTTGTGATGATTATTGGCATCCGGGGAAAGTTCCCATTGACGGCGTTGCCCCGCTGGCAGAAAAAGGTTTTCAGTTCGACATTATCACCAATGCAAACGATTTTACGCAGGATATATTAACGCAATACCCGGTTGTCCTTCTGGTAAAATGCGATGAGGTTTCGCAAACCGACAAACAAAGCTGGAAAACGGAAGCGGTGCAGCAGGCGTTTGTCGCATATGTGACACACGGCGGCGGGTTATTGGCGGTTCACAGCGCAACCGTCCCCGGCACGCACACCGAATCCCTTGACCAGTTGCTGGGGTGCCGGTTCAAGGGCCATCCCAACGAATGTCCGGTTACCGTACAGCCCATAAAACCGCATCCGGTAACCGAAGGCGTGGAAATGTTCTGCGAAACAGATGAACATTACCGGCTCGACGTGTTTGCGCCCGATGCCGATATTATCATCGCGTCGTATTCTCCGCCGCAGGGCGAGGAAAGCAAGTATCAGGAAGACCCGTATCACAATACCCAGGCCGCGGTCTGCCCTGCCGGGTATGTGCGGACGCAGGGCGAGGGACGGGTTTGCGTTCTTACGCCGGGGCATCATCTGGCCGTGTGGCATAATCCGCAGTTTCAACTAACGCTTTCAAACGCCCTGCGTTGGTGTGCTCGTGTTCTGTAAACAGAACACGAGCTTTTAATCCCGGCAGAGTTCTACCGCAAAACGGATAACACGATCGTAATATTCGGGTGTCAGGCGCACAGGGATGTCCGATTCGCTGTTAAGGTAGCGCCAAGTCGCGGGGATAAGATGGCGGACGGATTCATCCTTTATTGAACCGGAAATAAGCGTATCGGCGAAATTGGGCTGATTGCGCAGCAGCAAGGCAAAAGGATCCGCCTCGGCGGAAGGGAGTATGGTTATCGTCTGGACGGGAATTCCTCCCTGCAAAAATCCGGCGTCATCGGAAAAAGGAGTGGGAGCCTGCAATAGCTTGTTAAACCGAAGATAGCGGGCAACGCCCAAAGCCTTTTCTCGCAGATGGTTGATCGTTTCGCTTGCATGGTTAAATCCCGGTCGTTCATTTTTTTTTAGCAAATAGTCAACCGTACTGGAAATTATAAATGTATCGCCGGTTCCGCAGGCGTCAAAATTAAAAATCCGCGCGTTACTCAATTCCAGTTCCAGAAGTTTTTTTGCCAGGCTGTACGACCCCTGATTCTGAATCCCCTCGCCGGTTTTCAATTCTTCCTTGTCGGTAAAAATAATAATCCAGTTATCGAGTCTCTGGTCGCCAAGCCGGAGCGCTGTTTTAAGCAGTTGAAAAACCGCCGCGCTATTGTCATTTGCGCCGGGACTGCCTGGTGCCCGGTCATAATGGGCGTTCAAAATAACCGGACTTTGTTTTTTGAACGGGAACGCCCCCCCGGCGGAAGGTCTTATATTTTTCCCTTTTGGGAAAATAAAAAAATGCTTGTTCCCTTCAATGGGAATAACCACGGAATTAAGTCCGAGTTTTTCAATATGTTCAGAGAGTATGGTAAAGCGGTCGGCATCCAGCTTGATAAAATCAAAAAACCGTTCATACGGACTTTCTTTCGCCCATGTGTGGCTGGTTTGCGGTTTCATGTATTTACCGCTTCCTTTTAAAAATACGATCCAGCAGCAGCGAGAAGAACCGAAAATGCTTCCCTTTATTTTCGCCATACTTCCGTGAAAAATCACCTGCCGCATCGGCCATGGAATAACCGCCGTATTTCTTTTTCAAAAAATCCCAATGCTTCATAATCCAGACATACAGGTCACCTTCGGTTCTGCCGGGAAATTGCGTCAAAAGCCACTGTTCCCGGATAATGGTTACCGCCGGGCTATACACATTGCGGTGCCATGAAACCAACGCCTGCGAAAAAGGTATTTCTTCTTCTACGGTTTCATTTAAGAAGTACTTATGCCCCAGAATATGATTGTAAATCTCATCGTAGCGGCCCGGTGAACTAAAATTGAGTGACATATCGCCGGTCAGTTCCCCAAATTGGGTTTTTTCGTAAAACACCTTTTTCTCATAGTCGATAATGGCTTCCCGCAGTTGATCAGGAGTCATGCCGGGCTGTATCTTTATTTCCGAAGCAAGACTGATTACTTCCGCGTCTATAAATTCAACCTTTTGCGTTTTCGCTACCGAAACGCGGTGGTTGCCGTCACGGACAAAGTACACTCCCCCAATTTCGTAGAGCAGGATTGATGGCAGAATAATATCTTTGATATGGGCTTCGTCCACCCGTATCCAGCGGCTGCGCAAATGTTCCGCACGGGGAAGGAAGTACCGGTTAAAATCACGATAGCGGCCTTCGCTGCCAACAATAAGCTTAATCGGCACTGTCTGGAGTCCCATGTATACCTGATTTTTCGGCTTGAGCATTTCTTTTACATCATAGAATGAAAGCAGTTTGTCCCGATCAGAGTTCATTAAATTCAGAATTTTAGAGAGCGCCGCACGGCTTCTGGCCTTGCTAAAATCACTTGCGGCCAGATTGGTAATTCCCCCGTATTCCATTGTTATTCCCCCGTGTCAATGACATAATGACTGTAGGCATTAATTACATCGGTTCCCATCCATCGAGTCCGGCGGACATCCGACAGATCATACAAATGAATATGCCCATGAACCAAATATTTTGGTTTGAAATTTTTTATAAACCAACGAAACGCATTAAAACCCCAATGACATTTATCCGCCTTGTCGTGTATGCCCTTCGGCGGCGCATGAGTCAGCAGGACATCAAGGAAGCGCCCATACACAAGCCGGTTAAAGAGCAGGGTGGGGACAAGTTTCGCAATTTCAAAATACATTTGCGCCTCGGTGAACTGGTTTGGCCCCTTATTATAACGCATACAGCCGCCCAGTCCGGCGATAATCAACCCTTCCTCTTTTCGTATTTTTGAACCAAGATGGGTAGAACCAAAATCGTCCAAAATATCAGCATTACAGTCCTCAGTATGATGATTCCCGAAAATGAACAACAGCGGCTTATTCAGATTGGTAACGATATAATCCAGATAATCCAGGGGGAGATCTCCCGCGCCAAGGATCAAGTCCACATCGGCAAAACGTTTCTTTATCGAATTTGAGTATACCAAGGGATCAATCTGGTCGGAAACGCAGAGAATCTTCATGCCTTGCCTTACTTCTTGTTTTATTCTATGATATTACGGAAGAAAAGGGAAGAGATATGAAAGAACAACCCTCACTAACGCCCCCGCACTGGCCGGTTCAAAGCTATGTTTTTGGGGCGATTCTCATCTTTCTGTTTGTCATGGTGTGCAGGCTTCTTGCCCCGTTTTTTACGGCCCTGCTCTGGTCAACCCTGCTGTACATTATGTTCAGCCCCCTGCACCGCCGTCTGGTACGGGACCTTAATTTTAACACCATAAAAGGGAAAATACTGCGTAATCTATGGGCCGTAATCTTTACGCTGGGAACAATGGTGCTTATCCTTATCCCGCTTTCTTTGGTAATTTCGATATTTTTCAAGCAGATTTTGGAACTGGGACGATACGGGCACGAAATCTTAAATCAGCGGCCTGAGTACCTGCGTGATATTTTTGAAAAAGTATCGGAGTTGATCAATGATGTTTCCGCCGGTATGGTATCCGTAACCGCCGACAGCATTGAATTGCAGGCAAAAACCGCCATTTCCAATCAAATGCAGCGCGCGGTATATCTGAGCAGCAACATAGCCAAAAATATCGGCAGTTTTTCACTAACCATGCTGCTCATCATGTTTTCACTGTTTTTCTTTTATATTGACGGCTCCTACCTTTCCCGGCTGGTATTGCGCGCCATTCCGATAAAAAAAGAATACATCAGCGCCCTTACCTCAAAATTTATCGACATAACCCGCAACCTTTTCTTCGGTTACATTATAGTCGCATTGCTGCAATCAACGGTGGCGTTTGGCATTTATACTCTTTTCGGCGTAAAAGGATCGCTGGTACTTTCAGTCCTTACTTTTATCATCGTATTCATTCCGATGTTTGGCGCTACATTGATATACATACCTGTAACCATTCTTAAAATTGCCAGCGGCGATGTGGCGGGCGGTGTCCTTTTTCTGATTGTCTCAATAATTTTTATTTCGGGCATCGATAATATCCTGCGGCCGTTCTTCCTGCGCGACCGGATTCACCTTCATCCGCTGATAATATTCTTTGCCATTATGGGCGGGTTATTTGTTTTTGGGTTCAACGGATTTATTCTTGGCCCGGTGCTGGTTATTTTATTCCTTACCGTACTGGATTTATTCTTAACCGAACATAAAATCGGCCATCAGGAGTGATTAATGAACGCGATTATTACCGTAGTAGGTTCCGACAAAGTAGGCATTATCGCCAAAGTATCGGTATATCTCGCCGAGAGAAATATTAATATTATTGACATTAGCCAAACAGTCCTGAGCGGCAATTTTGTGATGATGATGGTGGTCGATCTTTCGTCCAGCGCCAGAGCACTTGAGGAAGTAAAAAAAGAACTTGCCGACATGGGGGATTCTTTTAATGTTTCTATCAGCATGATGCACGAAAAAGTTTTTAGCGAGATGCATCGCGTTTAATAAAATACGAAGTATTTTATTAAACGCGGGGGAGAAAAGCGGTGCTTTTCTCCATCACTTTAATTGTGGGGAAATTGATGTTATTTACGGCGCAGGAAATTAAAGAGACCGTGGATATGTTTCTGCGGTACAAGCTGGATATTCGGGCTATTACGTTGGGGGTGTCCCTGCTGGATTGCGCTTCATCGAGCGGTGAGGAAACCCGCAAAAGAATCCGCGAAAAATTGATGCGCATTGCCGGACCATTGCTCAAAACAGGACGCGACATAGAGACCGAATACGGCATACCCATTATAAACAAACGTATAGCGGTAACGCCCATCGCCATAGTTGCGGCGAGTTGTGGCGATGATGATTTTACTCCCTTTGCCCAAACGCTGGATAAAACCGCCGTTGATTTGGGCGTTGATTTTGTCGGAGGTTTTTCCGCCCTGGTACAGAAAGGTTTTTCAGGCGGCGATAAACGGCTCATTACCTCGCTGCCGGACGCGCTTTCCCAAACCGAAAGAGTCTGCGCGTCAGTAAATCTTGCCGCCACCAAAAGCGGGATCAATATGGATGCGGTAAAACTGATGGGCGGAATTATCAAACAAATTGCGGAAAAAACCGCGCACAAGGACGGCATTGGCTGCGCAAAACTGGTCGTGTTTTGCAATGCGCCGGAAGACAATCCGTTTATGGCGGGGGCATTTCACGGTGTTGGCGAAGCGGAAAGCTGCCTGAACGTGGGGGTTTCCGGTCCCGGCGTTATAAAAGCCGCGCTGGAAAATGCAAAAGGCGCCAGTTTTGACGAGCTTGCCGATGTTATTAAAAAGACAGCCTTCAAAATTACCCGCATGGGACAATTGGTAGGCATGGAAGCGGCGCGGCGGCTGAATGTTCCCTTTGGCATTTTAGACCTTTCTCTCGCGCCAACTCCGGCAGTAGGCGATTCAGTCGCCCGCATCCTTGAAGAAATGGGCCTTGAAACCGCCGGAACCCATGGAACTACCGCCGCGCTTGCCATGTTAACTGACATGGTAAAAAAAGGCGGCGTAATGGCATCTACCCATGTAGGCGGTTTCTCGGGGGCCTTTATCCCCGTTTCAGAGGACGAGGGCATGGTAGCCGCGGTAAAAAGCGGCTCCATCAGCCTGGACAAGCTGGAAGCGATGACATCGGTTTGTTCTGTCGGCCTGGACATGATCGCCCTGCCCGGCGACACCAGCGCAGCCACCCTTTCCGCGATCATTGCCGATGAAATGGCAATTGGCATGGTAAACCACAAAACCACTGCCGTACGCATTATCCCCGTCCCCGGCAAAAAAACCGGTGACTGGGCCGAATTCGGCGGCTTGCTCGGCGGCGCCCCGGTCATGGCGGTAAACAAAGCGCAAAGCGATGCCTTCATCAACCGCGGAGGCAGAATCCCCGCGCCGCTCCACTCGTTCAAGAATTGAATCGTTGTTCGAAAGCTGCAAGTCATTCCAGAAACCCCGGTTGGGTTTCTGGAATGACTATTATTCCCGGTTTATCTTTGAAATAACCTGAGATGCCATCGCAATAATCCATCCGGCAAGTATCATATATGCGCCGGTCTGCAAATCAGGGCCTTCATCAAACTGGCGGACATACACTATCACCCCGCTTGCTATACAGACAATAATGGCAAACCAATCAACAGTGGAATTTATTTTTTTTCTCATCAACAGAAAAATTCCCACAATAACTCCGATAGCGGCGGATACGATTACCAGATACATCAACAATCCATCCAGGGTACGATCATGGTTCATCATGTAGTCCGCAATCTCAAAACCGTTTTTGTCGCACGCTACCGGCATAAAAAGACCAATAATTACCAACAGCAGTCCAACTTTCGCAATAAGCCTAAAATTAATTACCATACTACATTCTCCTTCTGCATCCTCAAATTAAGGAAGCAGCAGGATTCATTGTATTCGTTATACCGCAGAAATTGCAAACTATTTTAGTCAGGAAATACAGATGTCGCAATGATTTTCTTCGTTTGGTACTATAATACTAAAGAAAGTGATAATTTGAGTTATTTATATTTGTTTTCTTCTGATGCCTTATAATTATTACTCCCGTCACGCATATTAAATAGACAAGGCCTTGTGGAACATCGGTTATATTTATTTGCCTCCATGCTTCTTCGATAGTCATGGCGCTTCCCTCGACAAAAGACTGATTACAAAGCCCCTCAATTTTTAGATCTATAATAGCAGGGACAGGACTCGAACCTGTGACCTCCGGGTTATGAGCCCGACGAGCTGCCAACTGCTCTACCTTGCGGCGTATTTTTCAACCTACTATTTTTGACCAATCTTGTCAAGCGTTACGCCGCTATCAAGTTCGGCTGGTTCTTCTGAACTCCAACCGTCGCGGATGGATAAAATCACTGTTGTCAGAGTTAGAACAGCGATTAAGACTGCCACTATTGACCACAAACCCGGAACCATTACCATGAAATTATAAATGCCGTGAATTACTACGGCGGTAAAGAGGCGAAGAAGCGCCTGTACGGGATTTGTGCGGAACATTACTGCGGCGGCTCCTACGCGCGAACCGCAGGCGGCATGCAGTGCGGCGGTAAAAATACGCAATAAAGCGATGCCGATGGACATATTTGAAGCGGCGTATCTCGCGCTCTCAAGGATTGAGAAACCAAGCCCCGCGATAAGACCGGTCGCGGTTCCTTTTTTGATTGTGTTGGAAGTTACCGGTTTGTCCAATCCTTCTGCGGGCTTGACTAAGCTGTTTATCCAAAAGAAAACGAATAACAGTAACAAACGGCTAAATTCTTCTGTAAAAGCGACCCGGATGAAAAATTCATAGAAAAGAGCCATTCTGCCCTGAGTGAAAATTGAAAGATTTAAAAGGTCTTGCATGACAAGAGCCGGAAAAAAAGCCGCCGCGCCTGCAAGTAGCGCGAATAAAAACCGTACGATAGAAAATTGATACTTTGCGGCGCGAAACCAAATGAAAACGGCAACCATAGGAAGCGAGGAAATTAAGATTAACGCCAGCAAAACCCATAAACCGGACATTGTATTATTTTATCAAATTTTCATAAAAATTAAAACCCGTAGTAGATATATTTTAAATATCTGTTGGACTATCGGGACATATATTGTATTAATAATTATAGAGGGATATACTTGTAATTAGGGCTGTTGATTGATCTTTCAAATTGAGGAGTTATGGAAGAGCTTGAAATAAAAACGATTTTCACTATTGCCTTTTCCGGTGTTGAAATACCCATAACCGAAACTGTAATTGTCTCGTGGATTGTAATGGCTATCCTCATCATTGCGTCCGTTATTCTTACCAGAAAGCTAAAGGAAATACCCAAAGGTTCACAGACATTTCTTGAAGCCGCCGTGGAGTTTCTAAACAATTTTTCCAAAAATCAATTTGGCTCTTTTTCAAAACATCTGGGACCGTACATGGGAGCGCTCTTTTTGTTTTTGCTCCTCGCAAACATCATCCCTGTTTTATCGCCGCTTTCATTTAAGGCTTTTGGGTTTGAGTTTGCTCCGCCGTTTCCAATCCGCCCCCCAACAAGGGACATCAATGTTACAGCGGCTCTTGCCGTAATTTCAATTTTACTGCTGATTGTTTGCGGTTTTGCGGCTCGCGGATTTAAGGGATGGTTTAAGCGGCTGTTGTACCCTGTTCCATTTATGTTGCCTTTCAATATTATGGAATATGGGACGCGCCTTATTTCCCTGTCGTTGCGGTTATTCGGAAATATACTTGGCGCTTTTGTTCTGATGAGCATGATCGAGAAACTATTTCCTGCCGTGCTTCCGGCGGTATTTTCGCTTTATTTTGATTTCTTCGATGGGCTGATTCAAGCGATGATTTTTGTGTTTTTAACAAGTCTTTATATTTCGGAGGCTGTTAAACTACATGAGGAATAACATTAAATATAATAAAGGAATTATCATGAGACTTTGTTTCATGTTTGAATAAAACAACGGGTACACCGTAAAAAGGAGTAAAGTATGGAATTAAATGTGTTGATTGCGATTGGAGCGGGCATTGCGGTAGTTACAGGTCTTGGAGCCGGTATCGGTATTGGTATTGCGACATCGGGATTTTTGCAGGCTATATCCCGTCAGCCTGAAGTAATGGGAAAAATGACGCCCATGTTTTTTGTCGGTGTCGCGCTTGCGGAATCGACAGCTATTTACGGACTGGTCATTTCAATCATTCTTATTACAAGGCTTGGTTAATAAATTATGCTTGATTTTTCCGTTACATTTATTATTACCATCATCAATATTACTGTTCTGTATTTTATACTAAGAAAAGTATTATTCAAACCGGTAACAAAATTCATGGCGGACAGAACAAAGCGTGTTCAGGACTCGATTGATCAGGCGGAAAGCGACAAGACGAAGGCGCAGGAACTTCTTGCTCAATACGAAGACAAGTTAAAAACAGCCGAAGCCGAAGCGAAAATTATTTTGAAAAATGCCGTTGAAAATGCCGAGTATAAGGCGCAGAAGATTGTTGACGAAGGGAAACAAGAAGCAGAAAACACTTCCGCAAGTTTGCGCAAACAGATTGATACGGAACGTCAGGCGGCATTGGCTAAGTTTAAGCTGGAAGCCGCTACTCTGGTGGTTGCCGCCTCCGGTAAACTCGCGGCAAAAGATTTTTCCGGCGATGATAACAAATACTACGCGAACATGCTGATAGAAGAACTTTCTGCGCAAAAAGGAAGTAACTAAATGTATTCAAGGGCTTTTCATACGAGGAGATGGTCTCAGGCGTTTCTCTCTGTTTCGGGAGAGAACGCGCAGGAAGCGTTTTTGTACTTCAAGGCGCTTGTTTCTCCTGTAAAGTCCATGCACGGCGTTCTTTCGGGACATAGCGCGGCTCTAATGCTTGAAAAAATTTTAAGGGAAAGCGCCGGAGGCAATTCCGGCGATAAATCCCCGGCTCTTGAATATGCGATATGTTTTATTTGTTTGTTAGTTGAAAAAAAATGTTTTAAATATGCCGATGCGCTTATGGAAAATATCGAACAGAAGCTGGATGAACAAAACGGAATACTCGATATTACTTTAGAAGCGGCATCTCCGTTAACTGCGGAGCTTGAAAAAGAGCTGACACGGATGATTAAAGAGAAAACAAACGCGGCTGGTATCAAAATGAAGACGCATGTAAAACCTGAATTGCTTGGCGGTTTTTTGCTGAGAACGCACGGGTTTTATATTGACGCAAGCCTTAAAGGGCAACTGCAAAAAATGTCAGATGAATTGACTGCGACGATATGGACGGGAGGAAGTAATGGCTAATTACGATGACCTCGCAAGAGTTTTACAGGAGCGTATCACAAATTGGAAGGGTAAAGCCACTTCCGGCAGTTCCGGTTTTGTTATACAGGTGGGCGATTCGGTTGCCACTGTTTTCGGTCTTAACAGCGCGGTTTACGGCGAGTTAGTTGAATTTGCATCGGGCGCGACAGGGATCGTTTTCAATCTTGAAGAAGAAACTGTAGGCTGTGTAATTCTGGAAGGTGAATCGCTTGTTAGAGACGGCGAGGAAGTGAAGGGGACGGGCAAGGTTGTGTCTGTTCCATCAGGAGACACGCTCTTTGGCAGGGTGTTAAATCCGTTAGGTGAACCTGTTGATGGCAAGGGTCCTATAACAGCCGAGGCGTATTTGCCGATGGAGAGTCCTGCCGCGCCTGTAATTGACCGTGGAGCTGTAGACACTCCGCTTCAAACAGGAATTATTTCCATAGACGCTATGATCCCTATTGGACGCGGTCAGCGTGAGCTGATAATCGGCGACCGTCAGACAGGAAAAACAGCAATCGCTATCGACACGATGATCAATCAGAAAGGGAAGAATGTTATTTGCGTGTACTGCGCGATAGGGCAGAAGTCATCTTCGGTAGCGGCAATTCTTAAAAACCTTGAAAAACACGGTGCGATGGATCACTCGTTTGTGGTGCTTGCTTCCGCTTCTGATTCAGCCGCTCTTCAGTACATCGCCCCTTATTCTGCAGTCGCTATGGCGGAACATTTTATGCAGAAGGGAAAAGACGTGCTGATTGTTTACGATGATCTTTCAAAACACGCCGTCGCTTATCGCACAATTAGTTTGCTCTTGCGCCGCCCTCCGGGACGTGAAGCATTTCCGGGCGATGTGTTTTATCTGCACTCGCGGCTTTTAGAACGTGCGGCAAAACTTTCAGGCGCAAGGGGCGGCGGCTCTATCACTGCGCTTCCAATTGTTGAAACGCAAGCAGGAGACATTTCTTCCTACATTCCGACAAATGTTATCTCAATTACAGACGGGCAAATTTTTCTTGATACGGAATTGTTTAACTCCGGTTTTCGCCCTGCGGTAAATGTCGGTCTTTCAGTCAGCCGTGTCGGAGGTGCGGCGCAGACAAAAGCGATACGAAAAATTTCAGGACGCATCAGACTTGACCTTGCCCAGTACCGGGAGATGGCGGCGTTTGCCCAATTCGGCAGTGATTTGGATAAAGAAACACGCGATAAACTTATTCAGGGCGTACGGCTGTTGGAAGTGTTGAAACAACCTCAGCTTTCACCTTATGATCTGGAAGAACAAGTTGCGATTCTTTTTCTTGCAGTAAACGGCTATCTTCTTAATGTTTATGTAGAAAATATTTCTTCGTTTGTAAAAGAATATCTTGAATACTTAAAAAGTCAAAAGGCGGAATTAATGAAGAGCATTGCGGAGACAGGCGTTGTTTCCGAAGAGCAGGAAGAAGAAATGCGTTCTGCCGCGAAAGCCTTTAAGGAGACAAAAACCAAATGATGAATTTGCGCGATGTGCGCCAAAGAATGCGTGCAATTGCACAGACATTGCAGGTAACAAAAGCAATGAAGCTCATCTCTACCGCAAAATTGCGAAAAGGCAGAAGTATGCTTGAAAATACCGAGCCTTACTATAAGCGAATTCAAAAATCAATGTTTGATATTCTTTCCAGAGAGAACAACATCCGAAGCGAATTCTTCCGCAAAAGCAATACATCTTCACCTCACACTGCGATTATGGTAATAACAAGCGATAAGGGGCTTGCCGGCGGTTATAACATGAATGTTTTTAGGCGCGTAAACGATCTTTGCTCAAAAGTAAAAAATCCTCTGCTAATACTTGTTGGCTCTGTCGGCTACCGCTATTTTATACATACGCAATATGTCATCTTGGAAAATTTCTCTTTTAATTCACAGATACCCACTTTGGATCATGCCGGAGAAATTGCGGATTATATGATTTCACAGTATCTTTGGGAATTATTTGATGAAATCCACATCGTATATACCCACATGTTCAGTACAGTTAAATTAACAGCGACGGAGCATCAGATTCTTCCTCTGGTAAAAGAAAAAATTCAAAAAGAGTTGTTTGAAATCGACGACAAAAAAAGAGAAGATTTAAGGTTTGAATTTATGCCGTCGGCAGGAGAGGTTTTTGATATGCTGGTTCCTCAGTATATCAAAGGCGTAATTTACGGGGCAATGGTCGAGGCTTATGCAAGCGAACAAAGCGCGCGCATGACTGCAATGGACGAAGCGTCAAAAAATGCTGAAGATATGCTTGCTACGCTTAAAATAAGTTACAATCGCGCACGGCAGGCGGGCATTACGCAGGAAATTTCGGAAATTATCGGCGGCTCTTCAGCGTTAGCTGATTAAAAGGAGAAGAAGATGGCAAATAAGGGTAACATAACTCAAATAATAGGTCCTGTTGTGGATGTCCGTTTTGAACATGGACAAACGCCTGTCATTCTGAACGCTCTAAAAGTAAATGTTAATAACAGAACGGTAGTTTTGGAAGTTCTTCAGCATATCGGCGATAACTGCGTGCGTTGTGTTGCGATGTCCGCCACAGAGGGAATGTATCGAGGGCTTGATGTTGAAGACACAGGACAGCCAATTAAAGTGCCGGTCGGAAAAGAAGCGCTTGGGCGGATGTTTAGCGTAACGGGCGATACAATTGACGACAAGGGAGCGTTCAGTTTTTCTCAGTATGAGTCAATTCACCGCCATGCTCCGGGCTTTGACGAACAGATGCCCGCGACGCAGTTTTTGGAAACAGGAATTAAAGTAATAGATTTAATTGCACCTTACGCAAAGGGCGGCAAGATTGGTCTGTTCGGCGGCGCGGGAGTAGGAAAAACAGTAGTCATCATGGAATTGATCCGTAACATAGCGACAGAACATTCCGGTTATTCGGTGTTTGCCGGCGTTGGCGAACGTTCACGGGAAGGGGCTGAACTTTGGAAAGAAATGAATGAAAGCGGCGTTATCGAAAAGACTGCGCTTGTTTTTGGTCAGATGAATGAACCTCCCGGAGCGCGAATGAGAGTCGGCTTGGCAGGTCTTACAATGGCGGAACATTTCCGCGACAAGGACGGACAGGATGTGCTTCTCTTTATAGATAACATTTTTCGTTTTATTCAGGCAGGAGCGGAAGTTTCCGCTCTTCTTGGACGCATACCAAGTGCGGTCGGTTATCAGCCGACACTTGCCAACGAGATGGGCAGTTTGCAGGAGCGAATAGCAAGCACGTCAAAAGGATCGATAACCAGTATTCAGGCTGTTTATGTTCCTGCCGATGACTTTACCGATCCTGCTCCTGCTACAACTTTTGCGCACTTAGACGCGACCACAACCCTCTCCCGAAAAATCGTCGAGCTTGGAATATATCCCTCTGTCGATCCGCTTGCTTCAAGCTCCCGTATTCTTGAAGCGGAAATTGTAGGTGACGAGCACTACAATACTGCGCGCCGGACACAGCAGATATTACAACGTTACAAAGAGTTACAGGATATAATAGCGATTTTGGGAATGGACGAACTTTCCGCAGAGGACAAACTCATAGTCGCAAGGGCGCGCAAGATACAGCGTTTTTTCAGCCAGCCGTTCTTTGTCGCGGAAAAATTTACCGGCACTCCCGGGCGTTATGTGCCAATCAAGGAAACCATTCACGGCTTTAAAATGATCCTTGACGGCGAGTGCGATTCAATTTCCGAGCAGGCATTTTACATGGCTGGCGGAATAGACGATGTTATTAAAAAGGATAAATAATGGCAGGTTTATTTAACTTTGAGGTACACACTCCTTTTAGGCTTTTCTACATCAATCAGGTTCAGTCTGTTACACTTACTTTGGCGGACGGCGAAATCGAAGTATACGCAAATCATTCTCCTTTTACCGCCGTAACGGTTACAGGCATTCTCCGTATCAAAGAGGGGGAGGGACGATGGCGGTCGGCATTTATCTCCGAGGGCATTTTGGAAGTGAAGAGTGAAAAAAATGTGCTAATGGTTGAATACGCCGAATGGCCAGAAGAAATTGACAGAGAACGCGCCCTTGCTTCCAAAACAGAAGCGGAAAAAACACTGGCAGATTCAACGTTTAAATTTTATGTTGACAAGGCTAAGTTAGATAAACGCCGCGCCGAATACAGATTGAAGATTTCAGAAGAAAACTGAACTCTCGTTGTTGACAAAGTTCGATATATTAACGTATATCATTTCTTCTTTGTCGTTCTGTGTCATCCGGAGTTATTTGAAATATTTTAATGATAGCCATTATTAACATTATATCAGCGTTTAAACTAAAATAAAACTGATGATTGTTAGTTCCATAATTATTGTATCTATATCCTAAAACAAGTCTCTTCTGTAAATCTTATTTACATATTTTCTAAACCTAAGAGACTTCTACTAAACCCTATAAGAGTTTCTATAGAACCATTATTAAGTCTTCTTGGACTTTCAATAATTGCAGACAAGTCATCTTTCTTATAAATTTCTGCTCCCCTAGATGATCTGTGAAAAAATTCCCAATTGTTTCTTTCAAGGTAACGAGAAAATGAAGCTCTATGCTTATTTACTTCATTATCTGAACTAAATGTATTATGTACAGAACTTACAGTGACTATTCCATTATGAACAAGCAGGAGTATACCTTCATCACTATAGAATACTTGCGTATTTGGTCCGGGTGCATCACCCATATATCGAAATCCGGCAGGAACAGGTTGATCTAATAAAGAAATACATCTATTTACCAGCAAAGCAACACGATCATTTTGTCCATTTCCATGGACTTGTAAAACCAATGAAAAGAAGATAAGTAAAAAAAACAAATGTTTTTTCATATATGCCCCCAATAATTACATTATATCTCACCATTTATGGTTTGTCAAGTTAATTTTTGACTCCTAACGGATTGAGGAGAAGTAATTATTTGACGGCTCACAATATGGTATCAAAGGGGCATTGCAAAACATTGTAGCGAAGGTACATAATCCAGCCGATAAAGCATCGCATAACTCCAGTTATATGCCGTTGCTTTTTTTTATTACTTCCAACATTAATTCGTTATTGCTATATTCCAGTAATAATTCATTGATCAGTTCATTTAATTGATCATTATATGATTTATAATTCTCGAAAAAATAAGCAAGCGTATCTATTTGCTCATTTAGATATCTTTCTTTATTATGTTCTTTTTCAGATTCATAATATGCCGATATATGTTCATATATATAATAGACATATTTCTTAGCCTCTTCTTTTGACTTTTCAAATTCGCCAATACTTAAAAATGCAAAATTTTTTAATGAAAATAAACCATATGACGCTCTTTCAATTTGTTCAGCCTTATTAATATATTCATATAATTTATCATAATCTTTCAACTTTATATAATTATAAACCAGTATCCTGTAATAATAGAATAATAAGTATGAATAAACATGATTCTGTGATAAATAATCATTTACTGTCTCTATGGATTTTTCATACTCATTATTTTTATAATAAACTTCGGCAAGCCTCTGGTAATCAATGTCAGACGATTTATCAAAAGCTATAGCTTGTTTATAATATTCTATACTCATATCATAGTTTCCCATCCTGAAATTTAAATCCGCATAATTTCTGCATAAATCATGATCGGAATATCCCATTGATATAGCAATGGAATAAGAATCAAACATTTTTTCATTTATATCATCTTCATCCATTATCGCTTCCTTATACTCACGGCTATAGATATATAACTTATGGTAATAATGCCCCGCATATAATTGAAGTATGCCCGATATGCCGTTTTTCCTTTGGTATCTATTGATTTCTTTGATTATATCAAAAACAATCATTTTCTTATTTTCATCTATTGAAAAATAGCTATCGACAATAATAAAATAATGAAATCTGTAATTCTCTTTGCTATTCTCCAAAAGGATTTGGATTTTTTTGGCTAATATATATTCATCTTCTTTTGATTCACAGAGCATTTCATAAGCTGAACTATATTTGTGATCCTCAATTAGTTTTTCACATTCCAATAATATCTCACTGGAAGAGTTGGCGGCATTTTTATTAGCATTTTGTGAGCATGTGTTGAGACTTAAAATAATTAATACAAAACTTACAATTCTTACCATTCTCACACCTCTATAATAAAGAAAACCATAAAAATACCCAAGCTAACTTAATAATGCTATTCTTTTGTACTATTGTCAATAGGAGAATCCCTTTTTTCCTAAAGATTCCCGTAACAGGAGATAAGCGACATTAAAACGTCGTCTATCTCCTGTTAGGCGAAGTGACAATTCATTTTGGACTATTTTTCAAATTATATTCACAATTTGAATTGCAATATACCAATTTTCCATCATAATTTGATTCCTTATTACTACAAATACCATAATCGGAAAAATATGCACCACCATAAATCGGTATATAATAAATGCAACTTTTACAATACTCTATTCTTGATATTTCAGAAATTACAGGTACTATTTTCCCCCATCTCTCATGACATTCCTTAGAATGAATAGATATTAATTCGTCAAATTTATTAGATTCATTAAAATCATCTTTATACCATTTTTTATTTTTACTATATAAATAACTATCATCCGCATTTGCTATACAGATTACGGCTTCCGATTCTATTGTACATAAAATTTCATATTAATCCTCAAAAACAGGTATTATCACACCGTTGACTAATCATCTGACAAATTGCAACATTATGCAAAACGCTCATTGATATTTATGCTCCCCTGAATACAAACGGAAATATAAACACTACAACAAATGCCCACACAAAATATAAAGGCAGATATGTAGTAACTTCTAAAACCACTGGCTGATTCTTTTGAGGTTCTTTGTCATATAATGAATTGCGCAAATGTAATTTTACCATGAGGGTACTAAAACAGCTAAGAACTAAAGTTTTTAGACATTCCCATATTATATTTTTTTCTATCTTTTGCCTGAATTTTAGATAAACCATAAATACTAAATGTCCTAACATTACTATATTTGTCCCAAGTAAGGTTATTTTATTTGCCGTTATGCCATATTTATTTAGCCTGTAAATAACAGCAGATAGAGTAATAATATCCAAAATTATAGTAACTACCGGCAGAATATAAGAACACACATTAATAAATTTATTTTTAATTCCGTTTATGCTCGTAAATATTAGAATACAAATAACAAGAACAATCATAATATTATATGTAATAAAAATGTCTCTGTCTTCGTATGGTTTTGTTTCGGTAAATATTGATACTATTCCAAAAGCAACTAAGGAAACCAGAATTATTGGCAGAAAGATATTCGCAATTATTACGGATAATTTAATTCTGGAATTATTCTCAATAACCAGTAATGAAACGAATGGGGCGGCGGCGAGTCCAAGCGCTATAATATTTTTGAAATAGAAGTCCTTCGCGTCTATACCGATAGCGTTAAATAAAGCTAATGACAATCCAACAATAACAGCGCCCCCTATGATAAATATTGTTGACCAAACTATTGTTTCTCCGCATTTTTCAAGAAAAATAGTGTAATTTAATTTTTTAAAATTATAATTTGACTGGGAAAACAATATAAAAAACCACAACAGTACAAAAATAAAATAATATGCATTATTAATTGATTGTGAAGTAATAATATTATTTATATTTGCCAGTGGACGCAATAATATAAATCTTAGCAATAATATATAATAGCCGTAAAAGACAACGCCGGGAATAATACTCAATAATACATTCTTTAACTTCATAAAATTAAATACAAAAAACATAGATAATGTCATGAAAAAAATTATTGGAACAGCTTTTTTGAGATAAAAATATATATTGGCATAGTAATTATCCTCTGCAATTAAAAGCCGTATTGGTATCCATGTAAGAACAATTAAAAAAGCTGTAAAAATATATTTCTTTATGTTTCCTTTTTTGTTCGGGGATTTATAAAATAAACGTGTATACCAATATTTTATTATCAAAACAGAGTCATCGTTATGCATGGTTTTAATAATTTCAGAAAATGCCTTTTTGTCAGATTGGTATAAATCTTCCAAAACGTTTGGAGCTTCAATATTTTCCAATATTATTTCTTTTGTGATTTCCATAGAGACTCCTTTGGCTTATTCTCATAATTATCTTTGATGAATTCAACAAATTCATCAAAATCATTTTCGTTTTCAAGGAATCGTTTTTTTATAATGATCGCCGCATTTAATGCCAAATAAATATAAACTGAATCTTTATCATAAATAATTTTATTTATATGCTCTTTTGTTAAAGTGCTGTTAGAGGCATCTGTTTCAGTTATTATATTTGTTTCATTAATTGTTATTTTTTGATGCATTTGTAATAATTTATTTTTATTATAATTTCTTTTATATATCAATGGCATTATAATTTTATTAAGTAATATAAGAAATATTATTAATATTATCAGTGGATACCATATTTTTATAAATTCTAACGGCGCTTCTTTAAGCAAATATATAAAAGATTGAAAATCATAAATAAACATGGAAATAAAAATAATTACTATTATGGGGTAGAAAATCAGCCTAAATACTTTAATAGCTCCATGATTTCCATGTGCTCTATTAAATTGAATATAATCATCCAAACTAATTTTTCCACTCAAAATGTATTCCATTACGGCTCTCCTAAAATAATTTTAATGTTCTATCGCTTTTGCAAGCGCAGAACAGACAATATCAACTTCTTCTTTGGTCATCGTTGGGAAAAGTGGCAATGTCAATTCGTGAGCGCTCACATATTCTGCCTTGGGTGTTGAATTGATTTTATCTTTGTACGCGCTGAAATTTTGAATCATCGGATAGTGAATGCTGGTTTGAACTCCGTCCTGTTTCATTGATTCAATAACTGCCGTCCTGTCTGTCGATTCTGAAAGCAAAATGGGCATTATGTGATAATTTGGTTTCCCACGGGAAAAATTTCTGTAGGGGATTGAAACAGAAGATAAGTTATCAAGGCGGCTGTAATAATGTTCAACCAAATTTTTTCGCTTTTCATTTGCGTTTTGTAGTTTTTTCAGCTGTACAAGTCCAAGGGCGGAGCTTATTTCGTTAATACGGTAATTTAAGCCCGGAAACTCAACATCATAGGATAACGCTCTTCCCTTGTAACGGTCAAACGACATGACAGACATCCCATGAGAACGCAGAAGCCTCAGCTTTTCAAATAACTGTTCGTTGCGCGTAACAACCATGCCGCCCTCGCCTGCCGCGATATTTTTATTAGCGAAAAAACTGAAAGCCGCCATGTCGCCAAAAGTTCCGAGAGGCTGTTCTCCGCCGTCCGCATTACGGTAAACCGCTCCGGGGGTGTGGGCGCAGTCTTCTATAAGAAGAAGTCCGTGCTTTTTACACAGGGAAGTAATTCGCTCCATATCACAGGCGAAACCTGCGTAATGTACAATCATCACCGCTTTTGTTTTTGGAGTAATTCGCGCAGAAATGTCGCTTGGGTCAGCCGACCAGTCTTCCATTGAGGTAATATCCGCAAGAACATTTTTCGCGCCGCACATCATGCTTACATTTTGATCGGCGATAAAAGTAAGCGCTGGGGTGATTACTTCATCGTCCCTGCCGATACCGCACGCAAGGAGAGCCATGTGCAGGGCGGCGGTTCCGCTTGAAACGGCGAGGCTCTTTGTATCACGCCCAAGAAATTGGGAAAAAGCAGCTTCAAACGCGCGAGTTTTTTCGCTGATGGTAAGCCAGCCGGAATCGAGTACCTCTTTGACCGCTTGGTACTCTTTTTCATCATAGTCTATTTTATGAAGTTGGACACGCCACATAGATTTAATTAAACATATCATATATAATGAGCAATGTTAAGGGGAAATTATATGAAACTTGTTATGCCAAAAGAAACACAGGACGAAATCGGGAAGGAAGGAATTATCGCGGTTTTGGAAATTGAAGACGAAAAAAACGCGGTTCCGCTGGCGAATGCCCTTCTTGAGGGAGGGATTACCGTTATTGAGCTTGCCCTGCGCACTCAGGCGGCTATTCCTTCAATTTCGCTGATTGCGAAAGAAGTTCCGCAAATGTACATCGGTATTGGAACAATCATTGAGTCGGGACAGGCGGCGGCAGTAAAAAAAGAAAACGGTGTGCGCTTTGGTGTCTCTCCGGGCATTAATCCTGAAATTGTAAAAGAGGCAATCGTAGCGGAGCTACCCTTCGCTCCCGGAATAGCGACTCCAAGCGAGTTGGAGCAGGCAATTTCTCTTGGCTGTCGTGTGGTTAAATTTTTCCCTGCCGAAGGCATGGGCGGCTTGAGTTATCTTAAAAGCATTAATGCCCCGTACAATCATCTGGGAATAAAATATATTCCTCTTGGGGGCGTAACACCGGACAATCTTACAAGTTATGCGCAATTCGGCTCTGTGCTTGCGATTGGCGGAAGCTGGATAGCGAGCAAGGACTTAATCAATGCTCAGAATTGGAAAGAGATTACAAAGAGGGCGAGGGAAGCGAAAGCGGTTTTTTGGCAGGCGCGGGGGTAGGTTATTAGGATGAACACTCAAGTTTCGATAATGCCGGGGAACTGCTAAATTTCCAGTTGCACAAGATGACCGTGTTTTTTTTCTATTTTATAGAGGTCATAGACATAGCCGCCGCTTTCACGGTAAAGACCGGTTTCAACATCGCAAAGCCGAGCAAAGACTTGAGAATTATAAAAGGCTTTCATGGCATCACTTGCGGAAAAACTTTCATTCTCCATAATGCAGGTTATCACTGAGGAAGTAACATAGTCCATCATTACGATAATTTTTGGGTTAACCACGATGTACTCCGGTTTTTTGCAGACAGGCAACTGCGCTTTCTGAGTGAAAAGATACCTGCTCGCTTAATTCGCGGAATGTCAGCTCTTTTGTCAACGCTTCAACTGACAGAATCCCCGCCAGATATACATTCATCAAAGCGGTAATATCATCGTTTGCCACAGGACCGGTTACTATATCGTATTTGCCATCAACATTACATTCAATGCTGGCAATGTCCCGAAAACTTGAATTGCGGTTGTTTATCACAAACCTAGCCCATTCAATATCCGGTTCATTAAACCTTTTTATTTTGAACCGGGCATCTTTCAATATAGTATCATCAAAGAAAAATTCTGTTATATAAGGTGTTCCCTCTTCGTATATTCTTGTCGTCCGTTTTGCCATTGTCCATGCCTGTTCTTTTAGAGTGGTTGTATAAAAACCTTTTTCAAAATCCTTGAAAGGTCTGCATCGAGTAAGGTCTATTTCTTCTATTTCTATGTTTGAACCGTGATAAAGAATCACGAGGGGAACCTCCCTTCACTATGTTCCGGTCGGGTGAGTTTCATTCAATGGTTCCCCCGTTATTTTTACAAACTAGGGTTAAATCATCTACGGCATCATTCAGAGAGAGGGTATGTTCAGCTTCATAACAATCTACAAGAAACTCTATGCCGCTATGATTATAAAGATAATTAAAGGCATCCCGTCTGTCCAAGCCTTTTCTGTCTGAAAAAGCCGAGACGCACATTGTGAAATAGTGAATTCGACTAGAATCGTTCATGTTTTCTTGTCTCCAACATACTCAGAGATTCATTAATCATACATTATACCAATACGGATGTCAATTCTGCAGTACATGGGTACTTATACAGACATCAAAAAAACTACTTATGCTTTTGCGAAATTTCCTTAAACTGTTCTTGAATTTGCACAAAAGCATCGACCACAACAGGATCAAATTGAGTCCCTCGCCCCTCAGAGATTATTCTGATCGCTTCTTCGCAAGGCATGGCGGCTTTATAGACACGCGGGCAAATAAGCGCATCGTATACATCAGCCACTGCCGCCAAGCGTGCCGCCAGGGGAATTGCATCTCCCTTTAATTGCTGAGGATAACCCTTGCCGTCCCAGCGTTCGTGATGACTGTAACAGATATCTTCGCAATGCTTCAGATAGATAGATGAATTAACATCGCCCAGTTCATGAATAATGTCCCTGCCGCGTATAGTGTGGGATTTCATTATTTCATATTCATCGGGATCGAGTTTCCCGGGTTTTAGAAGAACTTTATCGGGAATTGCTATTTTCCCGACATCATGGAGAGCCATGGATCTTATGATTATTTCAGGATCGAGCCTTTTTAATTCTTTGGCATAAACAGAGTTGGTATCTATAAGATAGTTGATTAATGCTTCTACATACAATTGGGTTCTTTTAACATGTTCACCGGATTCTTTATCGCGATGTTCAATTATGTTTGCAAGTCCCTGTAGAGCGCTGTTCAGAACATGGGCGAGCATTCTTGTTGTTTTATCGTAACGGCTCAATTTTAAAACACGCAGAAGTCTGACCATGCGCAAAGCCCGTAAAAAACGAAGGTCAATTGGTATGAAGAACGGAAGATAAAACGGTACAATGACCAGAAGGTCAATCAGTCCTGCGGGAGAAAAAACATAACGTAAATATGGCGGCAATTTCAATTTGTTTTTTGATGAAAGATTGGGAGGTTTGCAAGGGTCAACCCATAATCTCAGCAAATACTCAACGGTAAAAATCACCATCGAAAATAATTCAAAATACGTAAAAATTTTATTGTACCTGTCGAAGATATCGTCAAATAAACTTAAAATAACCGCAATTATATTGAGCCAAATCAAAACCAACAGAATACTGTTGACAATACGGCTTACCTTATCTTCTTTTTTTATTTCTTTTTCAAGAATAACGTAAAGACGTTCTCTCAACATTTTTTTCCCACCTTTTTCATCCTGCTCACATTTTTTTAGAGGTACTCTGAAGTAAAGAGTACCATATAAAACACTAAAATGTAAGGTCATCACAAAAACAATCAGTCATTTTCCCGTAAAATCAAATGATTTTCAAAATTCTTTCCCTCTCAGGCAAGCGCCACGCATCTACACGGCGCGCTACTCAGGCTAAAGCCTTCGCGCAATTTCCATCTTAGTTACGTTTTTTGTGCGGCGCACTGCTCAGGCTAAAGCCTTCGCAACCTTTTCATCTTAGTTACATTTATTTAGCGCCACGCCGTGTGGAATAATTCATCCACACGACTTTGCCGTGCATACTTTGGCGGACGCCGTGTTGACTTATTCATCCGCACAGCTTAACGCTGTGCATGCTTGAGCGCCATATATATGAAACTTTTGTTTCATATTCAACATAAGGTCTTCCCATCAATTAAATTTTCAAAATTTTTCATCCCTCAGGCAAGCGCCACGCATCTTCACGCCATATATACATGAAACTTTTGTTTCATATTCAATTGACCACCGTCTGAGGGCGGTGCGATTAAAAAGTAAGGCAGGAGAAGAAAATGAGTGTAATGGCTTATATGCCCTTTGGGGCGGGAGGAATCATCATCCGGGTTGAGTCGGATATTCGCAGGGGAATTCCCGGCATTGATATTTCAGGGCTTGCTGAAGGAGCGGTCAGAGAGGCGAGGGACAGAGTTCGGGCGGCGTTCAGGAATTCGGGGTTTAGTTTTCCGCTGGACAGGATTTTGATCAATCTTGCTCCGGCAGGGTTGAAAAAATACGGAGCCGCCCTTGATCTGCCAATAGCGCTCTCAGTTATGGCGGCGGCAAATATCGCGCCGGTTTCGGGGAATTTGCTCGTAATGGGGGAACTTGAGCTTTCAGGCAACATACGCCCTGTGCGCGGTGTGCTTGCGGCGATTGCTGAAGGGCTGTCCGAAGGAATTACCGAGTTCATCGTGCCTGCGGAGAACGCAGGAGAGGCGGCTATTCTTTCGGAAAAAGGCGCGAAGTTTACAGCGGCGAAAAATTTGCAGGACGCAGTTCACGCGCTGTTTATACGGGAGGAAACAGGCGAGCTTCCTTTATCTTTGGTTTCATCTCCGACTGCAAAAGTTGCGGCTAACACGGCGGCGGATATGTCGGAAATAGGCGGAGACTTCGCCGATGTTCGCGGACAGGCTGTTTATAAACGCGCAATGGAAATCGCCGCCGCAGGTGGACACAATGTTTTAGTCTTCGGACCGCCGGGCGCAGGAAAGACAATGCTCGCCCGGCGGCTCCCTTCAATAATGGCTCCGCTTACTCCCGATGAGGCGGTAGAAGTAACACGCCTTTACAGCCTCGCGGGACCTCATCATGACGGCGGTTTTATTGACCGCCTCATCACAAGTCCGCCTTTTCGTGCGCCGCACCATTCAGCCAGCGCGGAGGGAATACTCGGCGGCGGCAGAATACCGCGCCCCGGAGAAATCAGTCTCGCTCACTTTGGCGTTCTTTTTTTAGACGAAGCCCCGGAGTTTCGGGTCAATGTCCTACAGGCTCTGCGTGAACCGCTGGAGGACAGGGTGATAAGCATCGTCAGGGCGGAAGGACCGGTGCGTCTTCCGGCGGAATTTCAATTGTTGATGACGGCAAATTCCTGTCCCTGTGGACGGCTCGGCATACGCGAAAGTAGCAACGCTTGTTTTTGTTCGCCCGAAGAAATCAACCGCTACTGGCGCAAGTTCGGCGGCGCGCTTCTCGACCGTGTAGAAATAAGAGCCGCTATCCTGCCGCCAAAAATCGAAGAAATGGGACGGCGAAATCCTTCCTGCGCTGAGGAAAAAAGTTCGGTCATTGCCGCCAGAGTCAGGGCGGCAGTTGAGATTCAACGCCGCCGCTTCAAAGGGACGGGAATCCGCCGAAACGCACTGCTCCCCGCCGGAAAAGCAGACGACTTTTGCCCCATGAGCGAAAAGGCGGAAAGCGCGTTTCACTTAGCTGTCTCAAAATTGGGGCTTTCCGGCAGGGCTTACCACGGGATTTTACGGGTCGCCAGAACCATCGCCGACCTTGACGGCAAGGACACCATCGAAACAGAGCACATTTTGGAAGCCGTCCAGCACCGGCGGCTTGGGGAAGACCCGTGGGAAATTCTGTCTTTTTAACATTTTTAAACGTAAAGACAAAATGTATTGACAAACGTATTGACAAATATTTATTAGGAGGCTATAATGGATACAGAGTTTAGTTTTGAATGGGATGAAGAAAAAGACCGGGATAACCAAATGAAGCATGGGGTTTCGTTTGAAGAAGCGATGGCGATTTTTTCAGATTCCAGACGGGTAGAGTTTTTTGACAGTAAACACAGCTTTTTGGAAGAACGGTGGAAAATATTTGGAATGTCCGGTTCAATCGTCTATATGGTTATTTGTACAGAAAGGAACGGAAATATCAGAATAATTTCTGCCAGAGAAGCAAGTAAATTTGAAGAGGAGGATTATTTTTATGGGTATAGTTCGAAGAGTAGTTGATTTTAATAACTTTCAGCTCTCAGAAGAATCTCTTAAGCGGATGGCGGCACTCAAGGACAGACCAATAGACTTTAGCGACATTCCTGAGTTAACTCCCGAAGAAATAACGGAGATCAGGGCGCAAAGAAAGGACGATCAAAAAAAGCAGATGTTCTCTCTGCGCCTGCAAAAAGGAACAATTAAAGGATGGCGAAGAACTATTGGAGAAGGATATACAACCGTCATGGCAAAATTACTGGAAAAAGCGCTAAGACATCCCGACTGGCTCAAAGAATGTCTTTAGTTTGGAGTTAGGTGAAATGCTATATAAAATTATATATTAGGCTTTCTCTATGAAAAATATTTCATTAGTGAAAATAATTGTAAATGATAGTTATATCCCAAGATACTTTATTGCTATTTTAATATTCATTATACTTGCATTAGGTATTTATTTTACAGGTTTCACTATTTCAAGATATGGATCAAATTTTGTCGGGAAAGGTTTATCAAAAGAATGTCTTGTATGGATTTTAGCGTCATTTATTACGTTAATAATAATTGTTATTCGTATAATTAAAATAGTAAAATTATTAGTATATGGAACTTGCTGTGATGGAAATATATGTAAAATGGAATTAGTAAATATATTCATTGGATGGGAAATAGAATTTAGTTACAGTTATATGAATAACTATTATTATCATAAAACTCGTTTGTTTATAAATAAAAGGACACAAAAATTTAATGTCGGGGACAAAATTGAAGTATTAATTAACCCTAATGATCCTACCGAATGTATTGTAATAGAATTCTATAAAAAGTCTAAAAGTCTGCAAAAAGTATAGTAATTACCTGACACCATAAACAAACTTCCTCAAAATTACTGCATAGCCAGTTCGGGGATTGCTGTAAGGACAGAATCCTCTATCTTTCTACCTTTGTTGGAGTAGCCAAGTCTGCGTTCAGGGCGGATTGCGCCGTGGAAATCACTGCCTTCGGTGATGTAAAGCCCAAGGGTCTGCGCTAAGGCTTCGAGCCGGCGGCAGGAGCCTGCTTTTGCTGTGGGATGCCATGCTTCAAGACCCTTTAAACCCATATCTTTTAAGATTTTGACGAGATCGGGGAGGTGTCCCCACGCGACATAGAGAGAGATTGGGTGAGCAAGAACCGGTATGCCGCCGGATTCGCGTATTAAAGCGACAGCCTGTTCAAAGTCCAGCCCCTCTTTGGGAACGTACAAGGGCTTTCCCGCGCCAAGATAGCGGCTAAACGCCTGTTCTGTATTTTTTACGATCTTTTGCTTTATAAGATACGCCGCAAAATGAGGGCGACCTATCGTATTGCCGCTTTTTGACATCGCCAAAATGTCTTCCCACGCCGCATCTATGCTCAATTCGTGCATTCTATCGAGAATTTCACGGTTTCTGGCTTCTCGGCGGCGTCCCAATTCGCCAACAGCGGCAAGAAACGCCGGAGTTGGCGAATTTATCCCTAGCCCAAGCAGGTGAAACTCGCCGCCGGGACCAAGACCGGGGGCTCCACGCACGGATTTATTGCCGCCCCAGTTGATATTTACCTCAATTCCCGGAATAAACTTAAAATCGGTCTTATTTTTATGCTGTTTTGCGGCGTTTTTTGCTATTTCCAGCCCTTGGACGGTATCGTGATCGGTAAGGGCAAGGGCGCAAAGCCCCTGTTTGACTGCCTCTTCGATAAGCACATCAGGGGGTAAATCCCCGTCTGAAGTGCTGGAATGAGTATGAAAATCAACCATTTTTTCACTATACCATTTATTTCCCAATTTTTATATATTATAAGAGGAAAGTCTCAAGAGCGTTGATTTATAGGGCGATTTGTAATAAAATATATAGTATCTGCGTAAGATCGTAGACAAATAAAATGTAGGGGTTTCTCATTAAGGATGGTCCATAAGTGTTTGAATATGCCTTGTCAAACGGGGTGATTGTTTCCCCGGGTAAAGAACCGTATACAGGTGATTTGGGAGTTAATGGAGAAAAAATTGCTTCTGTGGGCGGCGCTGTAAAAATCGATTTGAAGGAAAAATCCTTCGTTTATCCTTCTCTCATAAATACACACGATCACTTGCAGGGAAATTACCGTCCGCCTGTAGGTCCTCAAAACGGAAATTTTTACCTTACATGGCTACCTTGGGATCAGGATTTAAAAGCGTCAAAAACATTCGAGGAACGCTCAAAATTGAGCAAAGAAAATCTTTATGCTCTTTCAGGCTACAAGTGCCTGTTTTCCGGCGTAACAACAGTGAACGATCATTTTCCGCATAGTTTGAACAGCCAGTTACTGCCGACTCTGCCAATCAGAGCGATTAGCGAATACGGAATCGCGCATGAATGTACTTCGTACGATCTTAAATGGGGCGACGGCATAGAGATCGAACATGAAAAAGCGGTAAAAAACAACTGGCCATTTATCACACATCTTTGTGAAGGTTTTGATAATGAAGCGATGCACAGTATTTCAGCGCTGGAAAAATTAAAAATTCTGAACAACCACTGCCTGTTTATTCATTGCATTTCTTTTAGCGATGAAGATATAGAAAAAGTCGCTAAGGCGGGAGCAAGCGTTTCATGGTGCGGTTTTTCAAATATGTTTATGTTTAACGTAACCGCTAAAGTCCGCAAAATGTTAAAAGCGGGAGTTAATCTTACAATCGGGACAGATTCTTCGGCGACAGGTTCCGCTAACCTTCTTGCGGAAATTAAATTTGACAGGGAATTGTATCGCAAACTCTACGGCAATGATCTTCCGGCAAAAAAAATCTTCGAGATGGTTACGATTAACGCCGCAAAGGCGTTTTGGATGCAGGATCGTACCGGCAGTTTGGAGAAAGGTAAGTTAGGCGACATTCTTGTATTAAAAGCGAAAAACAGCGATCCGTATGAAAATCTTGTCAACGCAGAAATGAAAGACATCGAACTGCTTGTATTGGCAGGAAAACCAATATACGGACAGACGCGCTTTCTTGACATTTTTAACGGAGAGATGCCAAAAGATTACACGAAAATAAAAGTTGATAAAAAGGAAATGTTTGTATTAGGAGACCCTGCGGGTCTTTATAAAGAGGTCAGAAATAAAGTGGGCTTTAACAAAGTACTGGATTATCTGCCCTTTGAACCAGAGGAAGAAGCATAATGCCAAAACCGGCTCAATATCGTGCAGGTTCTCTTATTTATTTTAAGGGCGACCCTGCGGACAAAATATATATTCTCCAGAAAGGAGTGATAAGCTTAGTTTATCAGGACATAGAGACAGGCGGAGATGTAAAAGATGCCGTAAAGCCGGGTGAATTCTTCGGAGTAAAATCCGCGCTGGGGCGTTACACCAGAGAAGAAAATGCCGTCGCTCTTTCAGAAACAACCGTTATGAGTTTTACCGTCCCCGAATTTGAAGCTCTGGCAATGGCGAACTCAAGAATAATAATGCAGATGCTCACAGTTTTTTCCAACCAAATGAGACGTGTCCACAAACAGGTATCTAAGGTAATGGCAAAGGAAGAACAGCCGCCTGCGGACGGTCTTTTTAATGTAGGCGAGTTTTATTTAAAGAACAAACGTTTTTCTCACGCGAAGCATGTATTTGGGCGTTATTTGACATTTTATCCTTCCGGGAAAAACGCAATTCAGGCGGCAAAAAATCTTGAGACTGCGGAAAATTCCCTAGCCCGTTACGGAGACGGCAAAGGACCCGGAGTTGCCGTAAGTGCCGCTCCTGCCGCCGCCGCCCCTTCCACCCCTGCGGCATCTCCATCTCCTGACAGCGGCAGTAGTAGCGGTGGCGGTAAAACAAGCAAGGCGTACTATGACGCTGTAGGTTTGCTTTCTCAGGGAAAATACCAAGAAGCGTTCATGTCATTTAAATTGATAGTGGATGCCAACGCCGATCCTGAATTAACGGCAAAAGCTTCCTTCGAGATCGGACGCTGTATGTTCCTATTAAATAAATTTGAAGAGAGCCTAAAGTATTATACAGGTATGCTGACAAAATTCCCAAAACATCCTGAGTTAAAAGAAACCATGTTCATCATGGGGCAGTGCAATGAAAAAGTCGGCAGAAAAGAGCAGGCGGTAGCTTTCTACAAGAAGATAGTCTCCATGGGCGGAGACGATGACGCGGTTGAGAAAGCAAGACGGGCGTTAAGCGCCTTGGGAGCGTAAAATGGCTATGGATTTGGCGGCATTTGGCCGTTTTTCAAGAACATTTCGTCAGGGAGAAATAATTTTCTCCGAGTTTGAAATAGGCGACAATTTTTATCTTATTCAGTCAGGCAGAGTTCAGCTTGTCAAACTTGTAGGAGATATTGAGCGTACTCTCGATATTCTCTATCCTTCCGAAATGTTTGGTGAAATGGCAATTTTGGAAAACTCTCCCCGTTCTGCGACAGCTATCGCGCTTGATGAAGTAAAAGTGCTTGAATTTAATTCTCAAAACTTTGAAATCCTTTTGGTTGGAAATCCGCAAATCGCTCTTAAACTGCTTAAAATGTTTTGCAAACGCATTTATGATTCAAAAAGACGCTTTATGATCCTCACCCTGCCTGAGCCGCAGGCAAAGATCGCGGACGTATTCCTCATGCTTGATGAAACTCAGCCCGATATTGACAAAACCACCGAAAAACGTGAATTCAAAACCACTGTTGAAGGCGTGGCTCACTGGGCGGGAATGAGCGCCAACGAAGTAAGGGATATTTTAGGGCACTTTGTCAATCAAAGACGTGTAGAAATATTCCCGGACAAAATCGCTGTAAAAAACATCAACGATTTTTCTCGTTTTGTTACCTCTAGGAGAAATAACTCCAGAGGCGCGTAAACTGTCAAGGCTATGGACAGCAAACAGCTCTTAGTGCTTTCCGACACACATGGTCACATTCCGGCTTTAACAACAGTATTAAACTGGGCAAAAGATCGCTCTCCGCCAAACGGGACTATCTGCGTAGCCGCTTTTCTTGGCGACGGTCTTTCAGACATACGCCCCGCTGTGGATGCGACAGGTTTTTTATGCGATTGGAAACTTATAAACGGAAATAACGATTTTGGGTTTTCATTACCGGAATCTTCCGTTTTTGACTTTGAAGAACACCGCTTTTTTATTTGCCACGGACACCGTTACACCCTATACGGCGGTTATAACGCGCTTGTCGCGGCGGCTCGCAATGAAGGAGCGGATGTCGCTTTATCCGGTCATAGCCATGTTCCCTACAAAAAGACGGTAAGCGGCATACAGCTTATAAACCCCGGAAGCGTCGGTCGCCCTCGAAGCAAAATAGGCGCGACATTTGCGGTTATTGAATGTCCGCCGGACAAACCGGTAAAAGTAAAATTCTGGGGGATTAACTCACGCGGATATATCCGGGAAACAATGGTTGAAAATTAAGACTTTCAATATTTCGTCATCCTTTTCAATTTTCTAACGGGAATCATTGCATGGTATGTAAAATTACACTAAAATTAAAGCATGGCGGACAGGGTTTTTACCGTACTCGATTTAATCGACCTCGATCTTAGAGAACATAACTCCCTAAATTTGCGCTGTATAGGCGGCAGAAAGGGGCTTGGCAGAGCAATTAATATCCCCGACCTAAACAGACCAATGGGCGCGATTATGGGCTTTTTTGAAGATTTTGCCTTTCAAAGGATTCAACACTTTGGACGAGGAGAAGTGGCTTTTCTGCGCCAGCTTGAGAACGAGGGTAAAACCGAAACAATTAGGGAGATGTTCAATTACGCGATGCCCTGCTGTATTTTTACCCACAACCTGAGTCCGCACAAAGAATTTTTTGAAATAGCCGAAAATGCCCAATGCCCCATTTTGCAAACCGAGCTAGGGTCTGCGGATTTTTCCGCCAGAATTATGCGAATCCTTTCAAGAATTTTTTCTCCGCGTCAAATTATTCACGGCGTGCTTGTAGAAGTTTATGGTTTGGGAATTTTGATACAAGGCGATTCAGGCGTTGGAAAAAGCGAAACAGCTCTGGAGCTTATTCACCGCGGACACCGTCTTGTTGCGGATGACGTTGTGGAAATTAACTGCATAAACGGAAATACATTGATGGGCGCGGGGGCAAATAAAATTATCGGGCATCACATGGAAATCCGCGGTCCGGGAATAATCAATATTACGCATTTATTCGGAGTAAGAGCGATCAGAGACCGTAAGGAAGTTCAGCTTGTAGTAGAATTGGAAGAATGGGATGCTCACAAAAATTACGACAGGCTTGGAGCGGAAGATCACACAATAGAATTATTGGGTGTAAATATTTCCAAGCTGACAATACCTGTAAAGCCGGGGCGCAATATTCCCATTATCATTGAGACTGCCGCAATGAATGAGCGGTTAAAATCGATGGGTTATCATGCGGCAAGAGAATTCAACAAAAATATTCTAAAGTGGATAGAAAGTGACACCGCTCGTTCGGTATTCTTTGGTCACGATGATGTAATATAAGGAAAAAAGGATGACTGAAAAAATTGTAAAAGTATTTAACAGAGCCGGTATTCACGCCCGTCCCTCTGCCCTACTGGTTCAAACAACAAAAAATTTCGCGTCAAATATTTATATACAAAAAGGTTCTGACCGCATTAACGCAAAATCAATAATGGGTATTATAACTTTGGGGGCGGCTTACGGAACAGAATTAAAAATAATCGCCGAAGGAGAAGATGAGGTTGTTGCGGTAGACACAATAGTAAAACTATTCGAATCAAAATTTGAGGAAGAATGAGGCTCTTTTGAAACCTGTTAAAACTCGTCCTGAGTATTTAATTGTAAATGTCCGTATATTAATACTTATTTATTCCCTGCTCTGTGTTCTTACCGTTCTTTTTGCCCGTAACTTTTTTATTGATACCCTTCAAAACGGCGAAGTACCTGACAGGCTCACTCTGATCGTATTTTTTACCATCCCGGCTGTTTTGATGATTGTCCTTGGTATCTCTGTTTTTCAGCTTATAACGGATTTTCTGCACCGCAGACCGGGAAGCAAATTTAATGCAAGGCTTCTGGTTTATTTCGCTGTCATTGTAATATTTACAATAGCGCCGATAACGTTGATGACAAGCACTGCGTTAAACCAAATCGTTCGTTTCTGGCACAGCGTAGACTCCAACACGGCAATCAGGGCGGCGAACAGTTTTGTTGCCGAAAATTATTCCCTACACCTTGAACGCTTTGAAAATATTCTGCGAAATAACGATTTTTCAAACATCGCAGAGCAAGGCAGGCTTCCGCAGAATATCGCATCTGTTCAGGTATTTCGCTTAACAGACGGTAACTGGACAGGAAGATCATTTACAGGCGATGAAAATTTTTCTCTGCAATCCCCTCCTTCCGTTGAAAACGGCTTTGCAACAAGGGTTTTACCGAGGGATCAGGGAGCCATTCGTTATGTGCAAAGAGCTTCACGGAATACTTTGCGTGTTATAAGTTACAATCTTGGCTCTGAGTTTGACTATGGAAAAGCCGCTTTGGATAATCAGGCGGAGCGTTTTGAAACAGTAAATCAGTTAAGGAGCAATATGCGCACGCTCCTTATTTATTATTATGCTGTTTTTTTCCTTCCCACTCTTTTAATGACTGCGATTATAGCAATATCATTCACGCGGAGAATTAGCCGCCCAATTGTAGAATTAACGGAAGCGACGCAAATTGTCGCCGAAGGGGATTTTTCCATTCAAATTCTTTCGCGCAGAAACGATGAGCTTGGCATTCTTGTACACTCCTTTAACTCCATGGTTCAGGATTTGGAAAAATCCCGCGATGCCCTTGTAAGAAGCGAAAAAATCTCTATCTGGCAAAACATGGCGCAACAGCTTGCTCACGAGATAAAAAATCCGCTTACTCCGATAAAACTCTCCGCAGAGCGCGTATTGCGAAGATGGCAAAACGCTCCCGAAAAAATAGGCGAAATTATTGAAAGTTCCATGATGGCGATTATTCAGGAGACAGAAGGGCTTTCAACTTTGCTTAATGAATTCAGAACATTGTCAAAGCCGATGGAGCCGTCCAATTCATTTACAGATTTACGCGTATCTTTGGAAGAAGTAGTTAATTCATATTCAAGCTCGTATTCAAAAGTAAAATTCAATATTGATCATGTACAGAACAACATACAGTTAAAAATCGACAAACACCGTCTTTCTCAAATTCTTGCCAATCTTATAATTAACGCAATAGACGCAATGAACGGCACAGGTCTAATTGAACTGCGCACAGACCTTGTAAAAAAACGGGAAGTTTATTATTGTAGAATAAGCGTCAAAGATTCGGGCAAAGGGATTCGCGCACAGGAGCGTCATCTCGTTTTTACTCCGTATTTTACGACAAAAGAATCGGGGACAGGGCTGGGGCTTCCCATCATTGAGCGAATTGTTACGGATCACGGCGGTGCAATATGGTTTGATTCGGCGGAAGGTATAGGATCGACATTTTATATCGATCTGCCGGTAGAAAAAGAAATGGAAGTTTTATAATGCCGTCAATATTAATAATCGACGATGAGCCGGGTATCAGACTTACACTTGCCTCTATTCTTGAAGATGAAAAGTACAAGGTTTTCACCTCACAAGACGCGCTTGAAGGCATTGAAACGCTCAATAACAATGTTATCGATTTAATTTTTCTTGACGTTCTTCTGCCAAAACTTGGCGGAATTGAAGCGCTGGAAAGAATACGCAAAGAATTTCCGGCTGTAGAAATTGTGATGATCTCAGGTCACGCGAATATCGACATGGCGGTACGCGCTGTAAAACTTGGCGCTTTTGATTTTCTTGAAAAACCGCTGTCGCTGGAAAAAACACTTACGGTCTGCAGAAACGCAATTGCAATCAAAAAACTCCGTGAAGAAAATAAAACCTTAAAAAAGCTCAGCAGTTTTGCCAGTGAGGACATAATCGGGACGAGCGCTACAATCAGAAAAATTCGTGAGACGGTAAAACAGGCGGCGGACAGTGACGCGCGAATTTTAATCACGGGAGAAAACGGTTCAGGGAAAGAAGTAATCGCGCGGGCGGTTCATCTGTGTTCGGCGCGGGCGGAGCGTCCCTTTGTAGACGTAAACTGCGCGGCAATACCGGAGACGCTAATAGAAAGCGAACTCTTTGGTCACGAAAAAGGCGCTTTTACGGACGCGGTATCAACGCGCAAAGGGCGTTTTGAGCTGGCGGATGGCGGCACTCTCTTCCTTGACGAAATCGGCGACATGAGTCTTTCAGCTCAGGCAAAAGTACTGCGCGTCATTCAGGAACAAAAAATCGAACGTGTCGGAGGCGAAAAAACAATTGAGACCGATGTGCGTATCATTGCCGCGACCAATCAGGACTTGGAAAAAGCCTGCGAAGAGGGGCGGTTCAGGCGCGACCTTTTTTTCAGACTAAATGTAATTCCCATTCATGTGCCGCCTCTGCGCGAGCGGATGGAAGACATTCCTCTGCTCCTCTGCCACTTCCTAAAATTAATGGAGAAAGAAATCACGCTGGAAGCAGGGACTGCGGAAATTCTTGCCGCTCATGACTGGCCCGGAAATGTGCGGGAATTGAAGAATCTTGCAGAACGGATAGCCGTAATGCACCAGGATAATCTTATTACAAGCGAAGAATTGGGAAAATTGCTCAATAAAAAGGCAAAAAAACCTGCAAATACGGAACAGGGCGGCATGACAGAGCTGTCCTCAAACATTTTGGAGCAAAGTTTCAGTGAAGCCAGAGACAGCTTTGAAAAATTTTATTTGGAGTTCCAATTTCAGAAAAACAATGGTATAATATCAAGGACAGCGGAGGCTATCGGGATTTATCCGAGCAACCTCCATGCCAAACTTAGAAAGTACAATATTACCACAGCAGGTAGTAGTAAGGAATAATGAGATGAAAGAAATGACAGATCGACAGAAACAACTCTACAACTTTATTGCATCCTATATCAAGAAACATTCTTATCCGCCAACAATAAGGGAGATTGCCGAAAACTATTCAATTTCGGTTAAGGGAGCGCACGATCATATAACCGCCCTGCGAAAAAAAGGGTTCTTAAAACAAATTGACAAGCGACCGCGGACAATGGGACTTACCCATACCAATCCGGCGGATTCCGAAGATTTAATGGAAATCCCGATTCTTGGAAGCGTTGCCGCCGGCGTGCCTATTCTTGCGGAAGAAAACTTTGACGGGAACATTGTTCTTCATCGCTCCATGCTAAAGAAAAGTAAAAAATATTTCGCGCTTAGAGTAAAAGGCGATTCAATGTCGGGGGCAGGTATACTTGAAGGCGACACAGCAATTATCGAAAAACAAAGTACAGTCCGTAACGGTGAGATTGCCGTAGCGGTAATGGACGAAGCCGTCACCCTCAAGCGTTTTTACAAAGAAAGCTCCAGAATCAGATTACAGGCTGAAAATCCGGCGTACAAACCAATGTACAGTCAAGATGTAAAAGTACTTGGCAGGCTTTTCACAATAATACGTTCCTATTAACATGGCAGTTTATATTTTTCTTGGTCCTGAGCTGGGCAAAAAACAGGATGCCGTTGACTCAATAAAGAAAAAATTTCAAGGCGCGGAAACATCTGTTTTTTATGCAGGCGAAACTCCCGTAAGTACAATTTCTGATACTCTATTAAACATAAATCTGTTTGCCGATTTACGAATTGTCATCGTAAAAAATGCGGAACTTATTAAAAAAAAGGACGAGATTGATCTCTTTCTTTCATGCATAAAAAACATTGAAGAAAATACAACTCTTATTCTGCTCTCCGATGAAATTAAACTTTCTGCCGCTCTTGACGACTCTGTTCCAAAAGCAAATCGTCAAGTCTTCTACGAAATGTTTGAAAGAGAAAAAAACGAATGGGTAAGGCAATTTTTTAGCAGAGAAGGTTATAACATTGATAAAGATTGTATTACCGCGATTCTTGAAATGGTAGAAAACAACACGGAAGCCCTAAAAAGAGAATGTTCGCGTCTTATCTACTTTCTTCCAAAGGATCATCCGGTAAAAATAGAAGATATTGAAAAATGGCTCTCCCACAACAGGGAAGAGTCCGCCTTTACGCTCTTTTCCCGCATTGCCGCAGGCGACCTTTCCAAAGCGCTTGAATCGCTGTCCGTAATGTTAGCCGCAAAAGAAAGCGCGCAGAGTATTCTGGCAGGTCTTGCGTGGTGCTTCAGAAAATTGGGCGACTATTTGTCCCTGCTGGAAACAGGAGGGGCGAGCAACAGTTTTGAATTAAAAAAAATCGGGCTGTCCTCTCCCAAGGCAAAAGATGATTATGCGGCGGCGGCAAATCGCTACAATACCGGTTCTGTAGAAGCCTGCCTCGCTCTTACCGCAGAATGTGATGTACTTCTGCGCTCCCCTGTTGCGGCTCTTGAAAAAGTCTTAATGGACAGATACATTCTGGCTCTTGTAAACGCCGGTATAAAGAAATAATTAATTTTCTTATTGAAGATAAGCGGCGTTTTAATGGCGCTTATCGTGAGTTATATGCCATTTGCCCTAAAAATTATTGGAAAATGAAGTATTGACAAGGATAAATAAATACTGTACATTTAAATGTATCGGAGAAAATCATGAAATTTTGGATGTTTCTTTTAATTATCGTATTTCAATTCACCTCATGCAGAATAGCAGAAAATATGTATCAAGCAGATGC
>JAIRUQ010000101.1 GCA_031254315.1 Treponema sp.
TGGGCAACTGTCAATGCCACGTCGCTTGTATCAAAGGCAAGGGGCTTCCATACTATAAAATCCGTGTCAATCATCACGCAGGGGGCGGTCTGCTGTTTCAGCGCCAATATTTTCCCCGCAGCCCAGAAGGACAGGGGATAAATAGCCTCGCCGTCCAGTGCGTCAAGGGAAGCGTATATTCCCAAATCCCAGATATGGGTAATTCCCATCTGGTTGTAGTATTCCATGCCGACCGAATCGGTTACCATCATTATGCCGCCGTTATGTTTTCTCCATTCCAGAGCGGACAGTATCGTTGTAAGCAGATCATAGTCTTCGATAAAATACGGGCTGTTCGGATTGCGGAGGGAAAACGGCTTTGTCCAATTGGAGTGAAAGGCGGTCATGGGTTTTCTTCCTCATTTGCCAGGGCATTATCTTCTACAAGGTCTTCTTCGGCTTCTTCTTCGGTACTACTTGCGGCAGATTGAGTGACCGCCGCCTGTTGCCCACCTGTTGCAGACTGGCTTCCTGCAGTTCCGCTTATACTGATCAAGTCCGCACTGACGTAGCCTGTGTTGGTTCCGTGTCTTACGGGAGTCCAGCCGTTTGTCGTGCTGCCTGTTAGCGTGAGGGTGTCGCCCTTTTTGAGGGTTTTAATGATGCTGCCGGAAGTTGAAGGGGCGGATCGCATATTGATAGCATTCTCCGTTACCGTAGCGGTTTGCGCTGTAGTGGCCCCTCTTATTAATGGCATCGCTTTTATACCGATAAATGCTATCAACAAACAACCTATAATGAAAACAAAAATCTTGATTATGGGACTTTTATATTTGTATTTGCGGCTACGCCATATATTGAAACAGATGAAAAAACCAAGTATAGCGAAAGGAATAGACAGTAAACTGAGAGAATGAATTTTAGTAAACACGTCTGCAGCGAAAGGAGTAGACAATAAGCGGTCAGGGCGGATTTTGGCAAGTACGCCGGTAACGGTTTCACCGGTATTATAAGCCGCAGGTTTGGAGGCAACAGAAGAATCGCTTACGCTGATATACTCCGCGCTGACGTAGCCGGTATCTCCCGCGTGCTCTACGGGCATCCAGCCGTTTTCGGTAGGTTCGCCAGTAACGGTAAGGGTGTCACCCTTTCTCAGGGCCTTAATCAGTTCGCCGGAACCGGAGGGCGATGCGCGAAAGTTAAGCGCGTCTGATGTTACCGTAGCAATTATTACAGTGGCGGTTTTTGTTGTCATTTCGGTGGGAAAAAGATTCTCTGCTTTGACGGGGTTTGAGAAACTGAGAAAACATATAGTGCCTGCGACGGCGAGCGTTAACATGGTTAAAACTTTCACGGGTCTGGCGCCATTTTTGAATGCAACATGTTTGGTAAACAAAAAACTGAAAATTACTATAGCCACTGACGCTCCAATACTCCACCAGAGATCCAGTCCGAACACATTTTCCAATAAAAACCAACTACCCAGAGCGATACCTGTCGTGCATATAATGCTGAAAATAGTTGTTGATAGCGAATTGTTTCCCATAGCAGATGCGATATTATCAATAACTTTTCCAATTTTCTTATAAAAATAGAAGATAATGACTTCGGATAAGATGATGATTGCTTCGATGGGAATCGGGCTTTCCGCGCTGACGGGGCCAGAGATAATGAAGAAACACATGGTACCTGCGATCGCAAGGATAAACGCCGTTAAAATACTCACGGCTCTGGATGTACTGTACCTATCGGTAAAGTTAATATTCCTGGTAAATAATATACCGGCAATAATTATCACCGTTGATACTCCAAGGCTCCACCAGAAACCAAGTCCGTATACTCTCTCCAATAAAGTCCAACCACCCAGGGCAATACCAACAGTACATATAATGTTAAAAATGGCAGATGATGCATTTTTGTTCATGTTATATGTTTTGTCAGCAACTTTATTAAGGACTTCCTTTGGCACAGCCAAAACCTTTGTTATACCTGAAGGATGAAGCAGGTTTTTTAGTTTTTTCTCAGTGCTGCCGATATCTCCCTGTGTCGCGATATAGGTATATGCGACATTCACGGCCTCTTTATCTGCTCCCATATCAAGCAGATCGCTGACAAGTTGTACATTTCTTGTCTTGGTAGCCAATAAAAGAATGTCCGGTGACGCGTTAACATTCACTCCCAGTTCAATCAACAGTTTGATCAGCGGATCATTTTTTTCGTTAACAGCCAACGGAAAAATGTCATCAGAAGCGTTGACATCGGCACCGAGTTTAACTAACAGGCGAATCAGGTTTATAATCGTATCTTCGCCGTGCTTATTCTGCAAATTCCTGAAGTTGGACACAATAAAGTCGAGGGGTGTTTTGTTCGGAGCGTCGAGATTGTCATTAAACGAAAACCCCTGCTTGGCGTAGGCTTCAAAAAGGTCAGCCCTTCCGGGATTGTCATTGATAAATTCCTCAAGAATTTTTCCGGCGTTTTTTTGCCAGTTTGAATCAAAATCTTTGTATGAGAGATAGGGTAATATGCCCAGCAGGAAGAACTGTCCCGATGCCGGTTGTTCGCTGAATTTACCCGCAGACGGTAATTTGTCCGGGTAAAAAAATGACAGCCACACCAGCAACATGGAATCTGTTGTCATTATTTCTTTTTTGATAAGGTTTATCTGTGCGCTGTCTTTTTCCTGCGTGATTTCCTCGGGGCTTTCATATTTTTCCGAGCCTATGGTAACGCGGTCATCCTGTAATTTTAAGCAGACCAGCGAAAGCGCGTGTTGGGGGTTATATTCCGCAAAGAATTTGAGGAACTGTTGTGAAATTTCCTCCCCATTTGTCCCTTCAACCGCGGTAAGGTACAGATACAGTTGGGCGTTGGGTTTTTTAAGTTCTTCCATGTAATATGCGGATTCTGATGCGAGAGCTTCCGCAATTTGTTCCAGATTTGTACAGGTTTTACCGCTTCTGCTGATCCACGCCCGTCCCGGGTCAAGTTTGTAAATCACCGTGTAATAGCCTGATTGTTTATCCTGCGCATAATTGGCAGCTATATCTCTTATTTCTTCGGCTTGCAGACGTCTTCCCGACTTTTCAAACCAGTTCGCCGCAATTCCTTTGTACAGGATTGTTTCTCCCAGCGCCGGATATTTAGCCATGAGATCCGCAAGTTCTTTGGGATTGGAATAGCTTTCGTCGTCATTGAATATTTCCGTTACATAGGGAAGTTTTGTCTTGCCCGCAATCTGTTGTAGGGGTTCCCCATCAAGCCATTGTTGTATCTGTTTGTTTCCCCAGCGATCTTTCTGATTCGGTTTGATAAGGCCCTGTATAAGAGTCTTACAATCTTCAGGCATATCGGCGGGAAATTTAACTTCTTCTTCGCGGATCATGTCGTTCCGCGAAGCCACCGAAATATTCCTAAACGGTTTTTCGCCCAGCCACATTTCAAGCATGGTGATGCCCAGCGAATAATAATCGACGGAAGGGCGTGCTATGGCGTGCTTTTCGCCGGGCTTAATCGACAGTTCAGGGGCGCCGTACAAGCCGGTCTGGCTAGCGACAACCTCGGCTTCCTTCTTGTCCTTTTCTATTACGCTTGAGATGCCAAAATCGGCAAGGACGAGTCTGGTCTGTTTCTCGTCTCTGAAAAGTATATTATCCGGTTTGAGATCCTGGTAAATAACGTTGTATTTATCATGCAGTTGCTTCAAACCTTCATTTATCATTTTGACAATGTTTTTTAACTTTTTTTCGTCATTGATCGCGCTTCTTTGCTTCAGGTATTCATCAAGGGTTCCGCCTTCGGCAAATTCCATGATTTCATAATCCTGATTGTTGTATTTGCCAAAATCGATTATTTTGATAATACGGTCATGGGGGCTGTTTTTTATTCTGGAGAGGACTTCCCTTGCGGTGTCGCTCAGTGGCTTATCGGGATGGTAGTGTTTAAAAATGTACGTATCGCCGTCTATTTTTATGGTGTAGACATCCGCCTCTCCCGAAGATTTAATGCGGTTTTCAATGATACAGTCTTTGCCACTTAAAACAATGGTCTGTCCCGTCGCCAGCACAACGCCGGACATTGCCGCCGCTGTTCCCGCT
>JAIRUQ010000045.1 GCA_031254315.1 Treponema sp.
CAAAATCTGGAGCGGACATTGGGCGTTGAAAGCAGAAAAAGTGAAAACAAAACCGGCAAGAAGCGGCTGGGGCGAAATACGTTACATTCAAAGTTTTTTATTACGGTCTTCACCTGGCCAGCGTTATTCAACATAAGGGTAAATCTTGCCCCAGTTCTGAATTTTGATTCATTCTCTGATAACAAAGACGAGGATTTTTTGCTCGTAACATCACCGGAAGGCTCTCGTGTCTATCCCAAAAAATATTTTTCTATTATTGATAAAATCCCATTCTTAAAAGAGGCAGGGTTCGAGCGTTTCATAATCGATCTTTCCGGTCCCGTATTGAAAAAATCAATCTACCGGGATATAACGCGAGCGATTAAAGAGAACGCCCCCCTGCCCCACTCCAGCCGTTTTAACTGGAAAGACGGGTTCTACGCCAACTAGAACGCGACTGTTTCAAGCTCCCTCCCTGCCATAGCCATAGCCGCCTCGTCGCTTTCATCGCCGGCATACTCCTCCTCAACAGTAATGTCAGGCGCGGCTTTCGTGTCCTTTTTAAATTCGGGACGGAACTCCACATGCTCGGCGACAATGGTAACCCTTGAGTGCGGATTGCCCTCCGGGTCATTCCAGCGGCTCTGCTTCAGGCGACCAACAACGCGCACTCCTCTGCCCTTTTTGCCTTTCGCATAACACGCTTCAGCAAGCTTTGACCAAGTTTCGATGTCGAAGAAAGAGACTTCCTTCTCGAAACCTGTGTCCTGCTTGTAATAGCGGTTCGACGCAAGGCTCATTGTGCAAACCTGCGTTCCCTTGGGGGTGGATCGAAGCAGAGGGTCTCTCACCAGATTGCCTTCGATTAAGATAGAATTGAGGTTGTTCATATACATCCTCCTCTGTAAGATCCGGCAGTAGTCTACCGCCGGCTAAGAATTTTTCACAAGAAAAAAATCTTAGATACTATATATGGCGCGCAGATGCGTGGCGCTTGCTCGAGAATGAAAAAAAATTGGAAAAATTTGAAAAATATTTTTGAGATTTTTTGATTTTCAGGCAAGCAACGCCCAAGTATGCACCGCGTCAAGCGGTGTAGATGAATTAAGTCTACACGGCGTCCGCCCAAGTATGCACGCGGAAGCGTGTCTATGAATAATGTAGCACGGCGTGGTGCACAAAAAAAGTCAGCGCAGCCATAAATGCGTGAGGGCTTTAGCCCGAACAGCGCACCGCTAATGAAACGTAACCCAGATGATAAAGGCGCGAAGGCTTTAGCCTGAGTAGCGCGCCCCCTCACTTGAAAAGCAAAATCCATTAAATAGTGGCAAAATGTACATAAAAAACAAGTTTAAGAACAGCGTCTTTAAAAAATAGTAAAAAAATTAATTTTTTCCGATCTCAGGCAAGCAAAATAGTACTTCCATCTCATATATAGGTATCTTTTTGAAAATTATTTATCCTATTTTTTGAATACTCAGGCTATTCATGCGTGTAGTGAAATATTGACTTTAAGTATTTTTTATGATAGATTTGGTCAATATCATGACCCTATACCATGGTAGTAACCAAATTATCGAAATCCCTGAGCTTCGCCCTTCCATTAGAACTCTCGACTTTGGACAGGGTTTTTACACAACCACCAACAAAGAGCAGGCTGTCAATTTCGCTATTAAAGTTTATGACAGAGCAATTAGAACAGGCGACATTCCAAAAGGAAGGTTTATTAGCACATACGAAGCGGACTATGAAGTTATGCAAAAAGAACTTGATATACTTCATTTTGAATCCGTCAATGAGGCGTGGTTTGATTTTGTTATGGCTAACCGCAGAAGTTTTTATATGGGGAAAAAATATGATGTTATACATGGTCCCGTTGCAAATGATACTATATACCGTACTTTAATCGCATTTGAAACAGGGGAATTATCAAAAATTGAAACTATCGCCAGGTTAAATGTCCGTCAATTATTTGATCAAATGACTTTTGCGTCAGAGCGTTCTCTTTCCTTCCTGAAATTCTCAAGTTTTACGGAGGTTACCAATGTCTGATACCCAATTCAAGGCAACGTTGGAAATGCTTATCCCTCTTGTTGTTAAAGAAATAATGAAAAGCCGAAATGTAAATGAACAGGAAGCCTTTGGATTGTTGTATTCCTCGTTACTGTATAGTAAACTTGAAGTAGAGTCCACCAAATTGTGGCATTTAAGTCAATTGACTTTGGCAAACTTGTTGAATGAGGAAATTGAAATGGGAACTATTACCTTCCCTGAGGAAGCATGATATGAACGGAAACGCCGAATTTATTGCATACTGTTTAGAAGAATACAAATCCGCAAATGACATGACCGGTAAAGAAGTTATTTCGCTTTTCAAAAAATATAACATTATTGATTATATTGTTTCCTGTTACGGAGCCTTGCACACTATGGGTGGTCTTGCCATTGCAGAGGATATTGGTTCTTTAATTGAAAATATGAAAAAACACATAACTTGACAAAACACCACATTTAGTGTTTTATTAGAGTTGTTCGGAAACTTCAGTTTCTGAACAACTTCCTTTCAAAATTGCATTTTTGCAAGGCTTTAGGCTGAAAAAATGCAGGACTTGTTCGAGAACCAACCGGGTTCTCGAACAAGTCAATTGTATAATCGGTTACCTTCGTTAAATGAGCGTTATCATGTGAAGGTTCCCATCCGGAGAAAATTAATGACACTACCTTGGAAGGGCGGAAAGATCAGTTTGATCGCTTCCGCGGCGGAAGACCGAAAAGCCGGTTTTGCGCTTTGTTGCGCCACAACACTTGGAACTGTGGCTTTTTCATTATTAAATCCTCAAATAGTCCGTTATACGATTGACTCGGTAATAGGGACGGCTCCGCTTAACGCCCCTGCGTTCGTTGTCCGTCTAATCGAAAATATTGGCGGTATTAACCTATTCCGCGAAAATCTCTGGATATGCGCGCTCTTTATAATTGCCGTCGCTCTGTTTGCGGAGTTGTGCAATCTGGTGCGCAATTATACGGGGCTTGAACTTGGCGAGACCGTCGCTTGGCGGCTTTTGAACACACTCTATGCGCATATCCAAAAACTTCCGTGGAATTGGCATGTTAGCTGTCAAACAGGGGACATTATTCAGCGATGTACTACCGATGTGGACAACATTCGCGGCTTTATTCAAAACAATTTAAGCGAACTCATGAGAACTGTATGCGTCTTTGTGATCGCTGTGGCGATGATGTTCTCTATGGACGTTTTTATGTCTCTTGTCGCGCTGTCGCTTGTTCCGGTAATCCTTGTTTTTTCCGTATTTTACTTTCGCCGCGTTAGCCAAAACTTTGCGCGCGCAGATGCCGCCGAAGGTGTCATGCAAGCCGCCGCTCAGGAAAATTATACAGGCGTGCGTGTCGTACGCGCATTTGGCAGAGAAGCATACGAAGTGGAAAAATTTAAGGAAAAAACCAAAGTACACGCAAATATATGGATCGAAATAGGAAAGATGCTCGGCTTTTTTTGGGGAGCGGGAGATTTATTGAGCGGCTTACAGTTGGCGGTTGTCGTTGGCGCAGGCGTTTTTAGAAGCGTTCAGGGCGAACTCACTCCCGGAACATTTCTTGCCTTTTATGCCTACTGCAACTGGATGATCTGGCCAATCCGTCAGCTTGGACGGATTCTCTCCGATCTTTCTAAAACATTTGTCGCGGCAAACAGGGTACGCGAAATACTGGCGGAAGAACCTGAAACCGACCCTCCCAACGCTCTCTATCCGCAAATAAAGGGCGAAATTAGCTTTAATCGAGTAACTTTTGCTTACGGTACTGGGGAACCTGTATTACGCGACATATCGTTTTCGTTAAAACCAGGCGAAACTATGGCTATTCTGGGAGCGACAGGTTCGGGGAAATCTTCTCTTGTTCATTTATTGAGCCGTCTTTACGATCTGAATAAAGACTGCGGAAACATCACCATAGACGGCATTGACATACAACGCATAGCTCGCTCACATTTGCGAAAAAGTATCGGGCTTTGTCTTCAGGAGCCGTTTCTTTTTTCAAAAACCATACGCGAAAATATTACCGCCTCTGCCGGAAGCATCGCTATGACGGAATTGCAAAGCGCGACATCGGCGGCTATGGTGCATGACACTATCGAAGGTTTTGCCGAAGGCTACAACACAATTATCGGGGAGAGAGGCGTTACTCTTTCGGGAGGGCAGAAACAGAGGGTAGCGATCGCCCGTATGCTCGCGGGAAAAGCGCCTGTAATGATCTTCGATGACAGTCTCTCCGCCGTGGACACGGAAACAGATATGCGAATACGGGCGGCTCTGCGTCATCATGTTAAGGACGCGGCGACAATCATCATCTCACACCGCATATCAACTCTTATGCAGGCGGACAAAATTCTCGTTTTGAAAAACGGCACGGTGGAAGACATCGGCTCTCACAAGGAGCTTATGGAACGTGAAGGAACTTACAGGCGAATATTTGAAATGCAGACGGCAGGTTTGGAGGAATAATGGCTGATTTTGAAGATATTGACTACAACAAACCAATGTCTCTGAAGATTTGGAAAAAAATGTTTCCGTTTATAGTACCGGAAAAGAAAAACCTTATTTTCTGCACTATATTGATGTTTATTGTCGCTCTCATTGACATTATCTTTCCGCTTCTGCTTGGTTATGCGATAAAAAATAACATTCAGCCGCAAAGCGCGGACGGAATTTGGTTTCTGCTAACAGCGACTGTTTTACTCGTTATAATTCAGGCAATCAATGTAAATTATTTTGTCGCAATAGGAATTAAGGCTGAAGTTGGAATGTGCCGTGCGTTACGAAACGCCGTCTTTATTCATCTGCAGAAACTTAGTCTTTCTTATTTTAACAAAACTCCTGTCGGCTATTTAATGGCGCGTACAAATTCTGATACAGGGCGCATTGGAGATTTGATAGCGTGGGGGCTTATCGACTTTACATGGTCAATTTTTTACTGTATCGGAGCGATAGCCGCGATGTTCATGGTTCACTGGAAGCTGGCATTTTTTGTTTGCGCTACAATTCCGGTTCTGGGAGTTATAACATGGTTTTTTCAAAAGGCAATTCTCACTCTTAACCGTGTTATACGCAAACTCAATTCAAAAATGACGGGAGCGATGAACGAAGGCATAACAGGAGCAAGAACGATAAAAGTTCTTGTATCGGAACAGCAGAGCCTTAACGAATATTCGGCTATTACAACGGAATACAGAGGTCATGCCAATCACATGGCGCGTCTTCGCTCAATTTTTATTCCCGTAACGCTTTTTATCGGCTCTTTGGCGACAGCGGTTGTTTTAAGTTACGGTGGTTATGAGATTATTTTCCTCGGAGCGGAGTTGTCAATTCTCGCTATTTTTCTGCAATACGCAGGCGGTTTTTTCTATCCAATTCAGAATATCGCAAGAATATTGACTGATATTGTTTCGACGCAGGCAAATGTAGAGAGGGTCAGTAATCTTCTTGAACAAAATCCCGGCATTACCGACAAAAAGGAAGTAACAGAAAAATACGGCGATGTATTTTCACCTAAAAAAGAAAATTGGGAGCCTATCACAGGGGATGTCGAATTCCGTGATGTAACATTCCGTTATCCCGACGGCAATAAAAACGTGCTTGAGAATTTCAATCTGCATATTCCCGCCGGAACTTACGCCGCCATTGTAGGTGAAACAGGAGCCGGCAAATCAACTCTTGTCAATCTTGTCTGCCGCTTTTTTGAACCTGTATCAGGGGAGATATTGATTGACGGAAAAGATTACAGGGAGCGAAGCCAGCACTGGCTTCATAGCGCGTTTGGTTATGTGCTACAAAGTCCTCATCTTTTTTCCGGCACTATCCGCGAAAATATCCGCTACGGGCGGCTGGACGCAAGCGATGAAGAGGTGGAAAGAGCCGCTACGATTGTTCACGCGGACAAGGTGATTACAAAAATGGAAAAAGGCTTTGACACCGAAGCGGGGGAAGGAGGGGACAGGCTCTCCACAGGCGAGAAACAGCTCATTTCATTTGCGCGCGCTGTTCTTGCCGACCCAAGGATTTTTATTCTTGATGAGGCGACAAGCTCTGTTGACACTGAAATGGAAATGCTCTTACAAGACGCCATTCACACGCTTTTGGAAGGACGCACAAGTTTTGTAATAGCGCACAGGCTTTCCACCATTCGCGGCGCGGAAATTATCCTCGTTGTCGATGACGGAAAAATCATTGAGCGCGGAACTCACACGGAGTTAATGAATAGGCGCGGACATTATTATAAACTTTACACGCAACAGTTTGAAAAAGAAGCCGAGGAAGTCGCGCTTAGGGAGTAAACTACTATTTAGTTAGTTGTTTTTTAACTAAGTTATATAATTTAGTTTTAATTTAGTCAATTTTTTTATGTTATTTATATAAATATATTTTAACATTCCAGCGGTATCTGAGCCGATGAAAGACGGCGAAATGTCATGCCTTTACATTAACTCATTTATAGATTCATTCTTAAATATTTTTATCCAGTTTCTTTTACCATACATGAATCTTATTAAGTATACATGCTTTTTATCGTTGTTATCAGACTCCTTTACTTTATAGAATAACAAATAATTATTTACTTTCTTTGATCTTAAACTTAAATACGCCAAATATTTATCTTGAACTAACGGTCTTGCATACGGATTCTTTTTAATACTTTCTATTTTTTCCAATAATTCCATTTTTAAATTTTCAGCAGCCATTGGAGCTTCTAAAGTTTTCTTTATATAATTATGCGCTTTATCAATATCCTCTTTAATTATTTTTGAGAATTCTGCCCTATACACCTATTGATCCTTATAAATTTTTTATATGTTCCAGCATTTCTTCTTCAGTGATAGTTTCTCCATTTTCTATCTGATTCAAACCTACTTCAACTGCTTGATACAATTCAAGCCTACCCACCAATTCTTCGTATGTTTCAATACTCATTACAGCCAGCTCCCCTTGACCATTATTTGTCAAGAATATTGGTTCCCTATAATTCTGACAAAATTCCCGAATTTCATTAAATTTATTCAATAAATCAGTAGTTTCCCTAATTGCCGGCATTATAATTCCTCCAAAACGCTTTATTGTATAAATATATCCCTTTTTTTGATATACTGTCAAGTGGCTTTTTAAATTTTTCAATATTTACCTGATTATTGTAAAAATTTTATGATATTTCGCTTAACGTTCAGGTGTATATGCCCGATCCGTCGAAAGGCATCGAAGCATATACAATCCTCGTTAGGCGACGTAAAATCTATTCAAACGAAACCGTTTTTGTACTTTTTGCCAAACGAACCCCACCACCTTTCACTGAATTATAATCACTGGAAAAAAGAAGAGCCATTATTTCATGTTTACCGTCTGGATATTCATTAGACCAGTTTTTTGCTTTTCTGGTTATATTGAATGTATGGCTTCCACTCCCTTTATCCACGGTAACAACATCTGTAAGATAAAAAAAGTAATCCGGTCTGTAAAGAGTACTTGGAGGAAAGCAATTAGCATCAAGAAAAAGTTGAGCTGTCTCCTGAGTAGATAAAACATAATCTACTGTTATTGTATATTGCCGTTCTACCCCATCAATTAAGGTACTTGGATTTACTGTCCTTATAGTTACAGAGTCACCACTTGTTGATCCGTCACCACAGCCAACAACCGTCATTCCAAAAACCAGCAGTATTGCCAGCATTGCCGAGAAAAAAAGTTTTTTATTCATAAAAACACTCCTTTTATTTCCGCCCTAGGGCGGTACACAATATTTTTGCGCCAACGGCGCATCCATTTTGATTTCGCCTTTTATCCAAGAAAACGAATCAATATGCTATGGTAGATTTCCCCGCTTTTTATTATCAATCAGCTCTTTGCTGATAATTATCTATAGAAAAATCTCGTCATTTAGCCGATTGTGGAATAAATCTATCGGCTATTAGCATATAAAAATGACCTTGAAACAAATTTTTGTCCAAAATTTGAAAAGATTCCGCAAAAAAGAGGGCTTATCACAGATGAAACTGGCGGAGTATTGCAATACAGCGACCAGCTATATCGGAGATATTGAGATTGGGCGGCGGTTCCCCTCTATGGAGTTGATTGAAAAAATTGCGGATATATTGAGAATAGAGCCGTATCACTTTTTCAAGGATCGTTCGGAATCCCCCCATTCTGACACCGAAAACCTGTTCCCCCGTCTGCCCAATTCCATGAAAAAGCAAATCAAAACACAAATAAAAACTCAAATTGACCAGTCAACGAATGAAATCCTTAGCGAAATACTTAATAAGTATTAGATTGGCTACAGAGCGAACAAAAACCGTACCCTTTGCCGCTTTAATGAGCATTGAATTGCTGTACAAGGAGCGGCTTTACATTTACTGTTTTATGTGCGGTATCCTGTACTTTATACTTATTTTCTATTTTTGTTATTATTTCCAACATTGAAAGACCTTTTGTATCTTCATAAAATTTCTCTTTGTTTTTCCATGTTTCTTCCAACGCTTTTTCCAACAAGTCATTCCTCAAAATATACCTCCAGTGGATTTGCCATCCTAAAAGGATAATTATATCCCAGTGTTCTATTGAGTAACATTATTTTTTGTTCTTTATTGATATTTGCTAAATGCTGAAAATTCCAGCTTAACAAAATGTCCATTTGGAATACAGTTGAATACGCCACATGAAAAGAATCAGCAGTTTTCTTCTGTGGTATGATTCCTTTATTTATATAACTTTCCCAAAGAGAAGCGATTCCATCTAATATTTCATTCTCTGCAATTAAAGTTTTTATGTTCATGTATTTATCAAATGTTCCTAATAATGTATCTCTTCTATTTTTGTCTTCCGTTTTATTAATTTCATCTATTACAACATTTGAAATGTAAGTATCAATTTTATCTTTTGCCACAACATCATCGAAAAACACCTCTGTCGCCTTTCTATATTCCGGAGAATCATTGGCATATAAAAAATTAATTATACTCCTTATATTATTATCCTATAAAAAATTAAATTTGTCAACTCACTACGCAATCTTAACCGCCTGCATCTGTGCGCGGACGCACAACTCTGCGGCTTTGAAGGCGTGTTCCTGAGTCATCGCGTTTTCTGTGCGGTTCAGGCAGTCGAGTATTAATTCGCCAAAGTACGGGTAGCCAACCTTTCCTTCGACATTGTAGAAGGTTTCCTCTTTGTTATTTGCAAGGTATAAGTTGCCGCCTTTGCTGTCTTTTTCGCCAAGTTGCATGTATTTTCGCTGTTCGATAAAACCTTCTGTGCCAAGAATGAATGAACGTCCGTCGCCCCACATCTGTAAGCCATCAGGGGTGAACCAGTCTACACGGAAATAGTGAGACGCGCCGTTGTCGCCTACCAGTACAGCATCGCCAAAGTCGTCAAGCTCAGGGTACTGCGGATGATTGTAATTCGCTATTTGACTGCGGACTACTGAGGCGTCCTTCGCTCCTGAATAAAACAAAAATTGTTCAATCTGGTGACTTCCTATGTCGCATAATATTCCGCCGTATTTTTCTTTCTTAAAAAACCACTCAGGTCGCCATGACGCGCCAAGCCTGTGGGGACCAAGACCGAGCACTTGTATCACCTTGCCAATCGCTCCCTGCTCAATAAGTTGCCCCGCAAACACGGCGCTTTCAACATGAATGCGCTCGCTGTAGTAGACCATGTACTTTTTTCCCGTCTCTTTTACCTTTGCTTTCGCGGCAGACAACTGCTCAAGCGTTGTAAGCGGCGCTTTGTCGGTAAAGTAGTCCTTGCCGGCTGACATGACACGTAACCCCAAAGAACAGCGTTCTGATGTTACCGCCGCTCCTGCTACAAGTTGGACTTCTTTGTCGCAAAGAATTTCATCCTCGCTGTCCGCGCGTTTTACGTTCGGGTAGGTTTCGCAGAATTTATCCATTTTTTGGGGATCGGGATCGTATACGCTTTTTAATACTCCGCCTGCTTCTATTAAGCCGTTGCATTGACCGTAAATGTGCCCGTGATCAAGGGCGATTGCCGAAAATACAAATTCACCTTTTTTCACAACAGGCGCTGGTTTTCCCTTAGGAGCGTAATTCATTCCGTCAGATTTTATCCCCATATCTTTCCCCAAAAATTAAAATGTAATGCTTCCGCCCTGCTCATCCACAGAAGCGGTCTTTTGATAAAAACGAGGAACTTTTTCCCTCATGCCTTTTACTGTATAGAAAGGATCGCCTTTTTGAATTGGCAAATCCACGGTCCTCTGCTCTGTACCTGCTTTGTAAATCGCTGTAATCAGCTCTATTGTGCGCCTGCCGTCTTCTCCACCAATCATCGCCCCGTTTCCGTTCTCAATAGCAGATAACACATCGTCAATTTGCCCTTCATGCAGTGAATGAGAAAGTTTTGGCAGAGAGTTGTATAAATCATCAAGTTGATTTATCAATGTAGTATTCTGCTCTGAGGCAGGGAAGCCGTTTGGCTTGGCAATGTTAGCTGAAACTCTCCACGGGAAAGAAATGCGAGCTTTTTCTCCGTGGAAAACAAGCTGTTGCTCCTCACCGTGGTGAATAACAGAGCTTGTAACCTGCGCCAACGCTCCTTTCGCGCACAGACCTCCGTCGTACTGCAGAGTAGCGGCGGAAATATCTTCCACTTCGGCATTGTCATGAGAAGCGTTGCTGATAACAGCCGTCACTTTTTTTGGCAGTCCAAGCATCCAGCACAACATATCAATGTGATGAACAGCGTGATTTAACGTACAGCCGCCGCCTTCCTTCTCCCATGTTCCACGCCACCAGAGATCATAATAGGAATGACCTCGCCACCATAGGGATTCAACCTGCGCGTAAACAACCTTTCCTATAAGCGCGGAATCTAAAACTTTTTTTAAGTTAAAAACAGTATCGCGGAAACGGTTTTGCGCGATTACAGAAAGTAGCTTGCCGCTTTTTTTCGCGGCGGCTATCATCGCATCACACTCTTCAAGTGAAGCCGCCATCGGTTTTTCCACCAGCACATTTTTCCCGGCGTTAAGAAAATCAATCGCAATCTCTGCGTGACAGAAAGGAGGAGTACAAACGCTTACAAGATCGATGTCAGGCGCATTTAGTATATCTTTGTATGAGGCGCTTACCTTCGCTCCTATATTGGCGGCATTATTTTTTTCTTCAGCCTTTTGCGGAAAGATATCAACAAGGTGGGTTATTTTGCACCTATCAGGAAAAGCAAGATACCCGTCAATATGCTGTCCCGAAATATTTCCTGTACCGATAATCGCGGCTGAAATCATATCTGTTCTGTCAGCCACGATCTTTCATCGGTACATAGGACTGCTGTTTGGTTACGGATTTATAAGCAGGGCGGATGATCTTTCCGTTGTTTACAAGCTCTTCCAGTCTGTGAGCGCTCCAGCCTGCTACACGCGCAACGGCGAATAACGGTGTAAAAAGTTCTTCCGGCAAATCGAGCATACTGTATACAAAACCTGAATAAAAATCGATATTCGCGCTGACGCCTTTGTAAATCTTGCGTATCTTCCCGATTATAACAGGAGCAAGCGTCTCTACTTTTGAATAAAGAACATACTCATCGTTACGCCCTTTTTCATTCGCTAACTGCTCGACAAATTGACGGAAAATGAGCGCCCTTGGATCGGACAGTGAATAAACAGCGTGTCCCATACCGTAGATCAAACCGGAGCGGTCAAACGCTTCCTTGTTAAGTAATTTTTCAAGATAAGCATTTATCTCCTGATCATCATTCCAATCAGAAATATTTTCCATCATGTCGCGGAACATCTGCACAACCTTAATATTCGCGCCGCCATGACGAGGACCTTTAAGTGAAGCAAGAGAGGCAACTACCGCTGAGTATGTATCGGTATGAGATGATGTAACAACATGGTTTGTAAAAGTTGAGTTATTGCCTCCGCCGTGTTCAGCGTGAAGCACCAACGCAAGGTCTAAAATCCTCGCTTCAAGTTCCGTGTATTTTGAATCAGGGCGGAGCATGTGAAGAATATTCTCCGCAATAGACCTTCCAATTTGAGGCGGATGGATCATCAAACTTTTGTTTTCATGAAAATGCGCGAACGCCTGATAGCCATAAACGGCGAGCAGAGGAAATTGCGCTATCAAACTGATCGACTGCCGCAAAACATTTTCGGGAGAAATATCATCAGGAGTTTTATCGAAAGCGTAGAGGGTAAGCACGCTTTTTGACAGAGAATTCATCATGTCTCTGCTTGGAGCGTTCATGATCGTGTCACGTATAAAGTTTTCCGGCAAAGCTGTATGAGCTTCCAGAACAGAAGAAAAATCCGCAAACTCATCTTTGTCCGGCAAGTACCCAAACAAAAGAAGGAAGCACGCTTCTTCAAAACCAAAACGCTTTTCTTTTAAGAAACCATCAACAAGTTTTTCGACATTGATTCCACGGTAGTACAATTTGCCCTCGCATGGAACAAGATCGCCGTCTTCTATTACATAAGAAATAATTTCGGAAATTTCAGTAAGACCTACAAGCACGCCCTTTCCGCTTATATCTCTTAAGCCGCGTTTTACTTCATATTTTAAATAAAGATCATTTTCAATCGCCCCATTTTCAAATATGAGTTTTGAGTACTTTTCAATAAAGCCTTTTGTGTTTATATTTTCCATAGCGGTATTTTATCTTAAAAAAACGATTTGCGTAAGCCCAAAAAAGAGAGAAAAGTTGATATCGATAATTAAAACCCTTATGGAAGCCTCCTCTGCCGTAAACGCGCCTGTCCATGAATACGCCCTGCTTCCGACAGGGGAGGTGGTCTTCTCGCCTGAATTGCTTGAATCCTGCAAGACCAATGTTTGCGGCAATTACAACAAATCGTGGACATGCCCTCCTGCCTGCGAAAGCCCGCAGGAACAGAGGGGAAAAATTCTTTCCTATAAACAGATTTTGCTCTTCACGACCGTGCACAATTTAGAGGACTCCTTTGACTACGACGGGATGACAGAGGGAAGAAACCTTCACGCCGCACTGACAGCCGAGTTAAAGAAACTGAGCGGCGCGCCTGTTTACGGCGCGGGGAGTTGTCCAATTTGCAAAGACGCTGAGGGAAATAACCGTTGCGCCTTTCCCGCGCCTTGTCCTTTTCCCGAACACAAAATTGGTTCAATAGAAGCCGCAGGCATAAATGTAACTGAATTGAGCAAGGCGGCAGGTATCGCTTACAATAACGGTCCAAATACGGTTACTTTTTTTTCGATGGCTCTGTTAAATGATGTAAATTAACAATATTGAACTTCTAAAAACTTCAGTTTTTAGAAGTTTTCATAACCTCAGGAGAAAATTGCATTTGCGTAATTCACTATAACAATGAGAAATTGGCAATTTTCTCTAAGGAACCTCTGAAAACCCAACCGGGGTTTTTAGAGGTTCCACTCGACTTATCTCAAAAAAAATACTATAATTAAAATAACAAAATGAAAGGAGCAAATCATGGGCGGCGATTACAGCGAAATTTTTAGTGAAATATCGGAACTTCTTCAGAAGGGAAAGGCGAGAGATATTATTGTCTCGGTGCAGAAAGCGCTGGACGCCGGAGCCGCACCCGCTGACATTTTGCAAGACGCGCTGATGAGCGGAATGAATATAATTGGCGGAAAGTTCAAGCGCAACGAAGTTTTTGTACCGGAAGTTTTGATTGCGGCGCGCGCGATGAACAAGGCGACAGAGACTCTTAAACCCCGTCTTGCCGAGGCAGGAATCGCTCCGGTCGGAAAGGCTATTATTTGCACCGTTAAAGGCGACCAGCACGACATCGGAAAAAACCTTGTAAAGATGATGATAGAAGGCAAGGGCATTGATGTTGAAGACCTTGGCGTTGACTGCGAAACTCAATCTATAGTAGACAAGATAAAAGAAAGCGACGCAAAAGTGCTTTGCCTCTCAGCGCTTCTTACCACTACAATGGCTGTTCAAAAAGACGTTATCACCGCCCTTGTAGACGCAGGTGTCCGCGACAAGGTGAAAGTGATGGTTGGCGGCGCTCCCGTAACACAGGGTTTCGCTGACGAAATCGGTGCTGACGCATATAGCCCCGATGCCGCGTCCGCCGCTGAAGTCTGTCGCGCGTTTTATGCGTAGGAGTTGGGCGAAACTTTAGTCGCAGACAAGCGCATCTTCAATCTCTGTTAGATGATGTACTATAACTTTTATTACAAAATTTCCTTAAAATCAATATCCCGATAATATTTACTTTCTTCGCATATTTTTATTTCTTCAATATCAAATATTTTTTGTATTAATTTTTCTTTTATAATATTTACAATTTTTGGTTTTAATGACTTAAAATCATTTGTTATAATTTCATACACAATAGCTAAATCTATTCCAACATAATCATGTACTATTCTGTTCCTAAAATCTTTAATTTTTTGCCATTCAATACTTGAATATTCCTGTTTCAAATTTTCAGATATTTTTGAAACATTTTCCCCTATATTTGCCAATAATGTCAGCGAAGCATTTAAATTCAACTGATCATTCAATTCAAATAATTCTTCAGCGTCATTTGTTTTTTCAGTATATTTCCAAATTTTCCCAATGTATTCCAATATATTTAACAAATACAAAAGATCATTTTTTTCATTGGGTAACATATTTCATGTCCTTTTCGGCACGATGTAAAATTATTGGATTGGCGTATTTTTTAAGCATTATATCAACTTCTCTTTCTGTAATTTTTTCAAGGTCATTCTTTAGACCCAACAGATTTTTTAAATTATAATCTTCCAAATCAATATAAAAATCAATATCGTTTGCTTTTTCACCGCGCGCAAATGAGCCAAATACACCTATTTTCTCAAGATTGTATTTTTTGAGTATGTTTTCATTTCTTATAGCTTTTTCCAAAGCATTTACCGTTTCAATATTCATAAATTTAATTTTACAACACCTTTTTGATTTTTTCAAGTGGTTTTTCGTACCCCAAAACCGCTAAAACTAGCGAAGCGTATACCGCTTATTAGGAGCGGATTTTTCTATCTTCACTCCATTTATTATGCTATAATTCTTTCATGCTGAGACGATTTATTAGTTTTTATAAAAAGAACGATAACAAACTTGCAGGTGAAATACCTGTAAATATTGATATTAATACTTTACAAAAAAAATACAATAATGAAATCGACCCTATGATGTTTCATGTTTACCCCGTAAAACCTGAAGACGCAGATTTCTTTTTACAATTCATTGATAGCGATAAATTTGATTTCTTAAATTTCGATTATTTCCTTGAATGTTGTAAAGAGTAATGATTGCTCACATCATCATATTCTCAACAAACTCTTCCGAAAACTCCTTGTCTACGGCGAGATCAATGACTGTGCTGTGTGCGATTATTTCGTAACAGCGCGGCAGAAAAGAAGTGTCAAGCAGACTTTTTACCGCTCCCATTAAACTTGTGTTTCCGCAAACGGTTGTATTCGCGCTTGTAAACTCCTTCGGAAGAAGCCCAACCTCCGCCGCGCTTTGGAGATTAAGAAAAAAGCCAAGTCCTCCTGCGATATAAGCCGCGCCGACATTCTCTATCCCTGAGAATTCCGTCCTGCAAAGAACTTTAATCCCGGAAAAAATAGCCGCCTTAGCCAACTGAAACTGGCGCACATCTTGTTGTGTAATGACAATTCCCTCAACTACAGGATAACCTTCCTGAGCGAACTCATCAGCTAACGCGCCTGTCTCATCAATAACGCCTGTCCGTTTCATCTTTGCGATTGTGTCGATAAGCTCAGCGGCTTTCAAACCGCAGGAAATTTCCGCCTCTTCAAAACATGGACCTGCGGCAGTCGCACAACATAAAAGCCGTTTTTTGCTTTTGTTCCATACAGCCATTTCGCCATTTGTCCCGATGTCAACAAAAAAAGCGTCCCTGCCGGTGTTCATTATGTCAACATAAGCCAAACCTGAAACAATGTCCGCTCCTACAAAGGCGGAAATTCCCGGCAGAAGATTGATATGATCGGCGGAAAGAGAAAAGTCCTTCCCCGTAAAATGCCGCTCTTCCAAAAACACAGGGGTGTAGGGAGCCTCTCCCATTGCGGAAGGATCGGCTCCCGAAAAAAGATGAAGCATTGTCATGTTGCCGCTAACGACGCACTTCTCTATTTTGGCGAGGTTCCATTTTTCAATAAACTGCCGAAGAATAACCTCAACCTGACTGTTAATCACGGTAAAAAGTTCTTTTGTTTTTCCGTTACGTGCGGCGTTAATTCTGCTGATTACATCCGCGCCAAAAACACGCTGAGCGTTGGGAGCGGAAAATGTATCAATAGACTCGCCTGTTTCAAGATTGACAAGCTGGGCTTGAACATTGGTAGTGCCAATATCAAGACCGACAGCGGCGCGGACGACAGAGGCGTCCACGGTCTTGTTTTCGCATGAAGCAGAAGAAGGTTGAAATGTATCGATACTCGAAAAACCCATCAATATATTAAAACAAATACTGCTATTGTTTTCAATATATGTTGCAATTTTTTCTATTATATGATAGGCTCTATTTATGAAACGTAATATGCGCCAATGGCTTAATGAACAAATAGCCGCAAAAGAAAAAAAGGCTCTGCCTGTTTTGTCGTTCCCATGCATTCAGCTTATGGGAATAACTGTTAAAGAGCTAATTTCTAAAAGCGACACTCAGGCAAAGGGAATGAAATTAATCGCGGATAAATGCGACAGCGCCGCTTCTGTCAGTCTTATGGATTTATCTTTGGAAGCTGAGTGCTTCGGCTCCGAAATAAAATTCTCCGACAGCGAAGTGCCCACCGTTACCGGAAGTATTGTTACAGACATGGAAAGCGCGAAGAATCTCGCTGTCCCGCCGATAGGAGCAGGCAGAACTTCAATTTATCTTGAAGCGGCGGAAAAAGCGGTTCAATTAATAACAGACAGACCCATTTTTGGCGGAACGATTGGTCCCTTCTCTCTGGCAGGGCGGCTTGTCGGCGTTTCGGAGGCGATGATTTTTTGCTATGAAGAAAGCGAGATGATGCATCTTGTTCTTTCAAAAGCGGCGGATTTTTTAATCTCTTACATCAACGCTTATAAAAAGACAGGCGTTAACGGCGTTGTACTTGCCGAACCTGTTACGGGAATGTTGTCCCCCGATCTTGCCCGTGAATTTTCAGAGCCTTATGTGCGTAAAATTACCGAAGCTGTAAGAGACGAAAATTTTATCCTTATATATCACAACTGCGGAAACGCTACAATTAAAATGATTGATTCTATTCTCAATACAGGAGCCGATGCGTTCCATTTCGGCAACGCTATTGACATGGCAGAAATGATGACGCACATTCCCGAAAACATCATCGCGATGGGCAACATTTCCCCTGCTGAACAGTTTCGCGGCGGAACGCCCCAGTCCATAAGGCAGGCAACTCTCGATCTTTTAACCCAATGCGGCAAATATCCCAACTTTATTATTTCATCGGGATGCGATATTCCTCCCCTTTCGAGCTGGGACAATATCGGCTCTTTTTTTACGGCAGTAAAAGATTTTTATTTAGGATAACTACCCCAAAAATTATTTTAGAAGATTCCACACGGAGGCACAAAGACACAAAGGGGAAGAAGGGCTACGCGTTTCCTTCATTCTTTTCTTTATTATTGAAATTAAGAAAAAGCATAATAGAAAACACGCCTTTGTCAAATTAAGCGTCGCCCTTTGTGCCTTTGTCCCTCCGTGCCTTTGTGTGATGTCTTTTGCGAAGAATGTTTTAGCTACAGACTAGGTTTAACGTTACTATTTTATCAATCTTTTTAACTGTTTTCCTTTTTCTGTCAGGTAGGATTTATTAATAGCGTCAGGAATTTCAATAGTAATCGCTCCGTAAACATACGGCGCTATTCTATAAACATTCCACAACAGTTCAATATTATCCTTATTAAAATTAATAGTGTCAGGCGACCATATTGGTTCGTCAAAATAATAACCAATTTCATATTTTTCTTCTATCATTTCTTTTAATACGTCATCGGGAAAGGGAGTAATTAAATCATCAATTTTGAGTATTTTTTCCTCGGCTATATCAATTATATAATATATATACTGAAAAATTCCGTGAGCCGCGCCTGCATAATAAAGATAATCGCTATATTTAACAATTACAAATGAATTATTATAACTTATAATATTAAATTTTTTAATTAAATCGGAATGATAAAAATATTCAGTTCCATCATCATCTATCATTTGCGGATAAAAATCTTTGTTAATATTTCCGATAAATTCATTTTCTGTATATGCGGCATACTCGTCAAAATTTTTATCTTGATAAATAAGTTTTTCAATCAATTTTGAAAATTTTTGCGAATTGCCGATATTTTCCAAATGAATTTCAAATGTAAAACGATGAGTGTCAAATAACATTTTTTCATAAACATAATCCTTGCCGGTAACTTCAAGTTTGTTACTGCAAGCTCCTACAAAAATCACGATAAAAAATAAAATATAACTAATTTTCATGTTTATTAGGATAACATAATATAAAATTTTTGTCAAGTTGACTTGACAATATTCCAAAAAATCACATAAAATATGAAAAGGAGACTTATTATGGCACGTTTTTTAATTAAAGGAATATTTTATTGTTTAATTTTGTCTCTGGTTTTTACAGGATGTCGTCCCAACAATCGTAACAGCAGTGAAGCAACCGCCAATATTAGCGAAAATGAAAATAAGACTGAAATCGCTGATATTACTATTACTGAAAACACAACCAATAATTATGCAAATCTTGAAAGCGATCCATCTTTATCTACATTTAAGATGGTGTCATTAGGCTATGAACACACTATTGCTATAAAAACGGATGGTTCGCTTTGGGCATGGGGAAGTAATTACAGAGGTCGTCTTGGCGATGGTACGACAGATAATCGCCTCAGTCCCGTCAGAATAGGAACAAATTCCGACTGGGCTTTCGTGTCCGTTGGCGAATATCACTCTGTAGCCTTAAAGACAGATGGCTCACTTTGGGCATGGGGGGCGAATCGTTTGGGGCTAGTTGGCGATGGTACGACAGATGATCGCCTAAGTCCCGTCAGAATAGGAGCAGATTATGACTGGGCTTCTATGTCTGCAGGCGAAGAGTTCACCGTAGCTATCAAAACGGACGGCTCAATGTGGAGTTGGGGAAGTAATCAATATCATCAACTTGGCGTAGATAATATAAGCATTGCTACTGCCCCAACCAGAATAGGTTCGGATTACGACTGGATATTTGTGTCCTCAAATTATAGGCACTCTTTTGCAATAAAACAGGATGGTTCGCTTTGGGCATGGGGATGGGAACCAACACAAATAGGTACTGAAACAAATTGGGAATCAGCGTCCATATGCACATACAACGTAGCCATAAAGACGGATGGTACACTCTGGATATGGTATCCAACCAATAATGGTCCCATCAAGATAGGGACTGATACAGACTGGTTGTCCGTGTCAGCAAGGTTGGACAATGCAATGGCGATAAAAGAAGACGGCTCGCTTTGGGCTTGGGGAACGTTAGGTTATTATGAACGCGAAGACGGTTTGCCTATACTGGATTATGGTGGTGTCCCTGTCAGATTATGGGGAAATACAAATTGGGCATACATTTCTGCGAGTGATTGGTATGCTACGGCTATTATGACGGACGGCTCGTTATGGACTTGGGGTAAAAATGAAGATGGACAGCTTGGCGACGGTACAACAACAGACCGCATCACTCCTGTTCAAGTTGGTCATAAAGCGGAAGCCGCAAATATTATTGATGAATCTGCTAAATAGAGTTATTTGCAAATTAAAGTTTTTGAATAACTCTAATATTGCAGAATATAAAGTTATGGTATAGAATATAATTGTGAAATTGCCCGTCCCTATAAAAATAAATAAACTCTGTAGTATTATATTATTGATATTCGGAATACTTATTTCCTTATATTTTACAATAACTTCGGTTCGCTGGGGGAGATTTGATGTTTTTAATTTTTTTGTATCTTTAACAGGAATTCTACTAATAGTTGTGTCTTTTAAACTAAATTTTGTTATTACCTTAATAAATAAATGTCCAAAAGTCATCCGATATTTATTGCTTGTTATTTTTGTTTGTTTTATATTATCATTTGTAATTTTTCAGTCAATAATAATATATAATATGCGTACTACAGCGAGAGCAGAAGCGGATTATGTTATTGTTCTTGGCTGTCAGGTTGTAGGTGAGTATGCCTCACTTCCGTTATTAAGCAGGGGTTATACGGCTATCAGATATTTGAATAGAAACCCTGAGGCAAGGATTGTCTTAAGCGGCGGAAAGGGAAACGGAGAAAATATTTCTGAAGCAGAGGCTTTAAGAAGATTATTAACCGCAAACGAAATAGACAAAGAAAGGATACTTTTAGAAGATCAATCAAGAAACACAATAGAAAATTTTAGATTTTCCAATGAATTGTATGATTTATCGGATAAAAAGACAGTAATTGTAACATCTGATTATCATATGTTCAGAGCGTTATCTGTAGCAAAAAAATTAAAATATACAAATGTGTCCGCCTTACCAAGCAGAAGTCAACGGGTATCTTTACCGGCGTTTCTTTTACGGGAATATGTTACAATAATGTATTATAAGTTTACGGGAAAAATATAAAGTATGGAAAAACTGGTATATCAATCAATTAGAAAACACAGAATCATAGCGATAAAAGACCTTCTGCTCAAAAATAATATTCCCGTAACCAGTATCAAAATACACCTAGGTGTGGAACTTTACAAAACTAGTTTAATGCCTAGCGGAACAAGAATTGCAGAAGGAGAAAGATGTGATGAAATAAACGTACCTATCGAAGAATTTGATGAAAAATTAAATGACGCTCAAACATTTGAATTGTATACTGACAGTCAATATGAAGAGGCGGCAATAGAATTAATTGAAAAATGCGACGATGAAACATTTTTTGACGATTGTATTTTTAAGTCAAAAAATTATGATACAGCGTTTGAACTTCATTTAATGTTAAACAGAAATAACATACAATGCGATGATGTTGGTGTAGTGTTTTTGGAAGATGATAGCGAAGAATATTTATTATTTGTCGCTCCTGATGATAAAGAAACTGCAATTTATTTAATTGAGCATGGTAATAAACCTGAAACAAGTAATTATGAGAAACAAAGGGAATTATCTAATATTGAGTATCATGAAAATAACAGTGTGAACCGCAATGAATTATTTAATACTGAACATCGTGAAAAGAATATTTTCAAATATATTTTACCATTGATAATTATTTTGGGAGTTTTATTTTTTAAGATAGATAATGAATTTATAATAGAAATAATTATTAGAAAAATCGAAATCATCATCAATGAATATATTATGAAAAATTGAAAAAGAAAAAACGGGACAATATATGTTTCTACTATGGCAATTCGGGGCTAAGACTGGCTGGATCATGCGTAATAAAGATGGCGCTTCACTACTCCACTGTCAAAATTACCGCAAAAACGCCGATTAATATGTAATTTTTTCATTGTAAAAATCTGAAAACAGTGGTATTCTGGGTATAATACGAAAAGACAACTGTTTCAAAGGTTAAGTCTTTCCACAAAAAATCGCGCGTCGCGCGATAACGGTAAATTTTGTCTGTTAAAGACAGTATCTTGTAAAATCAGTGTTTTAGGAGGAATGAAATGAAGAAATTGTTTTTTGCGGTTGCCGTAATAATCGCGGCAATTGCCCTTGGATGTACCAGTACGGGAGGGAGAGAACCTCCACCGCCGCCGCCTGAGGGAGCGGAAAGGCTCGTTCTGGAAAACGGAGCTTATGCCATCTTCCGCTTTGATCTTCCTCCGGGAACGACATGGTCGAACTATAACAAAATCACCGCTGACTATATGGTAGATGAGAGGAACCTCAGAAGACCTCAGCGCAACTCGAATAACGTCCGGCTTATGGGTAATTACAGAGCGGAACAATTTACAGCTTCAAGTGGTATCCGCAACTTTAATATGGAGGACGGAGCCGGCAGTTCTAACGGACCGTACATCATGGACAACACACCCAGAACATTTGCGACCATGGGCGCTGTCGCCGACGAATGGTTCACAGTTGAGTACGACATTACCGGCTCAAAGGGACACCAACAATTTGTAAGAGCAAATGTCCCTGCTCCGACTGCGACCGGTCCTTTCTATTTCGGTATTGGTATACCGAGTCAGGCTGAAGGTTCTTCTTCGGGAATAGTCCAGTATGTTAAGAATGTTACCCTACACCACGCCAACAATCCTTCATTGAATGTTGTTTCAACTGGTTCCGGTTTTGAAGAACCCACATTTGTTTCGTTCTTTCCCGTGCTGTCCTCACGAAGCGGACCGCCGGCTGAATAAGAGTAGTTTAATTTTTGTTTTCAAATACCCACATTCGGCATTTACGCCGGGTGTGGGTTTTTTTGCATAACTTTCACATAACGCTCAGGTTAGCATTATTTTATATATCCTGCTATCGGAACATACCCTGTTCTTGAAACTAATGTCTGTCCTTGTTCCGATAAAATCCATTCAATAAATGGTTCTATATTTTCATTCTTTTTTTCCGTATCATTATATATAGCGTAAAAATCCACGGTAAATGGATAACTATTATTCTGTATTGTTTCAGCTGAAGGATAAATGCCATTGATTGATAATAGTTTTATTTGATTATTTTTTATCATTTCCGTTGAATATATCAGAAATGAATAACCTATTGCGTTATTAAAATCTGTATAAGGTTGATAGGTTGCAACATGACTTACTAGGCTACCCATAGTTGGCGATACTCTCTCTGTAACAGGTCTTACAATAGGAATATCGCCCATAATTTTTTCCAATATAGTTTGGCTCCCCGAATCTCCTGGACGTTGATAAACAGTGATACTCCTGTTTTTTCTATTCAAACCCTTCCAGTTTGTTATTCTTCCTGAATATATTCCTTGAATATCTTCTATATTTAAATTGTTTAGCGGATTTTTTCTATTTACAAAAAACACAAACGCTTCTTTGCCAATGGGAACAAATTTTATGTTAATATTGCTTTCATAAATCCGTTGTAATTGCACCTGCGAAGGTTCCAGACAAAATATTATATCTGCCTTTCCTTCCAACAGATTATTATAAGAATCGGCAGTTCTACTAAGCTTTAATACACTAGTACTAATCCCTAACATACCAGTAGTCCAATAAACATGCTCTGGTGAATATACCGTCTCTACAAATGCCGCATATACAGGATAAAACGATGTAGCGCCGTCAAGAATTGGTAAATTATCAATTATTTTAAATTCGGATTTTCCATCAAGCTTCGCCAATCTGTTGTTTTCCCGAAAAGGTCGATAATAGGTTAAATCAATCTCTCTTCTAGAGATTTCTTGTAGTCCCCGTTGAGTTTGTGTTTCCCGATTAGAAGAAATAGGTAGATGAAGAAAATTTATCAAGAAATAAAAAAACAAAACCGTGATTCCAAGTCCGGAAAGAACAGTTATTGTTCCCACTATTATTGTTTTTACGCCCATTTTCTTCATTTGCATATAATTATCCTACACTACATCTCGATTTGTCAATACTAATTTATCGGAACATACCCTGTTCTTGAAACTAATGTCTGTCCTTGTTCCGATAAAATCCATTCAATAAATGGTTCTATATTTTCATTCTTTTTTTCCGTATCATTATATATCGCGTAAAAATCTACGGTAAATGGATAACTATTATTCTGTATCGTTTCGGCTGAAGGATAAATGCCATTGATTGATAATAGTTTTATTTGATTATTTTCTACCATTTCCGTTGAATATATACGAAATGAATAACCTATTGCGTTATTAAAATTTTTATAACCCGCAACAACATCTATCATGCCAGCCATAGTTTCCACTACTTCCATAAGAGGTTCTGCAATAGGAATATCACCCATAATTTTTTCTAATATAGTTTGACTCCCCGAATTTTTACGACGCTGATAAGCTATAATATCACCATCTTGTCCATTTAAATTTATCCAGTTTGTTATTCTTCCTGAATATATTCCCTGAATATCTTCTACAGTTAAATTATTTAGCGGATTTTCTATATTTACAAAAAATACAAACGTTTCTTTTCCAATAGGAACAAATTTTATGTTAATATTGTTATCATAAAACTGTTGTAATTGTTCTTGTGAAGGTTCCAGACAAAATATTATATCTGCCTTTCCTTCTAACAGAAAATCATAAGCAAAGGCAGTTCCATTAAGATATAAGACACGATTTCCTTCTGTACGAGACATATAATTAAACGCCAGTGGATATACTGCCTCTACAAATGCCGCATATACAGGAAAAAACGCTGTTGCCCCATCAAGAATTGGTAAATTATCAATTATTTTAAATTTAGATATTTCATCAAGCTTCGCCAGTTTGTTGTTATACAAAAATGGTCTATAAGAAGTATAATTGGGTCCATATTCAGAAACCGTTTGTATTCTTTCAACATATTCATGTTCTGCATCTTCTGTTCCTATAACATATTTACGTTCTGCATTTCCCATTCCTATCATCATACAAATTACAGGTACAAAAAACAGTAAAGATAATAAAGACACAAGTTTGTTTTTTATTTTAGTTCTCAAAATTAAAAATAATATCCCGACTACATACATAATACAGGCAGTAACAAATTCAGATACTGATATTATCTGGTAAGAGAAAACCAAATTATGAAAATTAAATAAGAAAAATAAAAACAAAACTGTGATTCCAAGCCCGAAAATAACGCTTATTGTTCTTTTGATTATGGTTTTTACGCTCATTTTCCGTATCATTGCATATCTCCTCTCGGCTGTACGATATTCGCATTGCTTCTGTTGTTTACCGCCAAAACCAGTATTGTTGGCAATAATAATACTGCCAATATAATTGTCATATCCTTTGATAAAACCGATACGATTACTATAACAAATAATAATGCCAATATTGTTAGTAACAATTTTACTTTTGAATATTTTATCTTCTCTATTTTATTTATTATGATATATACTATTATTGAAAAAATAAAAAATGACATAAAAAAAGCTAATATATACAAGGACATTACTTCTGTTCCGTAAATTACCGGATCGCCTTTCAATATTTCTTCTAATATATACACTTGCGTTGTGAATTCTAATTTATTTATCAAAGTCACAGGGAAAAGTGCTAATACTCCTGAAATTACAAAGTTTATCGAAATAAAAATAATTTTATATAACATTATTACTTTTCCTGTTATCCATCGAATACTCCGCCTCGAACACAAGACGTTTTTCGCTCCCCTCTTCGTCCGTGTATTTTATAACAAGTTGCGGCACGGAGCGGATAAAGAGTCTCTTCCACCATTTTTCTTCTTTTATTAACTGTGACGAAGAGATTTTTTCGTTTGGGATAAATATTTTTTTCTCTTTGGGCGGCTCTTTCTCGGCAAAGCGTGTCAAAGAGTCAAAGAAGCTGTTCTGCGGAAAGTAATGAAAACGAAAGCCGCCCGACGTGTTTATAATCAGTCCCCAAATGCCGCTCCAGTTTTTTTCGTCAAATTCACGCCAGCCGCTTATGTATTTGCCCAAAGAGCGCGATAAAATTTTCTCTCCTGTCTCTTCTTCAAACTCCTTCCAGAAATTATCGGAGGATTTCCCCGGCTTATAGTACCACATCATGAGAATGTCCTTGTAGCGACAACATCAAGCCCTTGTCCGCTCCAGTTAGCGATTACTTTATCGCCTGTTTTAATAGGAAGCCTTATTTTTGTTTTATAAATGTCGTGTAACAAAGCGGTAATTTTTTCTTTTGGGCAGGGGACAGCGGTCTTCACGGGAACTCGCAAATCAATACCTGAGGCTCCTTCAGCGCGGCAGACAGCGGTTACTGTGCGCTTTGGAGAGCGAATCTCTTCCACAGCATAAGCCGCACCACGAGGACATTTGTTGCCCGTAACAGACAAATTATCAGGCGAACTGTCATCTACTTCAAGAGAACATCCGATTGGACACACAATACACGTTAAACTTCGCATAACACCTCAATTTATACTAAATTCTAAAACTGAATCAGGCTTAAGCTCAAAACCATTAAAATCTTTTTTATCAAGTTTAAGGCTGATCATCTCCGAAGGCTGAACATGGCGTTCTTTTTTACTTAGGAGTACGCGACCATCCAGACGCAGTTCAAGGACAGCGTCGTCTTTTACAATCATGGAGCGCAGATAGATAATATTTTCCCTGTCAGGGGCAATCCGCTCAGGGTTCACATAACGCACATGAGGTCCTGTTTTTGCGCGTATCTGCAAAGAAGGATGCTCTCCGCGTAACCATGCGGAAGCATAGCGTCCGGCACGGCGGCTTTCTTCGCAGACCCAGTCTACAAGGTCGTGAACATGCAGAACATTGCCGCAGGCAAAAACTCCTTCCATGTTTGTCATTAGGCTGGAGTCAACAAGCGGACCGTTTGTTACGCTATTTAATTCAACGCCAGCCACCCTTGACAGCTCATTTTCGGGAACAAGCCCGACAGACAAAAGAACTGTATCGCACTCTATACGAAAACTTTTTGATGGGGCAAGAACGCCGTTTTCCATCGGGGTAACTTCAATTCCTTCTACACGGTCGTTGCCAAAAATGCCCGTGGTCTGCGATGAAAGATAAAGCGGTATGTTAAAATCATTTAGACACTGAACAATGTTACGTGTCAATCCGGCGGCGTACGGCATTATTTCTACCACAGCCTTTACGTTGCAACCAACCCAACTCATGCGCCTCGCCATGATTAGCCCAATGTCGCCTGAACCGATGATTACTACATCTTTGCCGGGAATGTAGCCTTCAATGTTCACCAAACGCTGGGCGAGTCCTGCGGTATAAATCCCCGCCGGACGGGAGCCGGGAATACGGATGTTTCCGCGATTCCTCTCCCTACAGCCCATTGCGAGCAATACCGCACGGCAACGGAGTTTCATTGTGCCTGACGGAGAAACGCAGTACAAATCTTTATACTGCGATGAATTATTGACGGCAGAAAAGCGTATAACGGTCGTATCAAGATAGACGGCTATTTTTGAGCTTATTACGCGCTCAATAAAACGTTCGGCAAATTCGGGACCGGTTAGTTCTTCTTTAAATTCATGAAGACCAAAACCGTTGTGGATGCACTGCATTAAAATTCCGCCAAGATGATCCTCCCTCTCTAAAATCGCGCATGAAAAACCTTGTTCTTCAAGTTCCAGAGCCGCCGCCATTCCTGCGGCTCCGCCTCCGATTACTACCGCATCGTATTGGAGTTCTTTCATAAGACAGCCTCCAACAGTTTGCTCTTTTCACCGTGTTTTGTAATTTCGTTCCATGAGAGACCTGTCTCTCTCATAATGATTTTGATTATCTTGTAGGTGCAAAAACCGCCCTGACACCGTCCCATTTGCGCTCGGGTAAAATATTTTATTCCGTCTAACGTTGTGTGCCCCAATTTTATCGCCTGCACAATTTCCGCTTCGCTGACATTTTCACAGCGGCAGACAATGTTGCCCCACTGTAAATCTTTGGCGATGAAGCCGTCCAATTCGTCAAAGCCAAGAGCCCTCGCGCAAGGATGATTTTCGATATACGGATCCCACCCCGGTTTTTCTGTCAGTTGTAAACCAATTTCCACTAAAATATTTTTTACATATTCGGCGATTGCAGGAGATGCAGTAAGTCCGGGACTTTGAATACCTGCTACTTGCACAAAAGCAGGCGCTTTTTTAGAAGCTTCAATATAAAAATCTTCTCCTAAACATGGACGAAGTCCCGCAAAAGTTGTTATAACATCATTTTGACTAACTGACGGTATCATGGTCTTTCCTGAAACCAGAATTTGTTCCAGACGTTTTGTCGTGGTAGAAAAATCGTTTTTATCTTTTACAGCGTCGGCAGTGGGTCCGACAAGGACTGTCCCTTCCACTGTCGGAATAACTAACATCCCTTTAGAAACAGGGGTGGGAACAGGAAAGACCACTCTTGACGGGCAGGCTTTTGTAAGGCGGTCAAGCAAAAAATACTCGCCCTTTCTCGCGGTAATTTCAAACTCCTCCGCCCCGAATATTTTTGACACCTCGTCAGCAAAAAGACCTGCGGCGTTTATCACATAACGGGAGCTTATTTCTCTTCCGTCCTGCGCGCGAATATTCCAAAAATCACTGTTTCTCTTCGCCTCACTTACCTTAAAATTCGTGAACAGCTCCACCCCGTTCTTGCGCGCCGATTCCACAAGAGCGAAAACAAAACGGTATGTTTCAATAATTCCGCCGCCGGGCGCGTAAAGACCGCCAACCGCGTCATCAGACAACTTCGGCTCAAGCTCAAGGATTCTATGGCGCGAACAAAGCTCAATCCCGATAACTTCGTTTTCAAGCCCCTGCAAATACAAGTGCTCGACCGTTTTCATTTCATCGTCATGGAGAGCCGCGACAATAATTCCGCATCTACGGAAGGGGAAATTAAGCTCACGCTTGAGCTGGTCAAACATCAAATTGCCCTGTATTTCGAGCCGTGCCTTCAAATGCTTTTTGTTGTGGTGAAATCCGCCGTGAATTATGCCGGAATTTGCCTTGGATGTCCCGAAGGACACATCCGCCGCTTTCTCCAGAATAGCGGTTTTTATATTGTAAGCCGAAAGCCGCCGGGCGATATTTGCCCCGCAAACCCCACAACCGATAATAGCGACATCAAAATCCATAAAAAGATTATATAGCCTAATGGAGAATAATGCCATATAATTAAATTATGAGGCAAGTTAGAAAGAGGCTGTTCATAACTTCAAAAACAAGCGCCGGAAAGCGTGTAAAAATAATCCGATGGGCTGTCGAAAATGAGTACAATACGCTTGTCCTTCCATTGAATGATAAATTTTTTAGAGGCGGAAGCGGAAAATATATAAAACTGATAAAACATTATGCTTTTCTTATTGAAGCGGGAGGGGACGATCTGTCCGTACTTCTGCCGAGGGGTTTATTTTTGTTTAACAAGGAGCTGTTCCGCATGGAAGAGGGAAAGCGAAAACGCTCTAACCATTTTTGCCCAACCAATCCCAAAACAATAGCAATCATTGCCAAACGCGCGCGCAAGTTGTTTTCCCGCGCGATGCAGAAGATGACGCTCGATCGTATTTTTCACCTACTGCCTGACGAAGGACAGCAAGACACATGGTGTCAATGTCCTGCCTGCAGAGCCTTCCGTCCGTCGGAGCAGTACCTTATCGCTGTCAACACTGCCGCTGACGCGCTAGCAAAACTTGATTCACAGGCGATACTTTCTTACATTGATTTTGACACAGAGCCGGAAGCGGCGAAAATATCACCGAGGGCGAATACTGTTATTTTGAGTTAGGTGAATAGCGCGGGATAATGCTCCGGTAAGCAAATTTTACAAAAAACTTTTACCGCAAAATTGAACAATATTTCCACAGAAGCTTATTTGCCAGAGTTACCGGATATAGCGGTAGTTCTAAACGAAATCAATGTCTAACCTATCTCCATTTACTTCATTCATTGACCCCTTCCCTTCAATTCGCTCTTGCTCTATACTTACCCTATGCAGGTTCTGACTGTTTCCAATCTTTATAAACGCTTCAATCTTGAAGCCGGTTTTTTCGCGCGGTTTGGACGTTTTGTAAACGCGGTAAATGATATTTCATTTTCAATAGGCAGGAACGAAGCGTATGGGCTGGTAGGCGAATCAGGCTGTGGGAAGACTACAACGGCGCGCCTTCTTGTGCGTATGTACGAGGCTGATAGCGGCACGATTTTGTATCACGAGGGAGAGCAAACTTTAACTGTGGCAGACCTAAAAAAAGAGGCTCTGCGTCAGTACCGCGAAAAGGTGCGCTATGTGTTTCAGGACCCGGCAAGGTCGCTTAATCCGAGGATGAGCGTGTACGAGGTTTTAGTCTCAGGTTGCAGACGTCCGTTGAAACGCAGGGGCGTGAACGAGAGCGAGCTTCGCCAAAAAGCCGCCGCTATTCTTGAAGAGGCAGGGCTTCAGGCGGCTGATCTTGAAAAAAGACCGTCTGAGTTTTCGGGCGGACAGAGGCAGAGAATTTCTATCGCCCGCGCGCTTTTAATGGAGCCTGAAGTTTTGATCTGCGATGAAGTTGTCTCCGCTTTGGATGTTTCAATTCAGGGGCAGATTCTCAATTTGTTACTCGACATTCGCAAAAAAAGAAATATGTCCTTTTTGTTTATAGCGCACGATTTAAAAGTAGCCTGTTACTTCTGCGACCGTATCGGCGTAATGTACAAGGGCGAGTTGATGGAAGAAGCCCCTGCGGCGGATTTGAACAAAGAGGGTTTACATCCCTACACTCAGCTTTTATTTTCTTCCGCGGCAGGAAACTTAAAAAACCTTCAAGAAGAGCAAAATAACGCAGGGCGTGAAAAGAAAAAAGCGGAAGCTGTAACCGAAGAAGCATCTCCCTGCTGTCCTTTCGCGCCAAGATGCCCAAAGGCTTCCGAGAAGTGCCTGCGCGAACACCCGGAGTTTAAGGAGATAAAGAGCGGTCATTCCATTCGCTGTTTTAACTGGGATAAAGAGTAGCAAAGAATTTATATAAAAATCTTTTAAATGATTAACAGTTTTTATGTTAATTTATATAAAATTATACTAATGTTTCAGTTGTATGCAATGTTATTTTTGCTTTTTTTTAATTATTTTCATAAAATCTTCTATATTTACTTAATGACGATAAAGATATGGTATTTCATACCACTTTTCCATCCATTCACCACCTCTATATTCCACTCTATAATAAATATTATGTTTTTCGCCTTCTTTTAAGACAAAGGATATACTAACATTGAATCCATTTCCCCATTTTCTTACTATTTCGTTATCAATAAAAAAGTCATTGTTAAAAAAGTCAATGAGTTTATTACTTAATTCAATTAATGTTTCACGATTATAGTGGATTGGTTTAACATATAGTCCAATACTAATACTAGGCATAGTGGGTGCCAAAGAATACTCACCACCATATGGGTTGACTTTCGAACGGCGAAGATCCAGCACATCGGAATATTTTTTCAACTCTGTACGAATCTCTTTACGACACTCTCTTCCCAGTCTTGTTTTTGTTGTTATACAAGAACTGAAGGTTAAAAGAACCAAAAGAAATATTGATGTAATTTTAATATATTTCATACCATTATCACATTTTTTGTTTTACCCTTTTCATATAATACTTCCGGATCCATATCTATTCCATTTGGCCATTCGATTGTATCATATGAAATTTTTACCATTTTGAAATAATTTTCATCTTTTAATTTTGCAAATAATCCTGTGTCCAAGTATGGTTTAACATCAAATATTTTTACTTCATTATTTTCAAAGGTGAGTTCCAGTTCATAATCGTCTAAAGCCTTTACATTATTTACTGATAAATACATTACCCCTTTTCCTTATTTGAGTGGGTCTATATTGTATGGAAGTTCGCCATTTTGTGCCAATTCCCAATCAGCCAATAATTCATCTTTATGCAAAATGATCCACGCAGAAACCAATTTTTCTTTGTCTTTGGGTAATTTTCCCTCCGTCTTCTCTCCAGTATTTACATCAAAAATAGCTTTATCCTCCTGATAAAAGGCATGAATATGCGGGGGATTATGTTCTTTCTTTCCGAGATACATTCTTATCAGTATCCCATAAAACATTGAAATCGTCGGCATACTGTTATTTTAGCCCATAACTCAAATTTACTCAATAGGTCGTTTTTACCCATTGTAATCATTATAAAATGAAAATAAATCGAACAGTGAGCAATGAAAAGAAGGTTTCATCACTCACTG
>JAIRUQ010000087.1 GCA_031254315.1 Treponema sp.
TAACAAAGAAGCGGATAACAGAACAGCATATTCTCGCGGCATTTTGCGAATAACGTCAGATACGCCTGCTGTAGATAATCTTCCAGAGTACATTCAAACAGATCGTACCAGCCGCCGCCGTTTTTTCCCGGCTTGATGTGTTCCATCAAACGCGGAAGGAAAAAACTCAAATATCTTGGTAAATTCTGATGTGTGAAATGCGGATCGCGCGTTTCCGTTCCTGTGTAGATCATGTCGAACATCTTCGATTCATCTTCCAGATTATAGCCGTTTGCCTGAAAACTGTCGTACCAGTTTGGATACTTGATAATAACATTTACTTTTGGGTTAGCCGCTCTCGCGTTTTTGATAATCACATTCTCGGAAATATCGTTCATAAGAGCGAGGCGGAAAGACGCCCCGTCGCGCTCCCCTTTAGCTTTAATGCAGGACTCACAGCGGCAATTTGTAAAATAAAAATCATCAAGGATAAGCTCGTCGAAAAGTTCAGCCGTGTAAGCCGCTATTTCGCCAAGCCTTTTGCGGTTTTCCGCGTCTGTAAAACACATGCTCCCCATCAATGTGCTTTTCACCGTCGTTGTTATTCCGCCGGAAACCGCATAACCTTTTCCGATAAAAAGCGCCTTGATTTCTTCCATCTTTTTACGTTCAACAAGTATTTCGGAACGATAAGTCTCAAGATAGATTTTGTCCAGTTTGATATACTTGTCTACTTTTTCAATATCCGCTTTTAACTGCTCAAGCGAATTATCATTGAGATAACCTGCCGGAGCGTAGGTAACGGTTAAAAAATTTTTATAAAACATAATAATCCCCTATAAAAAATTAAATTCAATCTCTGCGTAGTGTATCACTTGTTCCCCGCGGCGCGTACGGTTGGCTAAAGCCAACCTACATAATTCATCATTGCAGATTTTATGTGCGCCGGAACGTGTAGCATTGTTCATCTACACCGCTTCGCGGTGCTTCACTCGTTCCCCATAGTTACTACAACGTTATGTACTTTGCCGTCGCCAAAGGCAGGCAATACCGTTCCATTATGTGGATTACCGTTCAGCATAATGGACTTGACTCCCTTCTGTGCTCCCGCGCTGTTATCAACCGTTATGTGATAATCAGCGCCCCGGAAATGACGGGTAACGGTAAATTGCTTCATACCGGAAGGAATACACGGGTCGATGAGAAGACCGTCAAAAACAGGGCGCACTCCGAGGATGTACTGGGAAATACTGACAAACGTCCAAGCCGCGGTTCCGGTAAGCCATGAATTTTTCGCTTCTCCGTGACGTATAGCGTCTTTACCCGCCACCATTTGCGCGTACACATACGGCTCCATTCTGCGAAGATCACTGTCATCTTCACGATAAGTGGGGCAGATTCTTGTGTAAGTCTCAAACGCGCGATTTCCGCGTCCAAGAATGGTTTCCGCTATCGTAACCCAGGGGTTATTGTGGCAGAAAATACCGGCGTTTTCTTTGTAACCGGGCGGATAGGAAGAAACTTCACCTAACTCAATATGATAGTCTTTATAAGCAGGCTGTAAGAGAACAATTCCGTACGGCGTATCAAGATGCTCTTTTACAGAATCAAGCGCCTTCTGAGCGCGTCCGTCTTCAAGACCGATGCCTGCCATTACCGCAAAACCGTTGGACTCAATAAATATTTTGCCGTCTTCACATTCTTTACTGCCTATTTTTTTGCCGTGTGCGTCATAGGCGCGAAGGAACCAATCACCGTCCCATCCGTGAGCATTGACTGCGTCGATCATTTTGGCTATTTCTTCCTCAGCATAGTCGGCTTCATCGGCTCTCCCTGTACGGCGGCAAATCTCTAAATAATCGGGACCGACAAAGACAAATATCGCCGCGATTAAAACCGATTCCGCAATACCGCTTTCAAAGTTTGCGGTCGTTTGAAAAGACTCGCCGGGTGTTTTGGAAAAGCAGTTAAGGTTCAAACAGTCGTTCCAGTCGGCGCGTCCGATTAACGGCAGTCCGTGAGGACCGGTATTTTTTACGGTGTAATCAAAAGAGCGTTTAAGGTGAACAAAGAGCGTTTCAGCTAACGAATCGTTATTGTCAAAGGGCACTTTTTCATCAAGTATGCTGTAATCGCCTGTCTCTTTTATATACGCCGCCGCTCCGCAGATGAGCCAGAGGGGATCGTCATTAAAGCCGGAACCAATCTCGTTATTGCCCCTTTTTGTAAGCGGCTGATATTGATGATATGCGCTTCCGTCGGGGAATTGAGTCGCCGCTATGTCCAAAATGCGGGATCTCGCCCTCTCCGGCACAAGGTGAACAAAACCCAAAAGGTCTTGATTTGAATCGCGGAAACCCATGCCGCGCCCAATACCGGATTCAAAATAAGACGCACTGCGCGACATATTAAATGTTACCATACATTGATATTGATTCCACACACCTGCCATTCGCGCCATTTTTTTGTCTTCGGCTTCAACAGTGAAACGTCCCAGCATGTTTTTCCAGTATTCATTGAGAACGTTAAACGCCTTATCAGCCGCTTCCACAGTACCGTATTTTTCAAGCAAAGCGTTCGCAGGTTTTTTATTAATTATACCTTGTTTTTCCCACTTTTGATCTTCGGGATTTTCACAGTAACCAAGTATAAACACATAAGTTTTTGATTCACCCGGAGCGAGACGCGCCTTTATATGATGAGAGCCAACGGGAGCCCAGCCTGAAGCAACAGAGTTTTTCGACTCCCCGTCAAAAGCAACCTGAGGATGATCAAATCCGTTGTAAAGACCGAGGAAAGTCTGCCTGTCCGTGTCAAAACCTTCGATTGGAACATTAACAGCCCACAGAGCGTAATGATTGCGCCTCTCGCGGTATTCTGTTTTGTGATAAATGCGTGAGCCGTCAATTTCAACCTCACCAATGCTAAAATTGCGCTGGAAGTTTGTCATATCGTCATTCGCGTTCCACAAACAAAACTCAACAAAAGAAAATATATCGATATATTTATCAACATTTGATTCGTTGATCAGCGTTACTTTGTGAATTTCGCAAGTGTCGTTCATCGGTATAAATGAAAGCTGAGAAAACGCCAATCCGTTTCGCGAGGAAGAAATTCGCGAATAGCCCATGCCGTGACGGCACTCATAGCGGTCAAGCGCGGATTTCATCGGCATCCACGAAGGAGTCCAGACATCGCCCTCATCGCGAAGGTAAAAGTAACGTCCGCCGGTGTCGGTTGGCACGTTGTTGTAGCGGTAACGAGTCAGGCGCAACATACGGGCATCACGGTAGAAACAGTAGCCGCCCGATGTGTTGGAAAAAAGACCGTAAAAATCCTCGTAACCCAGATAATTTATCCACGGATAGGGGGTATCGGGGCGTGTAATTACATATTCACGCGCAATATCATCAAAATAACCGTATTGCATGCATTTCTCCTTTCATAACAGAATATCCTATATCACAGGTGAATTCAAGAAAATATCTATAGCGTGAAAAATTGTATCATTTTGACACAAAATTTTTCAATTTTTTGCTTGCTGTGTCAAAATGATACAATTTATCTTAAAAAACACACTTTTAGGCGATTATTGTCCAAAAATAAACGTTAAATTGCTTCTGTACCGTCTATTTTTAGCTTGAAAAAGACGCTAATTATGTCTATTCAGACGAATTTCATCATAATTATATCTAAATATGGCTTATTTCGCTCGTTTCAGAAAGATTTTTTCTATATTAATGTCAAAAAAATCGATGTTGGCACATTTTTTGCTATATATTCTATGTCGACGAGGACTAGCGGAAAACCGCCTAAAAAGGGGAAAGTTCGTTGAACTTAAAATCCGCAAATAATCCCGCCGGACAAAAAAGGAAAAGACTATGAAAACCTTAACACTTTATGGTCCAAACGCAATTCAAAACGTACTGAACGATTTTGACAGGTACTTTGGTTCCTTCCTTGGCGACTCTATTGCGCCAGCAGGAAGAATTTTCAACCATTTACCCGCGACAGACATTCAGGAAACCGAAAATGACTATGTCCTTGACATGGAACTTCCCGGTTATGACGAGAAAAACATCGAAGTTCATGTTGATGGCGGCAATCTTACGATCGCTTCCATACAGGAAGAACAAGAAGAGAAAAAAGGTGAGGATAAGCAAGGTGCGTATCTTATAAAGGAGCGACTGGCAAGCGCCTTCAAGCGTTCTTTCAGACTGCCGGAAAACGCTGATCCCGAAGGTGTAAGCGCAGGATTTAAAAACGGTGTGCTCAGTTTACACATTAAAAAAAGAGCTGAAACAAAAAGGAGTATTCAGATAAACGCCGCGTAAACTGAGAATAGCTTAGCTCGGTGTTCAGGTCTCCTCCCTGAGCGCTGGGCGGCTATTATTTTTTTTGGTGAACTTAAAGCAACTTCTCCCTTTTTTTGTATGAAATTTCAATATTTATTAAAATTCCCTGATTTTCTCCCCTTGACAGACCGTCAAATTCATGTAAAAATTACTATATTGTGGATTATTTTTTCGCTCAAACATTGACTGATATGTGTCAACATTCTCTAATTTCTACGGATCGCCCCCTGCGTTGTCTTATTATTGCCAATCCGGCGGCAGGAGGGTTTATCATTCCGTCAAGGTGGCAGAACTGCGTCAAAATATTAAATGAATACCGGAAAAAAGCCCAAGCAAATCCCATAAGACAAATATACAAAAATATTATTTTTAACCTTACCGAGGGTAAAGGCTCTGCCGGCGAAATAGCCAAATCATTTATTGAAAGAGCGGAAAAAGACCCTATCCCTTTCTACCTGATTATCAGTGCGGGCGGCGACGGAACACACAGCGAAATTATGCTTGCCTTATACAATGCGCCTGCCAATGTACGCAGAACTATGGCAGTACTCAGGCTCCCTATGGGAACAGGCAATGACGGCGCGGAAAGCCAGAATTTAAGAGAGGCTTTAGACAAACTGATTAAGCCTGTCCATCTCGAAGTTGCCCCTGCCGTACAGTTGATCCTTAATAAAGACGGACCAACAAACTGGAAGGGACCTTTCCTTGCTTTTAATATTCTCTCTGTCGGGCTGGACGCTTATGTAACCCACATGACCAATACTATGAAAAAACAAAAGCCCGGCGATTCTTACAAATTTTGGGTAGACATGGCGGCTATGTCTTACGACAGCAAGTACAAGGTAGACTTCATGGACGTAAAAGCGTTCGATGAGAATAATAAAGAAGTTGTATCTTTCAGGGAAAAGTTACTGCTCTTAGCAATGGGCGCTTCCGGTCACAGAACTTATGGTTCACGGCAGAATATTCTCCCTGACGATCGCAATGTTTGCGGCATAAAACAAATGCCGCTTCTTGGTAAGTTGTCTGTAAAGGGACAAGTCAGCAAGGGGAAGCACCTCAAAAACCCTAACGCGCTTGTTTTTAAAGCGCATAAACTTGAATTCTCAGGCAGTCACCAGATTCTCGCTCAAATGGACGGCGAGACAGTTTTATTACAGCCTGAAGACTTCCCGGCTGTGATGGAGCTTACAACGCCAAAAATTCCATTATTGCAATTTGATTAAGAAAATATTGACAAACATAAGAATGTATGGCAATGTAGTGAACTTATGTAGCAAGTCACCGTGAACAAAGGGGGATATAATGGCAACGACAAATAAAAAAAAGAAAAAAATCCCGCCAATTGATCAGGACTTCCTTGAAAAAATGGAAACAGCTCTTCTAGCTCTTAAAGCCGAAATTGTTGATAATTTAGTAGCCAGCAATGAGGACTTTAAAGAAATAATGGAAGGAGAGGAGCCCAAAGACCTTGCCGATGTAGCCTCTGACGACATGGACAGGAAAATGATCGAAGCCATCGGCTCTCAGGAACTAAAACGGCTCAAGTTGATTGAATCCGCCATTACACGCATCAAGCAGGGCAAGTACGGTCACTGCATAAAATGCAGTAAACGGATTCCGCAGGATCGGCTTGTAGCAATACCTTATGCTCTTATGTGCATCGAATGTAAATCCGAAGAGGAACGGCGAAACCGCTAATGGCAAAAAAAGCAATTGTTCTGCTTGCTGACGGTTTTGAAGATGTCGAGGCAATAACTCCCATCGACTATCTTCGCAGAGCCGGAATAGAAGTTACCACCGTATCAATTTCTGAAAATCTTACCGTAACAAGCAGATGGGGACAGATTAAAGTGACTGCCGAAACCACGCTGGCGCAAATTGCAGGGCAAAGTAACTGGGACGCGGTAATTGTTCCCGGCGGAATGCCCGGCGCGGCAAACCTTTCTGCTTCCAAAGAGACAGCTTTACTCTTAAAAGAAATGTCTTCTGCCGGGAAAGTGATCTGCGCGATCTGCGCTTCCCCCGCTGTTGTTCTCTCTCCGCTCGGACTCCTTGACGGTAAAAACTTTACCTGTTATCCGGGAATGGAAGAAAAAGTAACCACAGGCAAATGGTCGGGCGAGCGCGTTGTTACTGACGGCAACATCATAACCAGCCGTGGAGCGGGAACCGCAGGAGAGTTCGCCATCGCCATTATCAATAAATTGCTTGATGAGGCGACCGGTAGGAAAATAGCGGAAGCTGTTTTACTGCTACCATCCTGTTGTATTTCTGGTTAATTTTACAATTTCATTATTTGAAAATTGTAAGTTGATATTATTTCTATCAATAATATTAATTTGAACATAGTCAATATCCGGTGGATCTATTGTAACATAATTCATTGCGGAATCAAGTGTTAACATGAGCGTATTTCCATCTAAGCTCCATGTTCCCCAGACACCTATATCTGTATCTTTATAACCTTCTCCATAACTATTATCAATACTAAAATCATAATACTGTCTTTCATTATCTACATCATCCCACCTTCCAATTATAACAGGCAGATCTTCCGGTAATTCCTCAGATAAATATCTTCCATAAATCCATGAGCGAGAAGATCTATAATATCCTATAGCATACCAATAATCATCTACACCATCAATCGTATCAAGATCATTTTGTTTTAAAAATACTTGTACCATTTCTCCATAGGATAATGTTTTTCTAAGATCACCACTAAGAGAAGGTCTAGAACGTGTAATAAAACCTTCTCTTGAAGTAACATACATAAGTTTTGGGAAATCCTGTATTTCATTATCATTTTGTATTTGTTCTACTCGTACCTGTTCTACAATAGTATTATCCACAAAATTATTATCTTGAATTTTATTATTTTTATTGCAAGAAGACAACAAAATAATACAAACAAGTATAACAATAATCTTTTTCATTAATGTCTCCAATTAAATTTTAGATTAACCCGAATTCAAGCCGTAAGTGCAACGAAAACCTGACAAGGTGTTTTGAAGCCTAAGAGCTTCATAGGTCTATTATTAATGAATCTTGCCACTTTGTTCAAGTCCCATTGAGTCACATT
>JAIRUQ010000044.1 GCA_031254315.1 Treponema sp.
ATTAGGCGCTGATAATTCTCGCAGTCCTTTGGGCTTTCTTAAGGACAGCTTCCCTGCTGTTGCCGTAATTACAATTGTACTCGCGATTATTCTTCCGTTGCCGACAATCGCCCTTGATACGCTTATGGCGCTTAACCTTGTTTTTTCTCTTTTAGTACTGCTTATTGTGCTTTATGCTCAAAAACCTACAGATGTCAGCCTCTTCCCCACATTACTGCTGGTATCTACGGTATTCAGCCTTGCTCTTAACGTTTCTTCAACGCGGCTAATATTGACTCAAGGAGCGAACTTTAAGGGACAGATGATAAGGGCTTTTTCCAGCTTTGTTGTCGGCTCCAGCGGAACCGAGGGGCTTGTAGTCGGTTTTATTATATTTATCATTATTATCGCGGTACAGGTAATTGTTATCACAAAGGGAGCGTCCCGCGTTTCAGAAGTCGCGGCGCGTTTTACTTTGGACAGTATGCAGGTAAAAATGATGGCTGTAGAAACCGAGTACAGTTCCGGTTCAATTACCGAAGAAGAGTCCCAGAGAAGGAAAACACAGATACAGAAAGAAGCGGATTTTTACGGGTCAATGGACGGAGCAAGTAAATTTATCTCCGGTAACGTCAAGGTCGGAGTCTTTATTATTGTCGTAGAATTACTTGGCGGCTTTATTATCGGCTCTGTAATGTACGGTGAACAAAATGTTGTCAGTTATTATATCAAACTTGTAATTGGCGACGGATTGGTTACCCAACTTCCCGCCCTCCTTGTTTCTACCGCTATGGGTATTGTCGTAACAAGAGCCGCCGCGACAGGCGTTCTTGCCGATCAGGTGGTTGAACAGATACTGGATAGGGACGCGCTTGTTTACTGGATTTGCGCCGCTGTTCTTGTTGTTCTTGCTGTCCTTCCGGGTTTCCCTTGGCAGGTGCTTCTTCCAATGGCGGCTTTGATAGCGTTCCATGCGTTCAGAACCGGACGTAAGCAAAAACAAGCCGCCGGTTTCAATGAGATGATGGCAAAAACACGCGAACAAAAAGAAGAACGCCCCGGTGAGTTTTCACCTGTTGTTCCGCTTGATGCCCTTTCGCTGGAACTCGGTTACGGTCTTGTTCCGTTAGTTGAAAAAGAAAAAGGCGCGGAACTTTTAGAAAGGGTTCAGGGTGTTAGACGACAATCAGCTTATGACCTAGGTCTTGTAATTCCCAAGGTGCGGATCATCGACAACTCAATACTTGAACCTTCTGAATACTGCTTTAAAATAAAGGGAGTTGATTCGGGAAGGGGAAAAATCCGCATTGGCTATTATATGTGTATAAACCCTGGAACTGTAACAACAGAAATGGAAGGGGAGAGAACAGTAGACCCGGCTTTCGGGCTTCCGGCAATCTGGATCGATCAGCAGAAGAGAGACGACGCCGAACGCGCAGGTTACACTGTGGTTGATCCTCCGTCCATAATAGCGACTCACCTAACAGAGATTATACGCCGTCATGCTTCGGATATTCTTGGCTTGCAGGACACTCAGGCGATTTTGGACACATTGCGAAAAGAATATCCCGCTGTTGTTGATGAAGTATTAAAAGTGGGAAGCGAAAGAGAGGGAAGAAGCCTTCGTGTTTCTGAAATTCAAAAAGTATTCCACGGGTTGTTACGCGAAAGAGTTTCTATCCGCAACAAGGTTTCTATTCTTGAAGCGATTGCAGAATTCGCGCCACAGTCAAGAAATACTGGGTTCCTCATCGAAAAAGCGCGTCAGGCTCTCGCAAGCCAAATATGCCACCAGTACACCGACGAAGATCACAAGCTGAGGGTTCTTACGATCGACCCGTCTCTTGAACAGAGGATCATCGACGGTAAATATGAGACTGCGTCGGGAATGATTTGCGCACTTGATCCGCCGACGCAGAAGGCATGGATAAAAGCGGTTGCCAAAGCTGTTTCGGCAGTCAAAGAAAAGGGGTGGATGCCTGTTATCCTCTGTTCTGAACAGTCGCGTTTCCTTGTAAAAAATTCAACCGATCGTGAACTGCCTGATTTGGCGGTTTTATCAGTCCCTGAAATTGTCGCGGATGTAATTCTTGAGGCGGTAGGGATTATAAGAATAGAAGATACGGAGCAGTAAAATGGAAATGTACATCGAGCAAGGCTCAAGCCGAATGGATTGCGAACTTAAAATTGCCTCAAAATACAACAGACCTTTCCATATACTTAGTCAAAAAGAGGTTAGGTTTGGCGGCTTCCTTGGATTTTTTTCCAAGCCGGGCGTTCAGGTTGAATTTTATTTTTCTCCTGTACAGAGGACTCCCGTGTACGACTATAATCCGCTTGCGCAATCCGGCGCTACCGGGCGCAGACAGCGTCAGATTGAAGGCGCAGGATTGGAAGAAGAAAAAAAGAAAGTGCTTGCCGCCGCGAAGAAAAACATTGACGAAATATCCGCAAGCGGAAAAGAGACATCACAGCAGATTTTAGACGCGCTAAAAGAAATTAAAGAAAAAGTTGAAGGCGGCGTTAAAAAAGAAGATCATCCGGCATTTGTTCATGCTGTAGGGTTATTAAAAGAAAATGATTTTTCTGAGAGTTACATAAACGGAATGCTTGAAAAACTAAAAAAAGAGATGTCCCTTGAGCAACTGGAAAATCTTGATACGGTGCAGGATCGTCTTCTTGAATGGATTGGAGAAAGTATAAATATTTATAAGGAAGATGCCGTTAAACGCAAGCCAAAAATTATGGTTCTTGTCGGTCCTACAGGAGTGGGTAAAACTACTACAATTTCAAAACTTGCGGCAATTTACGGAATTGGAACGGATGAAATTACCGCTATCGATGTAAAAATGATAACCATTGACGCTTTTCGTATTTGCGCCAAAGAACAGCTTGAACAAATAGGGAATATTATGCAAATCCCTGTATCATGCGTTGTCAACAAACAAGATTTACGAAAAGAGCTTGCTCTTCACGGAGAATCTACCGATCTTTTCCTAATTGATACTATCGGGAAAAGCCCTAAGGACTCCTCAAAGTTAGGTGAAATGAAGGAGATTCTTGACGGGGCGGGTAGCAACGCGGAATTTCATCTTGTTATAAGCGCGGCAACAAAAACCAGCGACATAGAAGATATTATGAGGCAGTTTGAACCGTTTAATTACAAGTCTATAGTACTTACAAAAATGGATGAAACAGACCGCATTGGCAATATAATCTCCGCCCTTGCCGAAAAAAGAAAATGTATATCCTACATCACGGACGGACAGACAGTTCCTGTGGATATAAGAAGAGCATCCGTAGTGCGCTTTCTTATCAATCTTGCCGGTTTTAAGGTAAACCGTGAAAAAATTGAGAGCCGCTTTCCTTCAAAAGAAGCAGATCAATTTAAGTGGAGATAAAATATGGAAGATCAAGCTGAGAAATTGCGGGAAATAATGAAGCGGAAAAAAGAAACCTCGCCTAAGAACGCGCCTCCCGTAAAGCCCGTAGACAAGGCGCGTATTATTACGGTTACCTCCGGCAAGGGCGGAGTCGGAAAAACAAATCTGTCCGTAAATATGGCGCTTGCCTTTGCAAGACTTGGAAAAAAAGTTGTTGTTATGGACGCCGACCTTGGGCTTGCGAATGTTAACGTCATGTTAAATATGATCCCAAAGTACAATCTGTACCATGTAATAAAAAAACAAAAAACAATACGGGAAATTCTTGTAGAAACAGAATACGGCATTTCTATAGTAGCCGGCGCTTCGGGATTTTCCCAAATTGCAAACATGGGCGAAACGGATAGAAGAGACTTCATCGCGGAACTTGATACGCTCTCCAACGCAGACATTATCATCATAGACACAAGCGCCGGCGTTTCAAGCAATGTTCTTGACTTTATCGCCGCCGCCGATGACGCGGTTATTATCACTACCCCGGAGCCAACCGCGATTACGGACGCTTACGGAATTATCAAAATAATCGCGACAGAGTACGACTCTGTGAACATGGGGTTAAAACTTGTAGTAAACCGCGCAAAAGGCGCGGCTCAGGCAAAGAGCGTCGCCGACAGGATGATAAATATCGCAGGTCAATTTTTAAACTTAAAACTGGATTACCTTGGATTTATCTACGATGACGTGTCTGTCCCCCATGCTGTTTTAAGGCAGAAGCCCTTTTTGGTAGTAGACCCAAAGTGCAAGGCAAGTATTTGCGTTCAGCACATAGTTGAACGCATGGCAAGAAACAAAACCAGAGAATCCTCCGGTTTTGGAGCGATGTTAAGAAGGCTTTTCAAACCTTCGCAGAATGAAATGAATCTTGTTTAAAGGAAAAGGAGAGAACTGTGCAAAATTTTAGATGGGGCGTGATAACCGCTCTTTGCGCGTTGTTTATTTCTGTAACTCTTAGCGTAATTGCCGGTGTGCCCGCGCCTCATGTTTTTGCCAGGGCTCTTATTTTTTCCGTTGTGTTTTTCGGGCTTGGCTTTGGCTTACGGTTCATGATAAACAGCTATTTTCCGGAACTTTTTTATCCCGACGATCAGATCCTTCCTCCGGATATTAATGAAACTACGGGCGCTCAGGTAAATATCACTTTGGACACAATAGGAGAATATGCCGTACCTGAATTGTATAGAGACGGCGATTCCGGGGAATTGGGCAATATAGAAGACCTTATTTCCGGCGTTTTTAAGCCCAGAGTAGCGGAAGACCCGGAAATGGCTGGCGGCGGACAGCAGGCTTTTGCCCCGGTTATATCTGAGGGAGGTATAGACCAAGATCAAGAATCAGGTTATAATGATAGGGAAGATACCTTTGGCGTTTCGGACTTTGAGGACGTTGCGTTTCAAGAAGGCGGTAGTTTTCAGAAGGAGGCTGTTTCTGAAAAGCCCCGTGTTGAAAAACCGGTTTTTACCCCAAGTTTTGGGGATGATGATGAGGGTTTAGGAGGCTTGCCCGACTTAGACACGATGGCAACGGCTTTTTCACCAACGTTTGGGGGTGATTCGGGATTTGGAGCCGCAAGTGCGCCTGCCCCTTCAATAGTCCCGGTTGAAAATGATTCGGGTTCGTCAAAGTATAATACGGGCAATAAGCCCCAGCCGATGGACAGGGATTATGATGCAAAGAGTTTGGCAGAAGGTATTAGAACGGTATTGAGTAAGAGTGATTAAAGTTGTTCAGGGACTTTAGTTTCTGAATAATTTTATATAAAGAAAGGAAAGGTTTGGGAATGCCGGAAGAAAGGACAGAAGAGGAACTCTGGCAGCAGTACAGAAAGACGAAAGATACTGCTATACGGGAAGCCTTTATAAAACAATACGCCCCATTGGTTAAATATGTAGCCGGTAAAGTCGCTGTAGGAATGCCCAATAATGTTGAATTTGACGACCTTGTAGGCTACGGTGTCTTTGGTCTTATTGACGCGATTGATAAATTTGATCCGGAAAAAAATGTAAAATTTAAAACCTATGCTGTTACGCGCATAAGAGGCGCGATTTTTGATGAACTGCGTTTAATTGACTTTGTCCCCCGCTCTGTAAGACAAAAAACCCGCGAAATAGAAACAACCATTTCTTCGCTTGAAGCTCATCTGGGCAGGACCGCTTCCGATCAGGAAATTGCCGGGGCGCTTGGTATAGACGAATCGGAGTACATGAAGGTTATTCAAAAAATATCAGGCACTTCAATAATATCGCTTAACGATCTGTGGTACTCAGGGGACGATAACGACAAAGTTTCGATAGGAGACAGCATTGAATCCCCTTCAAGCCTTAATCCCGATGTAATGGTGGTAAACGATGAAATCCGCCGTGTAATTGTTGAGGCGATTAATGAACTTCCCGACAAAGAAAAGAAAATACTTGTACTTTATTATTACGAGGATTTAACCCTAAAAGATATTGGACGTGTGTTGCAGGTAACGGAATCCAGAGTTTCCCAGCTTCATACCAAAGCTGTTCTTCATTTAAGGTCAAAATTAACGAATATTAGAAAAGGCATTGTATGATTGATTTTGTCCAGTTGCAGGGAATCATTAAAGAGCATCTGGAGCAGGATAGGGCAATCCAATCTATAGATGCTTCCGGTCCAACGCTGGAAGCGGCTGTAAATGAAGCCGCTACTTTGCTTGACACTTCGATCCGCCGTCTTGAATACGAAATCATAGAAAGAGGCTCAAGTGGTTTTCTTGGAGCGGGGAAAAAAGACTGGGTAATACGCGCCTATGAACGCGTCATGAAAAAGAAGGCAAGAAAAGAAGAAGAGTTTCTTATTGATGAAGATGCTGAAGATGTTGAGGTTATTCCAGATAAAGACGGAGATGCTTTTGTACAATGCCGCCCGAACGGAGTCTTTCTTAAAATTAGCGCTCCTTCCGGTAACGGCAAAAGAATATTTTCAGCTTATGCGGTTCAAGCGCTTGAGGACAGAGGTATAGCGGAGTATGACAAAAGTACAGTAGATAAACTTGTAGACGAAGCCGCCGGAATATACGTAAAAGTAGCGGACTTTACTAATAACCCTGCCAATAACAGTACGGCATCCGTAGAAGTTGATGACAACGAAATGAAGGTAACCGTAATTGTAACGCCTCCAACCGAAGGCGGCGCTGACTTGACGGCTGACGCGTATCGAAGTCTGCTTACACAGAACAGAGTATATCACGGTATAAAAGAAGAATTCCTTATAGAATTTGCGGACAAACCTGTTTACAGAGAAAAAGTTGAGTTAGCTGAAGGATTAAAGCCCGTGAACGGCAAAGATGCTTTTATTCAATACAGCTTTGAGACAGATCAGACAAAAATAAGTTTAAAAGAAGGGGCAAACGGCAGAGTTAATTTTAAGGAACTCAATATTATTCAAAATGTTGTTCAAAATCAGGTGCTTGCAAAAAAAATCCCCCCTGAAGACGGCGTAGACGGTAAAACAGTTACGGGAAAAATTCTTCCAGCCAGATCGGGAAATGATATTCCGTTACCTGTCGGCAATAACGTTCATGTAGGAGACGACGGCGATTCTATTGTTGCCGACATCAACGGGCAAGTAATAGTGGCAGGAGGAAAAATTAATGTTGAGCCTGTTCTTACGGTTGAAGGCGATGTCTGCCTGAAGACCGGAAATATTATTTTCCTTGGGACGGTTATTATCACCGGCAACGTTGAAGACGGTTTCTCGGTAAAAGCGGCGGGTAATATAGAAGTAAAAGGTACTGTAGGCAAAGCGGAAGTTGATGCTGAAGGAGATATAATCATCTATCAGGGGATTAACGCCAAAGGCGGAGGAAAAATCCGCTCAGGTAAATCACTGTGGTCGCGCTTTATAGAAAACGCTCATGTAGAAGCCGGAAACATGGTTGTTGTTACCGACGGTATCATTAACTCTCATGTAGACGCGATTAAGAGCATCATCTGTCAGGGAAAACGCGCGAATATCATGGGCGGACGCCTGCGCGCCGGAGAAGAAATTAACGCGAAAGTTTTGGGCAACTCTACGAGCGGAACGGAAACAATTTGTGAGGTTGGTTTTGATCCTCAGAGCAAGATGGAGATGGAACGTCTTATAGAGAAGAAAACGGCATCCGAAACTGAACTTGATTCTATCAAGCTGGATTTGCAGACATTGATCAATACAAAAAAACAGCGAAAGACTTTACCGGAAGACAAGGAAGTTTATCTGCAGGAGCTTATGGAACGGCGGCAAATTTTAACCGAAGAATTGAATAAGGTAAGCGAAGACCTTCGTAAGGTTCAGGAATACATGAATCAGATACAAGTTCGCGGTCGTGTATCAGCGTCTACAAAAGTTTGGCCCGGCGTTAAAGTAGTGATCCGTGATGTAAAAGAAGATGTGCGCACGGAATACCGTGCTGTAACATTTATTCTGGAAAACGGGCTGGTCAGGGTATCTAAATACGAAGAACCTGATGAGCAAGCCCAAAAAGGACTTGATGGCTTTAGCTCCAATTGATCTTCAAGCTATTTTTTCCCAAGTTGACAAGGTCGGCAAAACTCAAGCCGCTCAGAGGGAAGGGCAGGCGTTGCAACAGTCAATACAGGGCGTTGAACTTCAGCGTAAAACCGAAGAACAAATTAGGCAGGTGAACGAAGCCCAGAACACCGGAGACGGCACGGAAAAAGTAAATGACAAAAATTCCGAACACGGACAACGGCAGAGCAGAGGTTCAAAGCACGAAGAAAACAAAGACGACAAGGAAGAAGGACAGCTACCTGTTTTGAACGATCCCTTTTTGGGCAATAAAATAGACATTAGTTTATGAACTAAACGGAACACCATGAACATATTTTTTATTATTTCGATAATTTGTCTTGCTCTGTGTTTTTTAATGTTTTTTTACTTGAAGTGGTATGTAAAAAAACGCACATCATCTTCCTTGCTGGAAGAACACAGGGGCGAGGTTAATAAATTAATCGCCGACATTGACTCTGTAACAGACAGGGATAGTCAGCTTGTAGAGGACAGGATAAATAAACTAAAAAACATTTTACACGATGTAGATGCCCGTATCGCGGTTTATGAAAAAGAAATTGAAGATTTGTCGCAGAAGGAAGCAAATTCACAAACTGACAACAAGCGAAAAACTGAAACCCTCTATACAAGTCTTGGGCGCGGTATACGCAGTGCATTAGAAATACCGCAAGCGAATCCGCAAAAGCCTCAGTTGGAACCGCCGCGCCCAGAGACTATCGCGCCCCCTGTGGTTGAACCGGTGAGGGCTGTTTCTCCGCCGCCGCTTCCGCCCTCCAAGCCTCCTTCAAAAAAACAAATCCGCTCCTTCATCGATCTTCTTGTCAACGAAGGTCTTTCTCCGCAAGAGATTGCGTCCCGCCTTGACATAAGCATCGCGGAAGTTACTCTCGCTATGAATCTGCGAAGACAAAAACGCGGCGGAAAGTGAGCCGTGCATTATTGGGCGTTGAAAAACATTGAAAGATACGGCATACTAAAAAAATGGCAAGAAAAACTACGATTTTTTTGATATTGTTCTTAGTGTTCACAGCCGCTATTTTCGCGCAGGGAGAGAACCTTACGATAAAGATAGCTGTAATGGGTCCCGGGGATGAACTTTATTTTTGGTGGGGGCATATTTCCCTCGTAGTCGAAGATTCCCGTACCCGGCATGGTCAATTTTATGATTACGGGCTTTTTTCATTTGACAATGATAATTTCTTTTACAATTTTGCTTTTGGGCGGCTGTTATACAAATGCGGTGTTAGTTCCTCCGAAAGAAGTTTTGATGTTTATAAAGCAACTAACCGCGATATAACTGTTTATACCCTTGACCTTCCGCCGCAGACAAAAGTAAAAGTAAGAGATTTTGCCGCCTTCAATGTCCTCCCCGAAAACTGCGAATATTTTTATCACCATTTTAAGGATAATTGCTCCACGAGAATTCGGGATATAATTAATCTTGCGACAAACGGACAGTTTGAAGAAGAATTCAAAGAAGCTCCGGGGCGTTATACTCTCCGCCAGCATGTCCGCCGTCACACATGGTTTTCTCCTGTGGGAGACTGGCTTCTCAACTTCTGGATGGGGCAAGTAATTGATACTCCTATTACAATTTGGGAAGAAATGTTTCTCCCGTCGGAAGTGGGAAGCAGGATAGAAGATTTTTGGTATACCGATGAGAACGGCGTTAGGCGAAAATTGGTCTCTTCCGTAGAAACTGTTTACAAATCGCAAGGTCGTCCCCCTGTGCTGGATGTTCCAAGAAAACAATGGAACAGGGAACTGCTTTTCAGCCTTGGGCTGTCTGTAATTTTTGGTTTCTTTTTCTTTTTACAGTTAAAAAACATTAGAGTAGGCAGAGTATTGGCAGGAATAAGCATGAGCCTTTGCGGTTTGATTTTCGGCTTTGTTTCTTCTCTTTTATATTTTCTGAGTATTTTTACTAACCATGATTATACTTTTGAAAACTACAATATGCTTTTTGCCACCCCGTTACTTCTTGCCGCTATTCCGTTAGGTATTTGTTACGCTGTTACAAAGAAACCGGACAAGCTGATCCTTTACGACGCTCTTCTTAGGATTGTTTGGCTCCTTACAGTCCTTGGGATTTTTATTTCCATGCTGATAAAACTCTTTCCTCCATTTTACCAGCAAAATCTCACAGATCAGATGTTAATGCTCCCAATCGCTCTTGTCTTTGCCCTACAGCCTGCCGGGCTTCGTCAAACGCTGGATAGATACTTTCCGCATAAAAAGGCATAATTAGACATGAGCGTTAGTGTTGAATGGCAGGACATCAAGTACAAGGAAATCTTTGAACAGGAGATGACAGGACTGACACGCCGCCGCCAATCCGATTCCGGTTGTAAAATAGGGGATTTGGAAGCTATTTTGAGGAACCTGTATATCATGGACGGAGCCGACATTGGCGGTCGAGGTTCTCTTCAGGACACAATAATGACCGCCACAATAGCCGCCTACGAGCATTTCATAGCCCAATGGAAAGCCGAGGGCGCAGACTGACGGTAAAAACCGCAGGTAAATCCTGAAAAATTCGTAAAAAAGTTATGCCTTTTTTGTAACCTTTTAACACATATATGGTTCTATAATTAGCAGACTAAAGTGATTTCATGTTCCTCCTATTTTTCTTTTTCCCCGGAGTTACTCCTTTCTCCGGGGTTTTTTTATCCTGAGGTTGACATTTTTTGATGAATTTACTATGGTTACAAGAGTATCCCCTGTAGCTCAGCTGGCAGAGCAATTGGCTGTTAACCAATGGGTCCGTGGTCCGAATCCGCGCGGGGGAGTTTAAGCCGTCCTATTGGGGCGGCTTTTTTATTGTGGATTGAAATCTCACCACATTAATTAATTTGCGGATTCGGACGTTTGAAGCGTCCTTCAAATCCGCAAGGGACGCCCAAGCAAGCACCGCGTCAAGCGGTGCGGATGGATAAGCTAACACGGCGTGGCGCTAAAGAAGGTCAACGCGATCAAGAAGGCGCGAGGACTTTAGTCCGAGTAGCGCGCCGCTTAAACCGTCCTATTGGGCGGTTTTTTTATTGTGGATTAAAATTCACCACATTAAATTAATGTGCGGATTCGGACGTTTGAAGCGTCCTTCAAATCCGCAAGGGACGCTCAAGCATGCACGGCGTTTAAGCCGTGCGGATGAAAAATTTTAGCATGGCGTGGCGCTAAAGAAGGTCAACGCGATCAAGAATGCGCGAGGACTTTAGTCCGAGTAGCGCGCCGCTAAATAAACGTACCCCAGATGAACAAGGCGCGAAGGCTTCAGCCTGAGCGGTGCGCCGCTAAAACCGTCCTATTGGGCGGTTTTTTTATTGTGGATTGCATTTAATCACATTAATTATTTTGCGGATTCGGACGTTTGAAGCGTCCTTCAAATCCGCGCGTTGCCCAAGCTAGCACGGCGTGGTGCACAAAAAAAGTAAGCGCGACCATAAATGCGTGAGGGCTTTAGCCCGAACAGCGCACCGCTAAATAAACGTACCCCAGATGAAAAAGGCGCGAGGACTTTAGTCCGAGTAGCGCGCCGCCCAAGCATGCACGGCGTTTAAGCCGTGCGGATGAAAAATTTAGCACGGCGTGGTGCACAAAAAACGTACCCCAGATGAAAAAGGCGCGAGGGCTTTAGCCCGAGTAGCGCGCCCAAGATAAGGCTATTTTGACTTTTAATTAAAATAAAGGGAAAAAATCATTTGCTCCAAAAACATTCGTCACTCCGTGCCGTCCTGGCGCGGGGACTCTATTTTTTTAATTTAATGTATAAATAATAAATGAGGTATGATGGGTAATCGCCCGCCAAATACGGCGAACATAACAGTTTTTTAGTGAAAATTTACCCGAAGATGCCAAAATCCCCCTTGACACATTATTACGAAAATGAAAAAATAATCCCAATGATACGAAAAACCTGCTTGACAGGTAACAGGCAACAGGCAATTATGGGTCGGTCTTCATCGTGTCAAGACCCTAAAGGGTCTTGTTTTGGTAAGGTATTTGTCTTCGTGCCCAAGGCAGCGGGTACTTTGTACCCTTCGCATACAATCAACTACCTAATAGTATATATTTCCCATCCTCTAAATACGCCATTCGCAATGCGAATGGTCTTTTTCTCATTATTTGGCAATGACAAGGTGGAGTTTCCATCTTTAGCAATTATATTACCCCATAATATGGAGTGTGTTTATGAAAAATAAAACCACAGCGCGGCTCGCGCAACGGTTCGGGAACCCCACCCGAGCCAGTCGTAGACTGGCGAAGGTTCCCCTCGTGATTATTGCTTTGGTAGCAATAATCGGATTTTCAATGGTCGCTTGCGATAACGGCGGTGGCGGTGGCGGCGGCAATCCAACAATCCCCATGGTTCAAATACAAGGCGGAACCTTCCAGATGGGCAGTTCGGAAAACGAACCGAACCATGATTCAAACGAAACCCAACATTCGGTAACGCTGACCGCCTTTAAAATGAGCAAGCATCAAGTAACGCAGGCGCAGTACGAGGCGGTTATGGGGAATAACCCCAGCTACTTAAAGTCCGCTGTTTCCCCCGAAACAAGCACGGCGAACCGGCCTGTGGAATGGGTAAGCTGGTATGACGCTTTGGTATTCTGCAACAAATTAAGCGATGCGGAAAACCTGAGTCCGGCGTATGAGATGAAGACGGAGGCTGATACCACCGTATGGAGTACCAATACCGCGACATGGGGGACGGTTCCCACGAGTTCTAATACAAGATGGAACGCCGTAAGAACAGTAACCGGTTCCACCGGCTACCGTCTGCCGACCGAGGCGCAGTGGGAATATGCCTGCCGTGCGGGAACGACAACGGCGTACAACACGGGGGCTACGTTAAGCGACAACACCGGCTGGTATCGCACTATCAGCAACAGCAGAACCCACAGTGTTGGGGAAAAACCAGCCAACGCTTATGGTCTGTACGACATGCCCGGGAACGTGTTTGAATGGTGCTGGGACTGGTATGGAACCTATGAAAATGGATCACAGACGGACCCCACGGGGGCGGTTTCCGGCGAATCCCGGATGCGACGCGGCGGGTCGTGGTACGGCGTCGGTAGTTTCTTGTGTTCGGCCTCTCGGGAAAGTTCCACCCCCAACAGCAGGACTAACTACATCGGCTTCCGGCTTGCGCGCCCCGCCGAATAACCGCACGGCGTTAAGCCGTGCACACGCAAGGATATCAGCTACCGAGATTCTCTTGTGTCGTTATGCGACATAATTTTAAAATATATGTATATTTAAGGTTGACAAAATAAAGGGGTATTTGGCATGTCCCGCTTATTTTTATACCAACAACGTATCATTATGGGATTTTCCATGAAAATCCGTTGTTTATGTTAAACTTTTGTATATTGCCGCTGGAATTATTGTTTACCTGAATAAAGATTTATTTTTTGGAAAGGATCATATT
>JAIRUQ010000082.1 GCA_031254315.1 Treponema sp.
ACTTTTGTTCTTGACTTTGCCAATAAAGCCGATGCCATAAAAGAATCCTTTTCCCGTTATTACAAAACTACTCTTTTGTCCGATGAAACTGATCGCAACAAATTATATGAACTAATCTCCACTATGGAAAAACATGAAGTCTACACTAAACAGGATATAGATAGTGTTGTTGATTTTTTTCTTAAAGACATTCTACGTACAAAAATCGATCCGATTCTTGATGTATGTGCTACTCATTACAAATCTCTTGATGAAGATGAACAAGTCGAATTCAAAGCCAGTGCAAAAGATTTTGTCCGTCTCTATAATTTTCTCGGCGCGATCCTCTCTCATGGTATGCCCGATTGGGAGAAACTCTCTATCTTTCTGACATTTCTACTGCCAAAATTACCTGCTCCAAAAGAAAACGATGATACAAAAGAACTGCTCAAATATATTGATCTTGAAAGTTATCGAGCGCAAAAGAAGGAAACCGTTAATATTTCCCTTTCCAATGAAAATTATGAACTTTCTCCCATAGACCCAGATAGTCATGGCTTTGTTAATGACCCAGACAAAGATTACCTGTCCCATATTCTTGATGATTTCCATAAAAAATGGGGCAATCTTAACTGGCAGGATGAAGATAACGTAAGGGCAACTATAAAACAGGTTCAATTAACTGTCTCGAAAGACGAAAAGTATCAAAACGCCATGAAAAACGCTGATCGTGAAAGCGCCAAAGATGAAGGAAAAGACGCCACTGAACGGGCTATGCAGTCTGTTATGACTGACAGCATGGAACTTTATAAACAGTATGTAGACAACCCTTCATTCCGTCTATGGCTTATCGATATGATTTTTAGCGGAACTTATAAACGAGAAGAAACAATGTCTCACACTTCACCACCCTTCAGCAATTAGGATCATCACCCCCCAACCCTATACGCAACATCATAACCAAAAGCCCCCGAATAAATCCTATTCCCGTCTATCCTAAAGGCGACATCGTAGCCAAAGCTTCCCGAATATATTCTGTTGCCATCAATTCTATATGCGACATTGTATCCGTACGCTCCTGAATAAATTCTATTACCGTCAATTCTGTACGCAATGTTATAACCGTAACTGCCTGAATAAATGTTATTCCCATCGATCCTGTATGCGACATTGTAGCCGTAGCTTCCAGAATATATTTTTACTGAATTGCTTGTGTCATCACCGAATGTATCAAAACAGCCGGTTACCGAAATTATCACGAGAACTAAAAGAATGGGTAAATATCGATTTCTATTCATATTTTGCTCCTAAATACAGCCACTTGAGCCGCCGTCATACTATCGCTCTTTGTGCGAGACTGGCTCTTCTATCATATCAACTCCATGCGTTTTTTCGCTACGGTTTGCGGTCTCTGCCGGTTTGTCTTCAAATTACCCCAACCTACAACTGAAAAAAAGCAAGCGACATAAGCGGCGCGCATTGCGGTATAGCCCAATATATCGTAGATACCAGCAAAAACACCGAAGCTTTTTACAAAAAATTTGTAAAGTTGTCCTGAACTTCAGTTTTTGAACAGCTTCCTTAGAACAGAATTATTAAAATTCAGGAGATGCTTTTGAAACTTTCAATGGCATCTCCTTAACATAAAACATTTTAACTATTTAAAACAAATTCTTTTAAATTATACAACGCTCCGCTTATGCTTCCAAAATCAACAATGTTTTTGTGTCAAGTTTCATCGCTGTTGGCTTGGAAATAGCAGAATCCCTGTCTTTGAGTATCGAAAACTCAACGTGATCGTGTTTGGGCTGAAGGACAAGCACTATATCAACATGACCTATAAATCCATTGAGTACTTCGGGGATATTCTCTTTGTCGTATTGATGGTTTTCATCGTCTATTGAACAGCTGTACCAAACAGAAATGCCAAGCTCTACGGCAAAGTTTTTAACGGCTTCGATATTTTGCTTGTTTGTCCGTGAAAAATCAAAACCGTCAATGATAATTGAATCGGCTTTGAAGCCTCCTTCAAGAACCAGCGCTCTAAGGCTCCTGATAATCTGATCTTTTGTTAAGCCATCCTGATTAAAATTCATCAGTACGCGGTTTTTAACAAGTTCGTTTTTAATTTCATCTGCGTTTTCAAGATTTTTTTTGCTGATAAGCTCGGCAAAAATGTCTTCGTACCATAAAGGCACATACTGTTTGTGCTGGGTAAAAGAAACGTGTATAACTTTTTTCCCCTGCAACAGTTTATCCAGAGCAAGCTGGACAAGTACCGATGTTTTCCCCACTCCGTTAGGTGAAGCGATAATTCCTATTTCTCCGGCTTTTAATCCGCCGTGAATGGTCTGTTCAAAAACGCGAATTGGACTGCGTTGGATAAGTTCGTTTAATACCATGATAATCCTCCTACTTTTCCTTTTTCCGTTTTTCTTCGACTTCTTTAATCAGCGCGTCGGAAACACTCATTGGAACTTTTGCGTATTTTTCAAATTCCATCGTAAACTCAGCCTTACCCTGCGTGAGTGAGCGCAGAGTTGTTGAATACCCAAACATTTCGCTTAACGGCACTTCCGCCTCTACGCGGGAAAAATGTCCGTCTTCAACAGAAGAGAAAATTATGCCGCGCCTCTGGTTAATCGAGCCGAAAATATTTCCCTGAAACTCAGTGGGTCCTTCCACCGACACTTTCATAATTGGTTCAAGAATACAGGGCTTTGCCTTCTTGTAACCTTCACGGAAAGCGCCGATTGCGGCGGATTGGAAAGCGATGTCCGATGAATCTACCGGATGGCTCTGACCGTCATTGATTAAACAGCGAATGTTTACGATTGGGAAGCCTATCAAACTGCCTCTTTTAATCGCCTCTTTAAATCCTTTATCACAGCTTGGCACATACTCAGTGGGGATTGTTCCGCCCTTGATCATGTCTACAAACTCGTAGTCGCCTTCTGCGTACGGTTCCATATAACCTGCCACGCGCCCAAATTGACCTGCGCCGCCTGTCTGCTTTTTGTGAGTGTAATTGAACTCCGCTTTTTGCGTTATCGTTTCGCGGTAAGCAACCTGCGGCATACCTGTATCAACTTCGCACTTGTACTCTCTGCGCATACGCTCAATATAAACTTCAAGATGCAACTCGCCCATTCCTTTGATGATTGTCTGGTTTGATTCAGCATCGACATAGGACTGGAAAGTTGGGTCTTCTTTTGTAAAACGGTTCAACGCTTTTGACATTTGATCCGCGCTCTTTTTATCTTTTGGCGTAACGGCAAGCGAGATAACGGGTGTAGGCACAAACATCGAAGTCATTGCATAATTGAGACTGCCGCCGCAAAATGTGTCGCCGCTCGCGCAGTCAATTCCAAAGAGAGCGACAATGTCTCCGGGAGCGCCTTCGTTAATATCTTCCATGCTGTCCGCGTGCATACGCACAAGACGCCCAACTTTAAATTTTCTGCGTGCGCGCGTATTTTGAAGCTCATCGCCTTTTTTCAAATTACCCTGATAAATTCTTACATAGGTAAGCTGTCCGTACTGACCGTCTTCAAGTTTGAAGCCAAGCGCGACTGTGGGGCTTTTTTCATCCGCAACAAGCTCTATTTTTTCTTCGTTTTTGTCGAGGTCAAGCGCAAAGTTTTTTACTTCAGTCGGGTTCGGAAGATAATGCATTACGCCGTCCATCAGAGGCTGTATTCCCTTGAACTTGTAAGCGGAACCGCACATAACGGGAACGAGTTGTTCAGAGAGAGTTCCTTTGCGGATTGCCGTGTGGATCATGTCTTCGGGGATTGCCTCTCCGCCAAGAAATTTTTCCGCAAGCTCGTCAGAGAACATTGAAATTGCGTCTAACAATTCTTCGCGGTATTTGTCAGCTTCTGCTTTTAAGTGAGAAGGAATTTCAGCGTGGCGGATTGTTTCGCCATTCGGATCGTCAAAGTAGACAGCTTTCATGGTAACTAAATCGACAACGCCTTCAAGTTTATCTTCAAGCCCGATGGGGATTTGAATCATCTTTGCGTTAAGACCGAGCTTTTCGCGTAATTGCAAACACACCTTAAAAGGATTCGCGCCTGTACGGTCGCACTTGTTTACAAAAGCAATGCGCGGTACATTGTAGCGTTTTAGCTGGCGGTCAACAGTGATGGATTGAGACTGCACTCCGCCCACCGCGCAAAGCACGAGAATCGCGCCGTCAAGCACGCGAAGGGAGCGCTCAACTTCAATCGTAAAATCAACGTGTCCGGGCGTGTCGATAACATTAATCGTGTAATCTTTCCATGTAACCTGAGTCGCGGCGGACTGAATTGTAATGCCGCGTTCCCGTTCAAGCTCCATGTGATCCATAGTAGCGCCAACACCGTCCTTGCCCCGGACTTCGTGAATGGTGTGAATTTTCTTGCTATAAAACAGAATACGTTCCGACAGGGTAGTTTTACCCGAGTCGATGTGGGCGCTTATACCGATGTTGCGCATTCTGCTGACGTCAATGCTCATGTTCAAAAACTCCTTGAAAAAAATACAATATCTAAAAACTTCTAAAAACTCCAGTTTGTAGAGGTTTTCTTACCTTCAGGAGAAAATCGTAATAAAATAATTCTTTATTTATAAAGACTTAACGATGTTCCCATTTGCTTGTGTACGGTAAAGGATAGCAAGATATGCAAATATATTCAATATATAAAGCAAAAATATGGCTAATTGCCCTTCTATGCCCCTTCAACGCTTTTCTATGTATATTTCAGCCCATTTCCACTGGTTTTCCACAAGTATCTGAAATATTAATTATACAATATTTCTAATAATAAAGACGGTAATTCTAACAACTAAAACATGTAACTCCTTATGTAGTAAGGAATTAGCTCGATCTGTTATTTGAAAACATCATAATTTACGCCAAAATGTATTAAAATCAAACAACCCTTAATTTTATTCAGGTTATACTCACAAGTTTTCCACAAGTAAGCCTGTTTTTTGGCGTTATTTCTCCGGTAAAGCCTTCATTTTCTCTTTTAACTCTAAAAGTAGAGTGTCGGCGGTGCTGTCTGATTTTTCCAATTCTTTGAATTGCCTTTCGAGGTTGGTGTTGTTGCTGAGGTCTTGCAGTTCTTTAGAAGCGTCCGCCATCGCTTCCATTTCATCAACTTTAGCCGCCATACGGTCAAAAGCGTCAAAGGCGCTTCGGTTGCCGGACACGGAAGAAATGGTGTCCTGTATTTTTTGCTGGGCTTCGGCGCGTTTTGCCCTTGCTATCAGCAGATTTTTCTTACGCTGGGCTTCTTCGATCTTACTCTGCAGTTCCTTCAAACTTTCTTTTAACTGATCCACCGAATTTTTCTGGGCTTCCCATTGTTTCTGGTATTCAACGGCGGCATTGTCGTATTCCTGCTTGCGAAGAAGGGCTTCCTTGGCGAGGTCATCCTTGCCGCTGGTAACCGCAAGCATCGCCTTGCGTTCCCATTCCTTTGCCTGAGCAAATTGATTGTCTTTTTCGCGCTCAAGTTTTTTCTCGTCCGCGATTGCCATTGCGACAGCTTTCTTGGATTCAATTAACTGTTCATTCATTTCGAGAATGAGCTGGTTTAACATTTTTTCAGGTTTTTCTGCTTTACCAATCAGCGCGTTTACATTTGCGGCAATGAGTGTTTTAAGTCTCGAAAAGATACCCATTTTACGCTCCCTGTTTTTCCCTGAATTTTGAAAGTACCGGATAATGATCAGCCAGAGCCATGCTGAACGAGTCCAACGATGCTCTGAAATCTTCATAATCCATCGTTTCATATTGTAAAGTATCGATTAAAACTATTTTGCCGTGATCCAGCGCGTACGCTCCGTGGATAATATCGGAAGCGTTAAGTTCAAGCAGTTTTTTATAGAGTTCCAAAAGGTGACTTTTCGGAGCGTCCATAATTTCCGCTCTGATAATAACCAGCGGCTCAGCCTGCATAACCGCGACGCCCTGTAGAGAGCGTTCTTCATCATCTAAAAGCCAAAGATTATTTTCTACCTGTTGATATGTAATCATCAGATCGATTAAATATTGTTCTATTTTACTGTCTGCCATATTTCCTATCCTAGCAGAACTTGACCGCCTTCGTCAATCGCTAAGATGCTCTTACATTCCGAACAGCGGAAACGCCCCGGTTTTACAGCTTTTAGTTTTTTGTAACATATTGGACATGAAACAACCTTTGGAAAAAGTGATGGTTTATCCTGAGTTTGATCCGAGTTAAAGAATAAGACTGAATCTGCAAGACTGTCCCTAATGTTGAAAAATTGGGAAAACCCAAGAAGCTGAAAAACTTCGTAAACTTTGGGCTGTACTTCCAAAAGGACAAGGTTACCGCCCTGTGGTTTTACCGCTTTTAAGAAGGTTGTAAAAGAGCCAATACCTGTGGATGAGACATAGTTCAACCCACTGCAATGAAAAATCAGCCTGACAAAACCGCCTTCAATAGCTTTCTGAACTCGCTTCTGGAAAAAATTGGAATTGTAGGTATCGATGTACCCTGTTAAGGTCAGCATGAGACACCTGGGAGCCTCATCTATTTTTTCAAGTTTTATCTTGAGGCTGTCGTCTTTTTCATCATCGAACCCTGCGACGATATCGTTGTTAGGCATTCCACTTCCCTTTTAGAATATCTAAAAAATATACCTAAATTCATCCTTAATTTAGTCTGAAAAAAAAGTACTATCCCTTAATAATACGAATTTTTGTAATTTTTGTCAATAGTATGTTATAATTCCAAATGTTTTTACAAGATGTTACAATTATCCTATGTAAAGCCTCAGAAAGCGGCAATGTAGGGGCTGTTTGCCGGGTAATGAAAAACATGGGGCTTTCCCATCTCAGGCTGGCAGACCCTCAGCCCCTAATATTGGAAAAAATCTACTCAAGGGCGGTAAATTCTTGGGATATTTGGGAAAATACCCGTATTTTCGACAATTTAGCCGCCGCAACAGCCGATTGTTCCATTGTAATCGGTACTACACGCCGCCGGGGACATCACCGCAAGAGCGTTTCGATGTCTCCCCGTACACTGGCTCTCTGGCTGTCCGAGCGCCCGGGACCTGCGGCTCTGGTCTTTGGCAGTGAGCGTTCCGGTCTCCAAGACGATGAACTTAAATTGTGTAATTTTGCGTCTCATATTCCTGTTTCGGAAGACCAGCCTTCCCTCAATCTGTCCCATGCCGTGCAGGTTTACGCTTACGAATTGTTTTTGGCGCTGGAACAGCAACTCCCCGTCAAAGGAGAGTGGACGGCAATGAACCAGACAAAAGTTGAGGTTCTTGTCAAATCAATTACGGATGCTCTTGCAGGTTTGGGCTTTTACAAACACCCAAACAGAGAGGAGCAATCGCGGTTTCTGCGAGACATCATTTCCCGCGCCGGACTGTCGGAAAAAGAGGGAGAATATTTTAAAGATATTATAGTGAAAGCAGACCGGCTTTCAAAAAAATGACAATTGTTGTCTTTCTGTGATATAGTTTTAAAAGGAGAGATTAATGTCTGAAATACTCAATGTCGAAACGAAGAAAAAGTTGATAGAAGCGAACTGGCGCATGGAAGAACTTAACGAAGTTCCGTTTGTTGTCGAAGTTGGTCCTATGCACATGGGGACAAATAAATTTTACAACAACCCTGACGCAGAAATTGAATGGTCGGAAGAGCACGCAAAAAAAAGGGAAGGTATTTACGATTACGGTTTTTCAAATATCAAACCCAATCAGGGCATTAATATTGTAGCGGGAGCGTTTGGCTGTAAATGCAAACCCAACGATGAAGCCGACCCGTGGGTCGAGTGTCTTATACGCGAAGAAAATGTTGAAGATGTTTTTAAGTTGAAAGTTCCTGACCCTGTCAACAATCCGTACTTTGAACAGGCGTGGAAACACGTTGAAGCGTTGCAGGCAAAATCAAAAATACCTTTAAGGGTTGTCAATGTTCCTTCGCCGCTTGTTACAGCTTCGCTTATTTGGGAATACACTTCGTTTATAGAAGCCACTTTAATTTTCCCTGACGAAGTTCACGCGCTTTTAGAAAAAATCACGGAAGCGACAATCGGCTATGTTAAAGAAATGTTTAAACGGATAACGAACCTTTACGGTGTGAGCCATGAATTCTGGTATGTGCCGAAAGAAATGGGAATCCGTATCAGTGATGATACCGCCGCCCTGCTTTCTCCTAATTTGTACCGTGAATTTGGCGTTAAGTACAACGCTATGATAGCGAAAGAATTTGGCGGCGTTGTGGTACATTCCTGCGGCGATGTTTCAAATGTCGCGGAAGCGATGATGGAAATACCAGGACTGAGCGGCTTGGACTTTACGATTCCGCAAGTTCAGAATTGGGAAAAAGTCCGCGACGCTGTGTCTGGGAAAACCGTTCTCTGCCTGCGTCATTTTTACTGGGATCACATTGATGACGGCGTAACCGACTTTGTAGAGTACTCAAAAAAACTGATTGATTTCTTTGGACGCAAGGGCGTATTTATTCAAACATCCGCCCCGACTCATGAAGAAGCCGTTGCGTTAGGTGAAGGATTGCACAAGGTGCTGACAAAATAAAACGTTCTTGTCCGGTATATAAAACTAAATTCGCACACTTGAAGTTATGTGCCATATTTTTGAGGAGAAGTTATGAGGATAAAAACTTTTTTTTGTATTTTTGTTGTTATATTATGTTCTTGTAAACCCAGTATTCCATTAACATTAAATGATTGTTATTTAATGTTGGATAAAAAATTAAGTAAAGAGCAAAAAAATGATATAAAAAATACACCTGTTAATGATCTTTCAAAATTCCATATGGGGCTAGGAATGTGGATAAGGAATGATTTTCAATTATGGGCAAAAGATACAGAGATAAAACAAATTTTTTTTAATGTCAATCGTTTCCATCCTGATGATATGTCTAGTATAATAATAAGAGGTTATCATTATCATTTGAATGGGGTTGAAAAATCTATAGAAGAGTTAGTTTATATTTATTGATAATACTGGTGGTACTTCGCTTAACTAGAGTTAGGCGACGTTTTAATGGCGGATACCATGATTATAAACGATTCCCGTCTAACGGCGGCTCGGCTTCCGTTCGGCTAGGTCATTACGTTACGCTCCATTTCTACGAAATTCGTAGAAAATGAAAAAATGCTAAAAAGGAGTTCTTGCGTCTTTTTCAAGCCTGAGTCAGCGGAGCCGTTTTGTCCACCTGATGCCTGTAGAAAAGCGGAAACTTGCGGTTAAATCGGCGGCGAAGTTGAAGTCGCTATCACTGAAATATGACTGCCATGCGGCTTCAGCATAAGGAGCAAAATCTCCCGCCGCAGTACGGAAAATAAATGGCGTTGCGTTTATGCCAATTAAGCCAAGCCAGCTTGTCCCGCCTGAATAGCGGCGTGTGCTCTCTCCGGTTGAAAGGGACGCTCCGCCAAAACTTAAAACAGGACCGGCAAAAACTCTGAGTTTATCGCTTCCAAAAGAAAGTGTTAAAGGCAGGCGAAAAACTCCAAGTATATTGTCATATTCCGATCTTAATTCAAGAGCGACGCCAAGCTTCTTCCCAAAAGTCCCAATAGAAAGCTGGGTTGTAACGCCGCGCAGAACGTTACCGTTATTTATTAAACCGCTCCAGCTTGGCGCAAAAGCAACGCCAATTATAATATTTCCTCCACTGCTCCGTGTGTCGTTTTTTCCGCTTGCGCCGCTCTGTACGCCGCCTCTTCCCTGTCCGCCGGAAATGGGGCTGTCATTCACCACCGAAGGATTATTATCAATGGTAAAACTAGCGGCGGCTTCCGGGAAAGCGCGTCCGGCTCCGGCATAAGCGTCTGCCCAGTATTGTTCATTAAGACTGGAATAAATAACTCCTGTCTGCGGTCCGGCGGATGCAGAATGAATAAAACGGCGATCTCCCAGATACAAAACGACATGAGTAATATTACCTGTGTTGTCGGTTCTAAAAAACAAAAAGTCGCCCGGTTGCGCTCTTTCAAGCGGAGTTCTTTCTACCCATGAATAGAGAGCGGATGCCGAGCGGGGCAAAGCTACTCCAAGCGCATCCTGAAAAGTAAGACAGAGGAAGCCCGAACAATCCAAACCGCTTGCTGTCATGCCGCCGTAACGGTAGGGAACGCCTTCGTATCGTCTTGAGGCTTCAATTACTCTCTGCCGCGCGTTTATATAAGCCTGCGCTCTTTCTTCCGGTGTCGCCGATGATCTGGGCGCGAGGGCATAACCGCTTTCAAGAGGCGCGGCGAAAAGGCTTGAGGCAAGCAAAATTAAAACAACAAAAAGGAGCGGTTTCATTATTGATATTATCGGCAAAAAGCCCCCTCTCCTTTTCATTTTGGTCTTCTCCCAAGCGCCTGCTTAAACGCTTCTATATTCACTTCCAGCCCGTTCCCGCCTGAAAGCAAATCTTCCTCGCTGATGTCAAGTTCAAAGGGTCTGCGTGCGACATGCTCACAGTAATGTGCGTCCGATGAAGTTGTCAGAGGATAGCCTAAAGTGTCCAGCGGTGAATTATTTATAGCAGGCGGAATACGGACGCACTCAAGAGCGCTCCACGGTCCGCCTACGATAACTCCAAGCTGGCTTGTCATGGAAAAAGCGGGACGGTCTACATGAGCGGGAATTACAATGCCGCCGTATTCTTTAACTTTTTCGCCTATGTTATCAATAGAAAGATCGAGGGGATTAACGAGGTAATACTCAACCTCTCCTTCAATGTTGTCTTCTTCATCGACAAAAACCTGATCGCCTGTTTTTTCGGGATTGTTCAAAAAGGGCGTAAGTATTGAATAAGCGTATTCGTTAAACGCCATACATATTTCCAGATTGGTAAACAGGCAAAGGACGTGTATTTCTTCGCTGGTAGTCGCTTCCATTCCAAAAATTGGGATTATACCGTACTGGGGGCTGAGTTTCGCAAAAGCGCGGCAATTGAGGCTTGAATTGTGGTCTGTCAACGCCATCAGTTTTAATCCTTTGGCGGCTCCTAATTCCAACAGCCGCCTTGGAGAAAGTTCCAAAGAGCCGCACGGAGAGAGGCAGGAGTGGTTATGCAGATCCGCCAGCATGAAAAAAATCCCATAATTTACCGGAAACGGTAAATTGATTTTCCTTTGTGCGAATAACAGCGATGCCCTCGTCCTTGGCGGCTGAAAGCATGTCATCGGGGAGCGGACGTGAATTGCAGATTACAATTACAGAAATATTTACAAGTGAAGCGACAGCAACAGTATTTTTATGAGCCTGAATGGTGATAAGAGCGCCGCCGTCTTTTGCATGAGCCATTACATCAGAGAGGAGGTCGGAAGTGTATGCGCCCTTCACTTCAACATCATCAAACTCAGACTGACAAATTTCCGCGCCAAGAGCGGTGGCGGCTTCGCTTATTTTCAAAATCTGCCTCCTATGTTTCGTCTTTGGTGGAACTGACGAATACTACAGAGCGGACTGTAGTGCCTTTCCCAAGCGTAGAGTTTATGGAAAAATCGTCAGAGACTCGCTTTGTGTTCGCAAGACCCATTCCCGCGCCAAAGCCAAGAGAGCGGACATATTCATTCGCTGTGGAATAGCCTTCTTTTAACGCCTGATTCACGTCTTCAATTCCGGGACCTGTATCGGTTGCCGTAATTGTTACCTTGTCGGGCATAATTGAACAGCGCATAACGCCGCCGTTGGAATGAACAACTTGATTTATTTCCAGTTCATAACAGGCAATAGCGACTCTCCTTATCAACTTAGGATCATAGTTGCGCTGTTTAAGAGCCTTTTTAATTTCTGTAGAAGCTTTGCCTGCCAATTCAAAGTCATAATGCGCGGTGGTAAATTCCATCTCTGAATAAGCGGAAATATTATTAGTATCTTCCGTACTCTTTTGGAGTTTTTCAAGCCGCAGAACTTCGTGGTTCATTTCGATTAGCAAGTTTCTGATAACATCGGTGGATGTAAGAATACCGACAAGTTCATTGTCTTTATTAAGAACCGGAAATCTGCCGTATCTGTATTTATTAAGGTAGGAGATAGCGAAAGAGAGCGGCATATCGTCCTGCAAGTGGACAACATTTTTTGTCATCCTCTCTCCCACAGGAGCGTCGATATAACCTTTGTCCAAAGCGTTGATAATATCTTCTGTAGAGACAAGCCCGACCAGTTTTTTCCCTTCCGTAATCGGAATGCCGGACACTTTATTTTCCCGCATTATAGCCTGAATATGTCTCATCGTCTGGGTTTTTTCCCCGGAAATAAACGCGCTGGTCATCACTTCTTTAATTTTAAGCTGATGGATAAGTTCCAGTACCACAGACGGAGAGTCTACGGTACTAATGGGAATATCATCTAATTTTTCCGTTTCACTCATATAGACTCCTTTTATCTCCTGTTTACAACAACAGAATTAAGTATTCTCTGATAATAATCTTTGTTATTATCATAAATATCAGCAAATGATGAAAAATTAATAATGTAAAAGTCATTACCGTTAACTACTTGTATCAACTTCATATAATTTCGAAAATTTCTTTCGTTAAAATAAAATTCTGCTTGATATCCATTGCTGGTCTGTGAAATATTTACGGCATTCATTTCAATATTATTCCGCATAGAAAGAATGGTCAGTTTAAATAATTTAAAACTATTCTCTCTCGATAAATTAAGACCACGGGTAACTGAATTAATCTCCCTAAAAGTTGTTTTTTCAATTGCTATCTGCGAATCTCTGATAGAAGCAAGCGATAACCAAAAACCCGGCAAAGACGGATTGTTATTAAAAAGCCAATTTTCATCCAATGTTAATCTAACGCCATTTTGTTCAACTGCTTTTTCATTTTTTCTAGGAATTTCCGGGATTTGTCTGCGCTCTGTTGTTTCTGTTCTGCTGGATGCAGGATTAATTTCATAGAAGGATGAAGCGCTGTTGGCATTAAGCAAACCTGCATGCAACAATGTATAATAAGATTTATTATCACCTTCCATTCTTATGTCGTAAAATCCAAAAAATGGCAGAGCTTTATTAAAGCTGAAAACAAGTGTATAATCATCCCACTCATCTCTAACATTACTTTGCAATTGGTAATCATCGCAGGTACTTAAAAACAATGTTGTAAAATTTAAAAAATCAGGTATAGCCTGCCTGCCCTCAACCGTGAAAATTTGTCCCTGTACATTGGAGACTCCGGATGGATGACCATCTTCATCATAATCAACTGAAAATATAAACCGTTCTTCAAGACCGGTATTTATATCTACATTCCGGGCAAATATTACATCCGTACCCTCAGCTGAGTTAAAATACATGTAGCCCCTATAATAATTCATACCGCCTCTTGTATCTAAATAAAAGGCATATTCGCCGCTGATTAGATAATCAAGAGAATGTCGAGATGCACTTTCAGGAGCATTATTTGCGGTTCCTCCTATTGAAGCACAGCCGCAAATTACGATAATTATAAAGGTTAAAAAAACATTTCTCATAATAGACATTATACCATACTAATAAAAGAAAATAAGCTATTTTTGCCTGTCTGCGCGGTAATTCCGCCCTTCTGTGCGCTATTGCTTGACTTATCCTTATTTGTTACATTATAGCCATGGGATCGATTTGTGTCTTTGTAAACCAAAAGGGCGGCGTCGGAAAGACTACCTCAGCCATAAATATTGGGGCATATTTGGCGGAAGCCAAGAAATCCGTGCTTTTGGTCGATTTTGACGCGCAGGCAAACCTTACAAGCGGCATAGGGGCAACTCCCCCGACTCCCGGAATTTATGAACTGCTTTCCGGCACTGCGGCGGCAGAAGATGTAATCAAAAAGACTGCGGTAAAAAATCTCGATGTAATTCCTGCTACCCTCGATCTTTCAGGGGCGGCGGTTGAGTTAATCGATCAAAAGGAAAGAAATTATTTTTTGAAAAAAGCCCTTGCTCCGTTTAGGGACAAGTACGATTATATTTTGATTGACTGTCCTCCGAGTTTGGGACAGCTTACGATGAACGGTCTTGCCGCCGCCGATTCGGTACTTATCCCGATGCAGTGCGAATACTTTGCGATGGAGGGGCTTCAACAGCTTTTGTTCACTGCAAAGGGTGTGCAAAAGAGTCTTAATCCTGCGCTAAAAATTGGCGGCATATTTTTTACAATGTACGACCCTCGGACGCGGCTTGCAAACGATGTAATTAAACAGGTTAGCGCGCATTATAAAGATACAGTCTTAAATACAATAATCCCCCGGAATATTCGGCTCTCGGAAGCGCCTTCTTACGGGATGCCCATTTCACTTTATGATCCGCAATGTCCCGGCGCAAGGGCGTATAGCGCTCTTGCTCAGGAACTGATTCGCCGGGACAAGGCTGGAGGAAAACGTGGCGCGTAGAGCAGGTCTTGGAAGAGGGCTTGATGCCCTGCTGGACAACAATAATGATAGAGAGCCGGTTGCGGAGGAAACTCAAACCGTTCCTCTCCCCTCTGTCGCAAAAAACAAAGCGCAGGACATTGTTCAACTGCCCATAGACAAGCTGGTTCCAAACCCCGGTCAGCCCCGTAAAAATTTTGATGAGACCGAACTTCAGGAACTTGCGGACTCAATAAAAACTTACGGTATTATTCAGCCTGTTATTGCGGCAAATGCGGGAGACGGCACTTTCATAATAATCGCAGGTGAACGCAGAACTCGCGCCGCAAGGCTTGCCGGTCTTGGCGCTGTCCCTGTTATCATCCGTGACTATACGGATCAAAAAAGGCTGGAAATCTCTTTAATCGAAAATATTCAGCGCACCGACTTAAACCCGATAGAAGAAGCCGCCGCTTACAAGAACCTCATGGACTTTTCAAATCTCTCTCAGGATGAACTTGCAACTCGGATGGGGAAAAACCGCTCCACTGTCGCTAATGCGTTGCGTCTTCTTAAACTGCCCATAGGAATTCAAAAAAGTATTGAAGAGGGGAAAGTCAGCTCAGGACACGCAAGGGCTCTTCTCTCTGTAACCGATTTAAAAGCGAGAGAAAAACTTTACAAGGAAATACTCGCGAGTGATATTTCTGTTAGGTCAGCTGAGAAACGCGCGGCATCCTTAAATACGGAAAACTCAGGCGGAGATAAAAAGCCTAAAGACGCAAAAGGCAAGAAATCAAAGCGGTCGCCTGAAATAGACGCAATGGAAGAAAAGTTTATCGGCAGATTGGGAACAAAAGTTGTTGTCGAAGGCGATCTTAACAAAGGCAAAATTCATATTGATTATTATTCAATGGAAGACCTTGAACGTCTCTATGAGATATTGGGCGGATGACAACACACAACACAGCGGTAAAACAAAAAACCCCGGCAACAACCGGGGTTTTTTTAGAAACGTTCGATTGTTTAGAACCAGAGACGAATACCTAAATCTCCGCCCCATCCGCCATAAGGAAAGCGGAATTTGTCCAGAATTTGAACGCCCAAGTTAGGCACTATCTGCAAAAATATTTCCAATAAAGGAACCGGTTGCCAGCTAAGTCCAATGGGAAGACGCGCTGAAACACCAAGACCTAAAGTGTCGTTCCATCCCCAACAACCTACGCCTATACCAAAGCCTAAATACCAGTTCAAGCCAATCTGCGGGACTAATTTGCTATCAATAAAATAAGTATCGCCTGAAACTCCCAAGCCAAAATAATTATCCCAGATATCTAAGCGTATAGCCCAGAAAATAGGTACGCTGGGTAATTTAAGGGAAAGGGCGGCATTTGAACCACCAAAGCCTCCGCCATTCCAATTGCCGCTACCGCCGCCTTGAATACCAATTCCAAATCCACTGGGATGATCCGCAAATGCTGTACCTGTCGCTAAAATAGCGGCAAGGACAAAAGCAAGTAAAATCTTCTTTTTCATAAAATCTCCTTTGCAGTCTTATATTTATAAAATTACTGCGATAATATAATATAAAAAAAACAGAAAAAATAGTCAATGGACTGGTTTTATATTTTTTGCCCATTGTGAAGAACCTCACGACAAGCTACGAGGTTCTTCGTTGTAGAGGAAATTTGATTATACTAGCGGTGTTGCCCCCGCTTTCCAATCAAAAGTATCGATATTTTCCTTCTTTTTCAAAAAACCGGATGCCCAATAAGTAAAGGGAGTTACCAGAACTTCAATGCTAACTTTCAATATATAATTAGTTATTACAAGCGACCAAAATATCTCCCATCCAAAGACTCCGGTAACAGTGGCTACCAGCACAAAGATCAGCGTATCCAAGAATTCGCCAACCAGCGAAGAGCCTATTGTCCGTACCCAAAGCATGCGCCCTTTCATCATTACTTTTAATTTTGAAAGAACAGCCGCGTTGGAGAACTCCCCGGCAAGGTAGGCGGAAAGGCTTGCGAGGACAATGCCCCCGTAACTCATCCCCCCAAGAATAGCGTTATAAGCGTTACTGCCGGTCTCAGCTTCCCAGAAGCCCTCCGGCGGCAGAACGCCAAGCGTGAAGAAAGCCAGCGTGGCAAGCGCCATTGCGGCAAACCCCGTCCATATAACGCGCCGCGTTGTTTTGAACCCGTAAACTTCCGTAAGCACGTCCCCCAGCACATAAGCCAGAGGGAACAATAAAGTGCCGCCGTCAAAAACCAGCGGTATCGAAAAAAGCGAGATGCCAAGATCGACGATTTTTGCCGAAGACGCAATATTGCTTACGATGAGAATACCTACGAAAAATGACGCAACCACATCAAGGTATCTGAAAGAATTTTGTTGAGACATGTATGCTCCTTGTTTTGATAAGGCAGGTTAATCTAGGATACTGCCATAATTAAGCTATTTTTGCTCTTTGCCTATGCCCACTTTATAAAGCCACAGCGATACGGATGAATCAAAGCGTCATGCTTGGGCATTATGCGTATTGTATGCCCCTGCATTCCTGTATCGACACATTCAATGCGTACCTGATACAGATTAAGAGCACCTTCGCTCTTTAGCCATTTCATCTCTGTCTTTCTGGCGTTGGTAATTTCGCTGGTTTGGTTCGACACAGTGCCGTGGTACAGTTCAACCTGCAGATCATTAGGCGGAATGCCGCCAAGTTCAAGGTAAGTGGTAACAGTCAGCATATCGCCGCGTTGCATTACAGGTTTGGCGTTTGATTCGGTCTTGACGATTTTCAAACTGTTCCATGAATGTTGCAGTTTGCTAAAATACGCCGCGATTGACTTAGCTTCGGCATAATCGTCCTTGCTGAAACGGCGGTAATTTTTAAGTGCGGGGAAGTAAAAATTATTTGAGTAATCCATCAACATACGATGGGACGACATTGACTGCCCGATTTGCTTCATGCAGTCTTTCATCATTCTAATCCAGTCGCGCGGAAGTCCGTCGTTTCCTCTGCGGTAGAACATGGGAACAATGTCGCGCTCAAGCAGATCGTAAAGAGCCTTACTTTCAACATCGTCCTGTAATTTTTCATCCAGATATTGCTCGCCATGACCGATTGCCCAGCCCACTTCGGGGTTGTAAGCCTCGTCCCACCAGCCGTCCAAAATGGAACAGTTAAGAACGCCGTTCATCGCGGCTTTCATTCCGCTTGTACCGGACGCTTCCATCGGACGGCGCGGAGTGTTCAGCCACACATCACCGCCTGAGGTTAAATACTTAGCGACATTAATATCGTAGTTTTCAACAAATACTATTCTGCTTGTAACATCGTATTTATCAGCGAAGTGAATAATATCGCGGATTAAATCTTTACCGGGCATATCATGCGGGTGCGCTTTGCCGGCGAAAATTAATTGAACCGGACGGTCGTTGTCCCGAACCAGCCGCAAAAGGCGCTCAGGATCGCGGAGGAGCAAATTGCCGCGTTTGTAAGTGGCAAAACGGCGGGCAAAACAAAGGGTCAGCGCGTAAGGAGAAAGAGCGTCTTTTGCCTGACGAATACGCCGTTCATCAGCGCCGGTTCTTGCGTACTGTTCACGAATACGCTCGCGCGCGAAGGCGACAAGGCGTTCACGGCGGCGTTCGTGTGTGCGCCACAACTCTTCATCGGAGATACGATCCATCCGTTCCCAAATTGGCAAATCGGTGGGTTTGTCCTCAAAATGAGGACCAAAATAACGATCCAGAAGATCTAACATTCCCGAAGAAATCCACGTGCGCGCATGAACGCCGTTTGTAATATGACCGATAGGAATTTCATTCAAAGGAAGCCCAGGCCAGAGACCTTTCCACATTTCGCGCGATACTACGCCGTGCAGTTTTGCGACGCCGTTGGCATAAGCCGCCATTTTTAGCGCAAGAACAGTAAGACAGAAAGTTTCACGCTCATCGTTTACATCAATTCTGCCAAGACCAAGAAAATCTTTCCATGAAATGCCAAGAACCTGAGGCCAGGAGCGGAAATATTTTTCCATCATGGCAATATCAAAACGCTCATTTCCTGCCGGAACCGGCGTATGTGTAGTAAAGATATTTGTGGGCCAGACGGCTTCACGGGCTTCTTCAAAAGAGAAGCTCTTGTCGGTCATTATTTCGCGGACTCGTTCAAGTCCAAGGAAAGCCGCGTGCCCTTCGTTCATGTGGGTAGCCGCGGGGTTAATTCCCAAAGCGCGTAAAGCGCGAATACCGCCGATACCTAAAAGAATTTCCTGTTGCATACGGGTCTCTTTATCACCGCCGTAAAGAGCCGCTGTAATATTACGGATATCCTGCGAGTTTTCTTCGATATTTGTATCTAATAAATAAAGTGAAGAACGACCGACTTTTACTTCCCAAACTTGGGCGACAGCCTGCCGTCCCGATAAATCCACAGTAATTTTTAACGGCTGACCGTCCTTGCCGTTTTTCTTTTCTACCGGCATATTATACCAGTCGTTTTCAGGATAACCTTCAAGCTGGAAACCATCGGCATTCAGCATTTGCTTAAAATAACCCTGCCGGTATAAAAGCCCTATACCAACAAGCGGCAGACCCATATCCGAAGAAGTCTTCATGTGATCGCCGGAAAGGATTCCAAGACCGCCCGAATAAATAGGAAGGGCGGCGTCCATTCCGTATTCCATTGAGAAATACGCTACCACATCCTTGTGACTGCCGCGGTACCAGGTTTCTCCCTTTTTATAACGTTGGAACCTGTTGTAGACTTCCTTGAGAGCCGCCAGATAGGAGTCGTCTTTGGCGACAACCGCCAGCCGCTCCTGACTTACCATGCCCAATGTCCGTAAAGGACTTTGACATGACTCGACCCAAGCGTCAAAGTCCAGCCTTATAAAAAGCTGAACCGCGTCATAATTCCATGATAACCAGAGATTGCGGGCAATCTCTTCCAAGGGTTTCAAAACCGGGGGCAGTTTTGGCTTAACTGTATATGTGGATATATTCATATATTAATTTTATGTGGGAAAAACACTAATGTCAACGGTTTAAAAACCATATTTTGTGAAAATAATGTTATATTTACCACTTGACATATCCTTAAAATACATTTAAATTATTGATTAAATCATTTTCATTAAAAGGAGATAAAAATGAAAAAGCTTGTTATCGTTCTTATCATTCTGCTTGCGGCGTCAGCGGCATATGCAGACACAATCAATCTGGGAGACTTCCCTGTTGGAGCATGGATTGATTCCAATTATGATGCTGTATGGGAGTTTACCTCAACCAACATCAGAATTCTGAGTACCAGTGGAGCCGTTCTTTGGGACTTTCGCGGTAAAACAATTCAGAATTTCAGCGTTTCTCTTGACGGAGCCCAGCCCGTAATTTCTTTTTCCTGCCCCGAAGCCGGAAGATCATACCGCTTCGCAAAGTCTCTTACCAATAGCAATTTGACTATGCAGATTGAAAGAAGCGGTTTGGCAGCATACTCTGTAAACATGAGAAGCCGCTAACGTTAAGAAACTAACAATGATTAAAGAGGCTGTCCAGAAGCAAGTTCTGGGCAGTTTCTTGTCTATCATCTTTGTTTAGGCAAAATCGTACCTTTTTGATATATTTTCTTAGTTCTCCATTTATTCATAAAATCACAGTAAAGAGAAGGCTAGCGAATTACTCCCGGCTTAACAAAACCGGCATTCAGTGCGCCACAGCGGATGCCTTCATTAATCGCACTACGAAAATCCGCGCCATCATCAAGAGCCGCAGAAAGTCCTGCGGTGAATGAGTCCCCACAGCCGGTGGTGTTTACCGCTTTTACAGACTGAATATCAACCTCGAAAGAGTTGTTTCCCTCAACTGCGAGAATTTTCCGGCTGCCATTTGTCAGAATAATGCGGCAGTTGTACTTTTTAGCAATGTCCAGCGCGATTGATTTTATTCGTGGCGAGGGTTTAATACCCCGCCCCTCTGGGGCGGTTCTAAAGGTATTAAACCCGAGTCCAATACCTCTTGAGAACAACATACCTCGCTGCTCTGCGGCGAGGTTGTTGATTCGTTCTTGCGCCTTTTCGTTATCCGCAATTAACTTGTTATCTTTAATCAATTCCGGTGCAAAGGTTGCGGCAAATTCAAGAAGATTCGGCTTTATAATGTCCGGCGCAAATGGCAGGCTTTTTAATAAATCTTTTCCTTTTACATCGAGAATTACTTTTAGTCCTTTTTCTTTTGCTTTACGCACCATAGCAGGAATTAGCGTATCCGAAAAACCTTCTGCTTTTGTGCCGGAAATTATCAAATAGGAAAAATTCTGTGCGCCAATAAGCGAATTATATTTTTCTAAAAGACGTTCTTCAGTACCTGCGCCAACCGCTTGCGATTCTTCGATAAGCTCGGTAACACCACCATCGCTATCTGTGAGCATGGTGTAACAAAAACGGATTTCGCTGTTGCTTTCTGCCCATTCAACGGAAAGCCCGTCCTGTTCGCAGAGAGAGAGAAACATAGGGCGCATAACACCGCCAAGCTGAGTTAAATGCAGTACTTTTTTTCCAAGTTGTGTTAAAACACGGGTAACGTTTATTCCTTTACCGGACACGTCAAGGCGGTGATCGCCTGTACGGTTTACATCACCGGGAGTTATCGAAGAGAAGCGCAAGATTTTTTGAAGAGTCGGATTAAGGCAAACGGTTAGGAAAGACATCCCCGTTACTTGATCCTCTTGTACGCCTTGATTTCCTGCCGAAGACGGGAAACAAGTTCCGCGCGCGGGACTCGAATCTGCTCCATAGAATCACGGAAACGCAGGGTAACAGTGCCGTCCTCTTTTGACTGATAATCCACAGTAACACAGAATGGAGTGCCCGCTTCGTCTTGTCTGCGGTAGCGGCGTCCGATTGCTCCTGCCTGATCGTAATCGGTAGCGTAATCATCTTTTAGTTCCGCGCGAATGTCCTGCGCTAATTCAGCAAGACCGTCTTTTTTCATCAACGGAAGAATTGCGACAGTAACCGGAGCCAGATCGGGATGGAAGCGCAGGACGGTGCGCCAATCATCATCGTTACCTTTGTCGGCGACTTGTTCCTCATCGTAAGCGTCGCAGAGAATCATCAGCAAGTTGCGGGTAAGTCCTGCGGAAGTTTCTATGATAAAGGGAATGTATCTCTCATTGTTGTTGTCCTGATCGATGTACTGCATATCCTTGCCCGAAAACTGAGAATGGCGACCGAGATCATAGTCGGTGCGGTTGTGAACGCCCTCAAGTTCACGCCAGCCCATCGGGAAAAGGTATTCGATATCGTAGGCGTCTTTCGCGTAATGCGCAAGTTCATCCGGTCCGTGCTGATGCCAGCGCAGATGATCCATTTTTACGCCAAGCTTTTCGTAATAAGCCCAGCGTTGCTTGCGCCATTCGGCAAACCATTCTTCGTCCGTGCCGGGTTTTACAAAGTACTGCATTTCCATCTGCTCAAATTCGCAGGTACGGAAAATAAAGTTTTTGGTAACGATTTCGTTGCGGAACGCTTTGCCAATTTGGGCGATGCCAAACGGAATTTTCATCCTGTTGGATTGAATGATATTTTTATAGTTGACGTAAATCCCCTGGGCGGTTTCGGGGCGCAGGTAGATAACGCTTGCGGTGTCTTCTGCCGGACCGATGTGGGATTTGAACATTAGATTGAATTTGCGGGTTTCGGTTAATTCGCCGCCGCAATCAGGACATTTTTTTGCCGTGAGGTTTTCTTCGGGGATTTGATCCGCCCGAAAACGGGATTTGCACTTTTTGCAGTCGACCAATGGGTCGGTGAAATTTTCCACATGACCGGACGCTTCCCATGTGCGGGGATGCATCAAAATAGCCGCGTCCAAACCTACGATATTGTCGTGGAGACGGGTCATTTCTTTCCACCACGCCCCGGCAATCCGGTTTTTTAATTCAATGCCGAGCGGACCGTAATCCCACGCCCCGTTCTGCCCTCCGTAAATTTCCGATGATTGAAAAACAAAACCGCGCCGTTTTGCCAGCGAGGTAATTTTTTCCATCGTTGCTTTTCCCTGATATTCTGTTAATTCTGACATACGAAGATTTTACACATTATGAGAAGATTAATCTATATCAGCCGGGTACTCCAAATTTTCTTTTAAGCCTTTTTTTAGCAAGGCGGCATATTTGTTGCATTCCCATTTTGCCATATCGATATTTTGGTCGCGCCAATTGCCGCATTCAGAAGCGGACGCGCCGGGAATAGTACCCTCAAAGTTTTTTACCCATTCAAACATTTCTTGCAGGAGGGGAAGAATATCGGTGGATTTTTGGTCTCCCTCTAAAATTAAATAAAAACCGGTGCGGCAACCCATTGGACCGAAGTATACGGTTTTTGGTCCCCACTCTTTATTGGAGCGCAGAAATGTAGCGCCAAGATGTTCGATTGTGTGCAGGGCAGGCTGATCCATTACCGGCTCCTTATTTGGCTCCTTAAAACGAAGATCGAAGGTGGTAAGTACCGTTTCTCCGTACTTGTCCTTCCTCGAAACATAAGCCCCCGGTTTTAAGCGGAGATGGTCAACTTGAAAACTCGCTATCTTTTCCATAAATGCTCCTTTTAGTCATTGTACCTGAAAACTGGCGTGGAGGCAAGGTTCAAAAGGTATTCTTAATTACAAGGCGACGGGTAACGCCAATACCACTATATATAGCGTAGTCTGTTAAGCATAGGACACTAGGCAATTTAGGTAGCTGTTACCGTTGCGTGTCCATCTTAATAAATTCCCATGAAAGATATCCGCTCCTCAGCATTCACTATAAATTGACGAATACGTTCATATTTTTTTAATTTGAGTATATTTACCATGATATTATAATTATTTTTTGTATAATTTAATATGATCTTTTTTTTGTTTGTATAAAATATAAATGCCAATCTTCTTGGCATTGGAACATGATTTATTATTTCCAATTCGTCCAGCGAAATTTTCCTTTCAGAGAATACAGTCCTAAGCGTTATTATATCATTTGTTTCATTAATGCTTATATCTGCATTAGATAGATACATAAAAGAACAACCCCAAAAAAAACCAAGCCAAAAGGGCATAATAAAAAAAGTTGTTACAAATGTATCATAATTTTCTATTAATATCATTATTAACATAAATGGAAATATTAATAAACCTATAATAAAAAGGATTATACATTTGTTTTTTCCAGAAACATTGTTCATTAATATCTCCTTTTAGTGCAACAATTATTTATAGTTCATTTTTGTTTAGCTTACATTTTGACCGTTTGATAAACCAAGTCAGTCTTTTAAAAGCCACTTTCATTAAACAAACCCACAAAAACATTATACCGTTTCAAGTGAAAAATGAAAATAGAAAGAGCAAAATGGCTTTTCTTCCCTTTGCTCTCTAGATGAACAAATTTAAAGCCGAAAAAGGGCTGGCATTCCGGTATTTTACTCCTAAAAAAAGTATTTTTTTAGTGGAAAATTTATCCAAAAAGATGTATAATTCCTCATATATACTGTTTGCTTATGATATAGGAGACTTTTTATGAAAAAGAGAGACTTTGTAAAATTTTTGGGGGTTATTGCGGTAGCGGTAATTTTAGTGGTTGGATGCTCAACCGGATCGACGATTGTTACCGGAACAGTAAGACCGGCTATTGATCCGGCTGAAGTAAAGATTTATCTTGAGCCGCCATCGCAATATGAAATTATTGGGATGGTTGAAACTTCCAGTGAGGTCGGATTCTCTACCCAGGCGGCACAAGACCGAGTTATAGAAGAATTAAAAAAACAAGCCGCTAAAATAGGAGCAAATGGTGTGCTTTTGCTTGATACAGGAAGCAGATCAAGCGGATCAAATGGAGGAGTTTTTATAGGAGGAGGATTTCCTGTAGGAAGAGGAAGAGGAGGGTTTTCTGTAGGGGGAGGTGGTGCTCCTTCAAATTCTGAAATAAAAACCGCACGAGGGCAAGCAATATATGTAAGCGATACTGGGGACACCAACTGATAGCAATGCCAACGATTGAGGCACGAAAGTTCCCTTGACAGCCATGCTTAAAAAATAAGACTATAAGTCATGAGCCAATACAGAACACATACCTGCGGAGCGCTGAGAGAGGATAATGTCGGGCAGACCGTCAAGCTGTCGGGCTGGGTGGACACTATCCGCGACCACGGCGGCGTAACCTTTTTTGACCTCCGTGACCAATACGGGATTACCCAAATTGTCCTTCACGACGAGAATTCTGTGAAGCAGGTAAGCAAAGAAAGCGTCATCACCGTCTCCGGTCCCGTAAAAAAGAGGGACGAGGAAACCGTCAATACAAAAATTGAGACCGGAACTGTTGAGGTTCATGCCGAGACACTTGTTGTGCAGAGCAAGGCTGTTCGCGCCCTGCCGTTTGAAATAAGCGATTCTAAAAACACAAGGGAAGAAATCCGCCTGCGCCACCGTTTCCTTGACCTCCGCAATCCGGCGGTGAGGGATAATATTCTTCTGCGAGCGAAGGTGATCAGTTTTCTGCGGACAAAAATGCAGGAGCTTGGCTTTACCGAATTTCAAACCCCGATTTTAACTTCGTCTTCGCCTGAGGGCGCGCGCGATTACCTTGTTCCCAGCAGGAAACATCACGGCAAATTTTACGCACTGCCGCAAGCGCCGCAAATTTTCAAACAGCTTTTGATGGTTTCGGGGTTCGACCGCTATTTTCAAATTGCGCCCTGCTTCCGCGACGAAGACAGCCGCGCCGATCGCTCCCCCGGAGAGTTTTATCAGCTTGATTTTGAAATGTCATTTGCGGAGCAGGATGACGTTTTGGCGGTCGCGGAAAAAGCGATGTTTGATACATTTAAGACTTTTTCTACAAAAGCGGTAAGTTCGCTTCCTTTTCGCAGAATCCCCTACGCAGAGTCAATGTTGAAATACGGAACGGACAAGCCCGATCTCCGCAATCCACTCATCATAGAAGATTTAACCCAGTTTTTTTCTGATGTGGATTTTGCGCCGTTTAAAAATATTCCTGTCCGGGGCATTGTCGCATCCGGCGCGGCTTTGCAATCCAAATCTTTTTTTGAGAGGATGCTTGTCTTCGCTACAGACATTGGCATGAAAGGTCTCGGTTACATTTCTGTTTTACAGGATGGCTCTCTAAAGGGCCCCATCGTAAAATTCCTTTCCGAAGAAAAACAAAACACGTTGAGAAAGATCCTTTCCCTAAAAAATAACGACACACTCTTTTTCATTGCGGACGCGCCTAAATTGGTGGACGGTCTTGCCGGGCAAATTCGCAACGCTCTCGGCGAACAGTTAAACCTTATCGAAAAGGAAAAATTTGAGTTTTG
>JAIRUQ010000068.1 GCA_031254315.1 Treponema sp.
GTGAGTATATCGGTGGCTTCATACACAAAACGGATAGGATGACCCGGCACTTGCCATTTCAAACTGCTATTAGCATAACGTAATGTTTGAGTTTCAGCGGAGGTTATATTCTGCCCTTCATCGGATTTTTTTGCTTCCACTACCCCAACGGGCTTCTTGTCAATAAAAAGCATATAATCAGCAGGACCTGAACTTGTAGGAAATTCGCGGACTGCGACGCCTAAAGACGCGGCGGAATTAAATTCCCCCTTAAAATCCTGAAGCGCCCAGCCTGAGGCGGCGAGTTTCTGATCAATTAATTGTCTGGCTTTCGCTTCGGGGGACATAGAGTTAGTATAGCATATACTAATTAAGCAGACAAGCGTTCACAGTTTCAATACCTGTCAACAGCAATTTAAGCAATTCACTCTCAAGCGCCCTTATTCCCCTGCTATTCATTCGTCTTCATTAGTTTAATTCGTTTAATTCGATGATCCTTTTATTCTTCGCACCATTCGCAAAACTAAACCACTACGCCTGCACTTTCGGTCATTCCGGGGAGCGAGCCTTTTGTTGACGGGATTAAATCTTTCGCGCGTTCATCAATCTCGCAGGCGGCGCGTAACGCTCTTGCCGCCGCTTTGAAAAGAGCCTCTATCTTGTGATGATCGCTTCTGCCGCGAATAATTTCTAAATGAAGATTAAAGCCTGCGGCGGAAGTAAAGCCGCGCCAAAAATCTTCGATAACGTCTGTCTGAAAATCGTATTGCGTTTTGTCCTGCGGCGTTGAAATCAGCGGCGCGGAAGAAAGCTGTCCGTCAAAATAGAGGAATGGTCTGCCTGAAATATCCACGGCGGCGCGGGCGAGACATTCGTCCATCGGGAAAAGACAGCTTCCGTTTCGCCTTATGCCCCTTTTTTCGCCAAGCGCTTTTTCAAAACATTGTCCAAGAGCGATTCCCGTATCTTCAACAAGATGATGCTGATCCACTTCCAAATCGCCTTTTCCGTTCACTTCAATGTCAAATAAACCGTGACGTGCAAATGTGTTGAGCATATGCGACATAAACCCGATTGGGTAATTGAGTTTTGCTTCGCCTTTACCGTCAATATTCAGCCATACAAAGACTTCGGTCTCGTTGGTTTTCCTTTTTATTTCCGCAATTCTCGCCATATCATCCTCCTTCCCTTACTGCACTACTTTGCGCAGATCGTACTCAACAATGTCGATAGCGCCGAGTTTTTTCAGTTTTGGAATAATATCGGGAACTTCATGTTTCTTAACAGCAATCTTTACGGCAAACCCAGCGTCTCCGTAGAGAGGTGCGACCGTCGGGCTTCTCATAGCGGGAAGACTCGACAAAGATTCAAATTGTTCCTTGGGGATATTCATCTCAAGCATTACACGCTCACGACCGTCAAGGACAGCGCGAAAAAGCATTTCAAGCTCTTCAATGCGACCACGTTTTTCAGCGTTTGCCATCGCAGAGCGTGATGCGACAAAGCGCGTGGAAGACTCAAGCAAAGTCTCAATTATTTTTAAGCCGTTATCTTTTAAGGTCTGACCGGAAGAAGTGTTGTCGATTATCATGTCAGCGTCATCCGGCGGAAAAACTTCCGTAGTGCCGTAGGTTCGCAGAATACGGTATTGATAGCCACAAGATTTAAGCCACTTCTCAGCGAGATTAACATATTCTGTAGCGACCACCAGTTTTTTGGAACGGAGTTGCGCCTCGTCATAATCATGAGGGACAGCAACAACAATGCGAACCTTGTCAAAACCAAGATCGAGTATTTCTTCGACATCAGAGCCGCTTTCATTTATCCAGTCAATACCGGTAAAGCCAGCGTCATGGCTTCCAAGTTCCAGAAGTTCCCCGACATTCTGAGGCTTCATTATTTTAGCGTCAAGCCATAACGCTCCAAGCGAAGGACGATATGTCCTGTCCGCCAGAGCGATAGGGAAGCCGGCTTCCGCGAAGAGATGGCTGACATTGTCAAAAATCCTCCCCTTGGGGATTAGTATCTTTAGTTTCTCCATAATCTAACCTCAATTCTGTCTGTAGTTATTAGTTATACTGATATAATATCGACTATTTTGAAAAAAAAATAGTAGCGTTGTAACAAAACTCAGTCGCTAATGTACTGTTTTGCGGTACTTCAGCGGGTTTTGCAAAGGGCAGGGACATCTTTTGCTCAATAGAACTGCCATCTCGACTTGCCATTTCGCTATGTTTGCTTTATCATCAAAAATATTAGGGAACAAGACAATGGAAAAGGTTAAAGTGTACTTGGACAATTGCGTTTATAACCGCCCCTTTGATGACCAGACGCAAATAATGATCTCGCTGGAAACAGAAGCAAAACGGCATATTCAGAAACTAATTATAGAAAAGAAAATAGACTTGGTTTGTTCTTTTATTAATCGTTTTGAAAACAGCAAGGATAAAAGACCGTTAAGCAGGAACTCCATAAACAGTTTTTTCGTAAATGCTACCCTATATATAGACTATTCCGGTGCAACTACTGTGGGAAAAAGGGCAAGTGAAATTATGAAGGCTGGGATAAAAATGAAAGATGCTTATCATATTGCCTGTGCTATAGAGGGTTGCTGCAAATATTTCATCACCACTGATAAACCGCTTTTGAAGTACAAACGTGATGAAATCATTATTTGCAGTCCTATTCAATTTTTGGATTATTACGGAGAGGAAAAAAATGGGTGACACTGCCGTTATTATGGAAAAAGGGGCAAATGCCCTCTTAAAAACTCTTGGTGTTCTTGACACGGAACAATTCATATCTACGCTCTTAAAAGAGCCGTTTGACTATACCGAATGGGCAAGGGAATATTTCTCCAATTACGATCCGGATCAGTTTTTAAAAGACGCAGTTGAATTCGATAAAAACAATCCCGTGAAGTGAAACCGCCATCGGTAAGCTGACATTACTCACCTCTTCACCAACACAAACCCCGCCGCGCCGATGCTGAAATCTTCCTGCTCCTCCCAAGAGGCAAACAAACTGCCGCCAACTGTCCCTGTTCCGGTGTAGGCAAATCCTTGGGGCAGAGGCGGCAGTGACGAATTAGATACTGCCGTCTCATGGGGAGCGGAGTTGAAAAAATCTTCTATGGAAATTTCTTCTCCCGCTTGGGAAAGATTGGGGGTGCGGAACATAAGAAGACTCTGCTGAACTCCGCTTCTCCTTGCCGCCCTGTAATAGATCATCCCGTCTTCGCCGAGGCGCAAGGTGTCTACGTCCCAGCCTTCTTCGGCAGGGAAACGTTCAATGATGGGAATGTCCAGCGGAAATGGCGTGTTTGAATTCATGTTGAATGACCATGTTCTCAGGCGAGGAAGAGGAGAAGGCGAAGCTAGAAAACGCTCGTCCTTGTATAAAAGAGCCGTGGGATTATCTTCATAATAAAAAAAACCTCCGACCGTGTACTGCTTCCAGAAATCTCCTCCTGAAAAACGATACAGAGAAATGCCCTGCCCTTCCTTGTCGTCCTGCGATAATTTTAAGAAACCGTCGCGGTTTACAACCAATATGATTCCGTCTTCTGTTTCACGCGTAAAGCGGATATGAAGAGCGTAAGTCCATGGGACAAGGGCTGTGGTGTACGCGGCATCCTCAATAGTTTCAATGTGAACCGGTCCCTTTTCTGTCAGCTGAAACCAAAGCGGCTGTTCACCTGTTTTTAAAATAGCGGTTGGATACGCTCCCATCCATATTACTGTCGCGGGGTTATTTGGAGGTGTATTGTTGTTACGCGAACATGACATTAACATAAAAATAACTAATATAGTTAAAAATGTTTTAACTTCTGAGGCTCTTAGTTTCAATTTAAGTCCTCCGCGAAAGTGATTTTTTTATTTTCCTGTTCGCCGCAGATGGCGGCAACCGGTCCGCAGAACCTGCCCCAAATCTCAGCGTCATCGGTGAAGTCTTCGCTAGCTTGCGCGGCTTTTTCGTGGGCGTGAAGGATTTCAGGGAACTTGAAGGCTTGCGGAGTTTGAGCGGCTCCCGTTTTTTCACGCTTTAGGTGGTTTTTAATAAAGACTGCCGCTGATTCACCTTGCGTTAAAAATGGCGCAGAACATTCTTTGGGAGTGTCCGTCAGAGGAAGCAGGGGCACAACCGCATCGTGTTTTTTTACGGCGGTAATTATATTTTCGATAAGCGAAGGGCTTACCCACGGTCTTGCTCCGTCGTGGATTAGTACATAACTTGGGTTGTATGGAACAAGAGCGCAAAGCGCGTTAAACACAGAAGCACGGCGAGTGTCGCCGCCGCAAACAAAAAGAAGCTGTGGGCTTTGGGCGGAAAGAAGCTCAGGCGGTAAAGCGGCACGGGCTTCATCTTCGGTATTTTCACAGACGGCGATTACAATGATTTTTACAGACGAAACCGCCGCGAAAGCGGAAACTGCCGCCCCAAGCACGGTTACGCCGCCGGCTAACTTTTGATACTCTTTTTTAACTCCGCCCATCCGCAAAGACAATCCCGCGGCGCAAATTACCACAGCTGAAAACGCGGTAGACATAGCTATTCGACATCCAACCGCGAGAAGATCAAAGTTTGGACTTCATCCTTGGGTTTTTTAAGAGAAATTGACATTTCGTCCTCAAAAAGTTTCAAGGCTGAATCGTAGAGTTTTCGTTCAAGAATTGGCAGTTCTTTTACCTTGCTTCGGTGGTACAACGACCGGACAATGCTCGCTATATCCCTGATGCTTCCCTTTTTTAACAGATCAAGATTCATCTGGTAGCGCATTTTCCAGTCCGTTGGAATCGGGTCATAATCCTCGTTGATCAGATCAAGGGCTTTCATCGCCTCATCCCTTGAAACTGTAGAACGGATGCCAAGTTCTATCGCTTTATCAACGGGAACCATTATTGTCATGTCGGTAACTTCAAGATAGATAATATAATAGGGGATTTTTGAATCTTTGAACTTTTTTTGAATGATTTCCCTGATTACCCCTACGCCCTGGCTTGGGTAAACCACTTTTTGGTCAACTTGAAAAGATTTTGATTTACTCATTGTTTTAATACTATCACAAATCACAAAAAGAGTCTATATTGTTGTTAGGAAAACATGGCTGAATTACGCAAGCTGGAAAATGAAGATTTACTCCAATTATACAAGTTACACACAATAGTTTATAATCTTCGCAAAGATTTCACAAAAGAAGAGAACCAAAAACTCGATCCTCTGGGGCATCCCGCGGATTGGGCATGGGGAGTTTTTGACGGTAAAAAGCTGTTGGCAGGGATGTTCGAAATTGATTATCTTATGCGTTTTGACGGACACAGCGTAAAAATGTCCGGTATCGGCGGCGTTGGGACGTTGCCTGAGGCGCGAAAGGGCGGACATATACGGCGCATTTTTGAAAGGCTTCTGCCGCAGGCTTATGAGAAAGGCGTTGTCTTTTCAAACCTCGCTCCCTTTTCTCACGAATTTTACCGTAAGTTTGGCTATGAAATAGCGTGCGCGAGAAACAATATCAGCATCTCCACTCATGACCTGACAGAAATTAAAGCAGGCGGAGAGTATGTTCATATCCTTCCCGAAGACGACACTTCCCTTCTTTCGGAAGTTCACTCATCTTATATAGAAAACATCAACCACGGCATACACAGGGATTACTGGGCTGAAAACCGCGCATGGAAACTTTTTACGAGAAATGATCCTTGCGCCACAGGAACGTATCTTTATCTGTGGAAGGACGAGAGCGGAAAGCCAAAAAGTTATATCAAATATAACGATGTGATGGAGGACGGAGAGCATAATATGTCTGTAACGGAACTTGCCTTTACGGATAAAAAAGGACTGTACGGCGCTCTGGGTCTTGTCGGAGGTCTTTCCGCCCAATTTGAGAATTTCAAATGGCAAATGCCCTCGTTTATCGATCCTTGCGATTTTATCGGCGACGCGTGGTCTATCGAAATGAATCTCAAGCCAAGAGAGATGACAAGGGTGATAAACGTAAAAGCCGCTTTAGAACTTCTGCGCCGTCCCGCAGGCGAAGGCGAATATGTCATTGAAGTCGAGGATGAGAACATTTCAGCTAACAGCGGAAAGTACCTTGTCCAATTCGCTCCTGAAGGGACTAAAGTTTCTTTAACTAAAAGGAATCAGGATATTTGCTGTGATACTCTTATTTTAAGCCAGCTTATCACAGGTTACAGGTCGCTTGAGAACGCCATGTTTTCACGGCAGGAAGGGCTAGAAGTTTACAACAACGAAGAAACATTAAAGAGAGTGTTTTCGCAAAGACCTCAGCATGTTACGGAATATTTTTAGTGAAGAGCAAAGAAAAAAGAGGAACCACGGAGAACACGGAGTTTCACAGAGGAAGATAAAAGAGAAGATGGATCAACGAATTACACGAATAAAACGAATAAAAACGGTGTAAGCACAGCTTGACCTCTGGGCGTTGAGCGTTCCGGTTTTTATATGACGGTTTGGCAATCATGTTATGTGCAGTAATTTTTATTTATTTTCCAATTTTTTCTGTCTCAGAAGTATAGTTAATACCATCTTGAAATATAACTTTTATTTCATCATCGTCTTTTGGGAAATAGTTTCTTTCAGTCCCAATATTAAAACTCACTTTCCAATTAGATGGTAATCGACCAAAATAACCAAAATAAGGACTTTCATATATTTTTATCGTAGGTATTATATTTTTTAATTCTTGATATGTCATGCCTATACTTATCCCTTCTGGCGTTTCAAATATTTTTCTACTATATTTATCATCAACAATAATATAGTTTATAATATTTTTATACGAATATGCTATTTTGTAAATAATTTCATCGTCAAAAATTAAAAAATGACTGTATATATCATTTTTATCTTTTGCATCTACAACAATAGCATGGCGTCTACCCATACTATGTTCTGAAAGATCTCTGCCGATATAAAAATCGGATAATTTGGCAAAAATTCCTCGTGGAGGTACTTTTTCTGAAGAAGTATCTAAATATTCATTTTCTATTATATCTACAATTTTTTCATATATTTCAGGATCAGTATTTTCATGTGACTGAGAAACAATACCCTTTTCTTTTGAACATGAGTAAATTAGTATTGCTAAACAAAAAATTAAAATATGCAATTTCATAAATATATAATATTACATCAAATAACTTTAGTCAATACATTTTTTCTATAAATCGATTAAATTTGAAATATTATGGCATATAACTAAAACGTAAACTCATAGAGTCGCTGTAAAATCTCGTTGATCTTTATGGCATACTGTCTGTCTGCCGCCCATGTTCCGGAAAGCCCTTCGATGGTCGGGCTTGAGCCTTTGCGTACATACCTGTAGCGCGGGTCAACCAAAGCCAGATTCAGAGGTTCGTCTGTCGCGTAAGCTTTCAAATGCTGAATGTGGGCGCGTACTCCGGTGCGCGGATCGGGGAAAATGAGACCGGGCTGTTCGGGACCAATCGCTCCAAGACCGCAGAAATTATTCCATTCAAACTGAACTAAATTGCCATATTTCAAAAACCCTGTCTCAAGGCACATCTGCGAAAAGGCGACATCGTGATTAACTCCCTCAAGGGCAGATTCTTCTATATATAGCCGCATCAGCGTTTGCACAAAACCGGCGTCCGCCTGCAAATTGTTCTGCAAAAGGAAAAACGCCATTTTTTCAGCGTTAATCTTCCCGCTCCCCATGATATGCACAGGAACCTGAAAACTTTCAACTCCGGTTTCGGGCGGCTTGGGCATTTCAACTGTCGTTTTGGACTGTAGCCCGACGCAGGAAAGAATAGAGGATAGCGCAAAAATCGGTATTATTAAGGAAAAAAAATGTTTTTTCATATTATAGAAATTTTCGGCATATAAAAACTTTAATTAAATTCTTTGTTTTCACTAGTAGCCTGTAACAGCTAAATATTCTTCCCCAATTACCTCAATACGCAGAGAAGAAAATATGAAGAGATTAAACCACGGAGGACACGGAGAAACACGGAGGAAGAAGCAGAAATCTAATCAAAACTCCGTGTTCTCCGTGCCCTCCGTGGTAAAAATCCTATGTTTTCCCTTGTGTTTTGGCATGAGAAAATATAGAGTAATGTTTTAGTTGTTATATACTACGAAACTGACAAGATAAGGCGAGGCGATACTCCATGCTACGCCTAAACGTCCCCGGAGTTGAATCGTCCAAAACGCTTCGCCTCCCCTGCCTTACCATCAGGCGACCCCTGATACTTTTAATATATCTCATAGAGGAAATAAAGTCAAGTCTTTTTATTTCGAGCAAGCGCCGCTCATCTGTGCGCCATATATAAGTATGAAAAATAAAGAAATCTATGCGTTTTCAAATGTGCCGCCCGAACTTCGCCCGAGGGAAAAGCTCTTAGCTAAAGGTCCGGCGGCGCTCTCCGACAGCGAGCTTCTTGCCATCCTGCTGAATACCGGTATTCAGGGAAAAGACGTTAAAGCGCTTGCGGACGATTTACTCGGTCTTTTGGACAGAAACAAGGACATCCCTTCTATAGAGGAAATCTCTCTTTTGCAGGGGCTTGGGCAAACTAAAGCGTGCGCAGTCGCCGCTATGCTGGAATTCGGCAGAAGGCGTTACGGTTCATTTTCCGCCCGTATCAAACAGCCTATTGATATCTTTACGCTGGTACGCCACTATGCCGACCGCAAACAGGAGCGGTTTATCAGTCTTTCACTGAACGGCGCACACGAAGTATTGGCTGTAAGGATCGTAACTATCGGGCTGGTCAACAAAACGATTGTTCATCCGCGTGAAGTTTTCGCCGACCTCATACAGGACAGAGCCGCCGCTTTTTGCGTTGCGCATAATCACCCATCAGGCAGGCTTGAAAGCTCGTTTGAAGACGATGATATAACAGAGCGCCTTTCGGCGGCGGCGAAAATTCTGGGGATTCACTTTGTTGACCATATAATTTTCTCAGAGACAAATTGGTGGAGTTGCAGGGAGAACGGCAAATTAAAAGATTAGTGGTTTTACAAACGCAAAATTTACGCTAAAATAAAGTATGACCGTGGCGCGGACAATATTTCTGTTTCAGCTTCTCTTTTTGTTTCCGTTTATGCTTACCGCTTTGGAAACATTTGAAGAAAAGGAGGGAAGAGGGCTTGAAATCAAAACAAACCCGTCCAATGTTAAGGTGTTCATTAACGGCATAGATTCAGGTGAAACGCCCTATTCCAATAATAGTCTGCCGCCCGGGCAGTACAATATCAGGCTAAGTAGAGAAGGCTACAATGAACAGAACTTTTGGGTAACATTGTTCAGTAACAGCCGCTTGGTCGTTACAATCGATATGAATCAGGAGCCGGAAGGCTCGGCTCATGTCTCCGTTTTCCGCTCGGCAGGCAGTCCGTCTTCACTTCCGCTTAATCCTCAAATTTATTCAAACACAAACGATGAAGAAATCACTGCCGTTTCTCAGTTGAACAGCAACACAACGCTGATAAATTTGCATACAGGTTTAAACAGTATTAAGGTACGCGCCTTTGGCTGGGAGGACGAGACGGTTACTGTATCTGTGAGCAGTCAATCTACCGCTGTTGTCGATATTTACATGAAGCCTGCCGCGTTCAGACTGCAAAATATTTCTCAGAGTCGAAGACGTTTTAACCCAAGCAACCCCGGCAGTCTTGGCATTACAGAATACCGTTTTGAAGTTTCCGCTCCCGGCTCAGGTTTTATTTCGATAACTGACAGCGACGGTTCGGAAGTTTTCAGAAGGAGATTAGATCAATTTAGTACATGGGTTCAAAATGTAACATGGGACGGCAGGGATTCTTTAGGTGAGATTCTGCCTGAAGGAATTTACACTGTATTGATAGAAGCCTCTCCGTTGCCTCAGTACACTCAAGGAACGGTAGAGCCATTGTCATTAACCATTGAAACCGAGATCAACTATTCGGCGAATATTTTCCCGTTGTCGCTTGACAGCGGTCTTTCAGGACTCACCTTCTCGCCGTTGCCGCATACTCTGCCCGCCGGAAGTTATCAAGTAAAAGCCGGCATCCTTTATGGAAGTTTTTATATTAAGCGAGAAGATGTTAAGGAAGAAAATGTATCGGGTATGCCGTTTAACATCAGTATGAGAATCGCGCCATTAAAACAATTTGAGATGATCACTGTTTTTAATATAAATCCGTACTTTGAAGATAAAATCGGCTGGGGCGTTTCAGGCTCCGCAAAGTACAACATCATTAACGGTAGCGGCTCAGGTCCGCTAATGTTCGCGGCAGGAGTTTCTTACTACTGGGCTTCAGAATTCGGAGAATACCCCTTGAGCCCCGGTCGCGGTGTTGGTATCCACACTCCCCTTTCACTGGAACTATCGTCTGTCTCGATTGCTTTCTGCCCCGCTGTATTTTGGCGTGGTCCTGAAGGACTCACTCCCGAACTTCTGCTCAGCGCGGGGCTCCTTTACCGGGGCAGTTGGCTGACATGGGGCATTTCAACAAGATTTGAATTTGATTTTACAGAAAACCCAAGGATTTTCGCAGGCGCGGAACTTCACCTCTTCCCTCCCCCTTCAAACCTTGTCTTTTCACTTCACGCGGGGATTTTAACACAGAACAACATTGGCGGCTACGGCGGACTCGCGATTGGATTTGTTTTTTAGCGTGATAATTTATGTTAGACAAAAATTTTTGGTAATATGAAAATTGCATACATGGGGTTATATACAATATGGGTAAAATATTATTGACAAGTTCAAATTTATGAGTTATCATACTATCAAGGCAAAAAATGAAGAAAAAAATATTTATTATTTTATTATTAGTAACAAGTATAGATATATTCGCATTATCTGTAGATAGCACTGTTGTTCCATGGACAGTAGGATTGAGAATAAGAGAGGCTCCTGAAACACCGGCAAATGCTTCAAATTTTCTTGGTCTATGGGAAAAATTAACTGTTCTTGAGATAAGAAATGAGCAGATAACCATAAACGGCAATACAGGGAATTGGGTTAAGATTAGACGCGAAAATAGCATGGCAACCGGTTGGTGTTTCAGCTATTTCCTTGAAGAAATAGATATAAACAATTTTTTCCCAATTCTGGAGTATAGAGGTACCTCGCATTATGTTGGAGGTACAGGTGGCGGCTCAAGAGAAATATATACTCTTTATAATAACGGGAGGAAGCGTGAGAAACTAGTTTTATATTGGAATAATAAAGCAATAGATATATATAATAATGTGACTGTTTCAGATAATGGCAGAGTTATCGCGTTTAATTGGATAGATCCAACAACAATAGTAAGAAATAGTCGTGATAGTACTATGTCGGGTACAAAATATCTCTTCGTCTATAATTTTTCCAATCACAATCTTACAAGAATAGATGAAGTTTCTATAATACAAAGCGATATAAATTCGCAAAGATGGGCTGATGAAAGATGGTATGCGGGACATGGTGATTACGTTGAAGGGTTTTTTCTTGATAATAGTATTGACTGGTTTATTATTAATTCAAATGGAACAAAATTATTTTATGAAAAGGTTAATTCTAAAATTGAAGTTAATCTACTAACGGGTAATAGGGTAAATCATTCAATAAATACGCCGGGTTCTAATATTATCAGATATATCGGTAATTATATTTATTTAGCCGGGTTTGATAATAACGAAAGTTCTTTATATGATCCTGGACAAAAAAGAATGTTGACTGAACTTGGACTTTATTCTAGGGGTAATCATCATGATGGTGTATATTATCGCTCTCCAATAATTTTATCAAGAAATAGATACTTGGTAATGGAACAGAAAGATACAAGTTTCTCCGGAATAATTTTACATGATTTAACAACAAATCAACAACAGCGTCTTAATGAACCGGAATTATCACATGATCGTAATGTATTTAATAACGGAGTATATCATTCAAGATATTACAGTGAAGATTATTATTATATTATGTCAAACCTTCACAAGCGTGGTGAATCAAGTAGAACAGTAGAAATTCGCAGAGTAGACTATAGAAATAATATTGTATCTCAGTATACATTTAATAATGTTGTACATAGAATAGGGAGCGGTTATTCTTTTTCAATTATTATTTCAAGTCCCGGTATTATAAGTTTTCAACATAGTCTTGATCAGGCTTGGATGATAATTTATTTATTTAACAACAACTTATTGGAATACCGTTTAGATGATAGAAGATATAGCGGATCATATAGTCATTATTTAATGAATAATTATTAATCAAATATATTGACAAATAATGATATTTATAATTTAATGGATAAAGTAACTAGGGGGCATTTATGCAGAAGTTATTAAGCATCATTATTAAATTAATGCTTGTCTTTTTAATATTGAAGAATATCTTTAATTACCTATATTCATATTTTAGTTATCTAAATGGAATTGATATTTTACATCTTGTCATTCCGTTTTGTCTTTCAATTTTGTTATTTTTCTTTATATGGATTAAAAGCAATAAAATAAGTGAAATAATAACCGGGGAAATAAATGAAACATCAATAAATATCAATTACAGAGAAATGTTATCTGTTGTAATAATATCAATAAGTTTATATCTAATTATTATTAATTTTGGATACATAATTAATAGTTTTGTTAATTTATTTATGCTTCAATATAAAGATGCAGATAAAAACGCTGTGGATATTACTCTCAATCATATAGTATTTAGTATAACATCCGGCATAATTGAAATTATTATTTCATTATGTTTAATATTATTTAGAAGAAAGATAATAAAATATTTTGAAAAAATATAAAATACGTACTGTGCATATATGGATATAAGTAAAAAATTAGCATATAAATCTATTGACAAATTATCATATTGAAGATATATTAATATTAGAAGTTTCCCAAAAAAGGAGTAAGTTATGAAAAACAAGAATTTCAGCTTAAAAATACCTGTAATGATACTGGCATTAGGCTTTATGGCTGTTTGGAGTCTTCCTGCCCAAACGGACAGCCGCCTTAACGGGCGATGGTCCGGGGTTGTTTTAGAAGGAATGGACTCAGAATTAACAATGAATAACGGAAATTATGAAGTAGCAAATAATGGCGTTTCAGATACCAGAGGCACTTATACCACAAACAACGGACAGCTTACCATGAAGCCAACCCATGTCTTTGGCGGAGCCGTTAATGAAGCCGCGGGGTTTTCTATGCTTGAATCAAAATGGTATACAACAAGTGAATTTGTTACAGCCATTAGAACTGTTTTTCTGGGGTTAGGATTACCTGAAGAAGTTATTAATGAAGTTGTTCAATTAATGACTTCGCCTCCTTCATCATCTTATTCTATTAATGCTAATACACTTACTTTATCATATATTATTGATGGCGAAAGCATTGAAGTAACATATACAAAAAGATAATGAACAAAGAAGAGAGATACAAGGGTATAGGTAAGTTATGCTAAACAAGAATTTTTCTTTTAAAACACTTGTAATGACACTGGTATTCGGGCTTTTGTCTGTTTGGAGTCTTTCTGCCCAAACAGACAACCGCCTTAATGGGAAATGGTTTGGAGCTAGCGAGTCAAATGATGGAACTGAATGGGAATTAACACTGAATAATGGTAATTATGAGTCATCAGCTAATGGTGGTATTCCATATGATAAAGGTACTTATACCACAAACAACGGAGAAATTACTCTTAAGCCAACCCATATCTTTGGTGGAGGGGTTAATAGTGTTTTCGATTATCCTATACTTGAATCAAAATGGTATACAATAAATGTATTTGTTATAGCCTTTAGAACTTTTTTTCTGGAAGATGGAGCACCTGAAGAGGATGAAGAGGATATTAATGATGTGATTAATTTTATAATTTCATTGTCCCCATATCTTTACTATGTAGATGCTAATATGCTTACTTTAACTACAGAATTAGAAGGAGAACCATTCACAAGAACATACACCAGAAGATAAAGGCAATGAGCAAAGAAAAAGTAAACGATTACACAAACTGTTTACATCTCATTGTTCGCTATTCGCTCTCTAATCACCACATTGCTCATTGCTCATTGGCTAATCTCGCCGAGCCTTGTCCGTACACCGCACCCTCATTGCTAATTGTTAATTCATCACTTCTTCTCTGTCGGCTAACGGGACACGCAGGGTAACTTGCTGACCGCCCCTGAGTATTTCGACATTAACGACATCGCCGGGTTTGCAGGCTTCAAGCGCCGAATAAAGATCGGCAAGTGAATTCGTCCTTATGCCGTTTATGGAAGTGATGATGTCTCCGCCCAGATAAATAACACTGCGTCCGTATTGAACAGGTTCTGAGCCTTGACGTAAACCCGCTCTTTCAGCAAGTCCGCTTCTTCGTGTGCGAGAAACAAGCAAGCCGGAATCAACCGGTAATCTTGCGTATTGAACAAGGCTTGGGAAAATCTGAACAAGAGTCGCGTCTATCCAGCCACGGCGGACTCGCCCGAATTGCAAAATCTCCTGCACGACACGCATGGCGGTATTTACGGGAACAGCGAAGCCAATACCGACAGAACCGCCTGACGTTGAATAGATCATCGTGTTAATGCCAATCATTCTGCCCTGAGTATCTAAAAGCGGACCGCCCGAATTGCCGGGATTTATTGACGCGTCAGTTTGAATCATGTCGCGGATTATGCGGTTCCTTGACGTTTGAATTGGACGACCAAGACCTGAAACAATTCCCACTGTCAATGTACGCTCTAAAGCGAAGGGGTTTCCGATGGCAAGAACTTTCTGCCCAACTCTTAGATTAGAAGAATCGCCGTAGGGGATTATCGTTAATTCAGTCCCCTGCGGAGGAGTAAACCTTAAAACGGCAAGGTCGTTTTCAGGGTCTACGCCGACAACGCTTCCTTCAAACTGAGAACCATCCGCAAGGTTGATATAAACTTTGTAGGCGTTTTGTATTACATGATTATTGGTAAGAACATAGCCGCTCCTGTCAATGATAGAACCGGAACCGGAACTGCCTTCCTGCGGAACAGGCTCAAGGAACCAGTTAATCGCCATTGTTTCTGTGGTAATATTGACTACGGCGGAATTCAATCTTTCATATATCGAAATATTCTCACGTTCACTTTCGGAATATTCAAGAAGGTCAGCGGTATTAAGCGCGTGGTATTCGTATTCAGCCTGTACAATGAAATTCTGCCGGTTGAGTTCCATATTCTGCCGCGCCGTACCATCACGTGTGAATAGGGGCTTTACAAACACAAAACCTACAATAAAAAGCGCGACTATTGACGCGCTTAAAATCGAGAAAAATAACACCTGATTACGGCTGTACAGTCTCATTTTACCTCTCCTTGAGTCTTTCATTGGATGGCGGGGAAACCCCGCCAGTATAATAAATTTCCTCTCCAACGAAAGATACTCTGGTGGCAACTTTTTGCCGCAGAGTATCTTTCATTATAGCTAAAAATCACCGATAATAGAAGTGATATGCCGGTATTTTTAATAATTTTTCTCGTACTGCTAGGTACTTCCCCTATTTATGGCTTCGACCTGCCGGCTTCCCAAATATCCGACGATTCTTTGATGAGGCTCAGGCTGAGAGATACATGGATGACTGATACTCCCCGAAGAGTTCTTTCGATGCCCTCGGCGGTTGAATATTTGGAAACCGGGGAAAGGGTGGAAATCAGCACGGTAGAAGGTACTGAAGAATTCAGGGTGATTTTCGCGCGCGAACTGATGAGGGGGCTGGGCGTACTTGACCGCAGACCTACAAGGCAATTTCCCGGCTGGGCGCAAGGTTCATGGATGCTGACACGGCGCAAAGATACCGGAGCAGGCACTCAAATAAGAATATTCCTTAGAAGCGATCAATATACATATATTCAATTCCGTCCTTTTGACGCTGATAAATGCGTGTTGGACGCTGTTGTTTACGGCGGATATATCGCCCGTTCCCTGCCTATCGCCGTTCCCTTTGAACGTCTTTACACAATGCAGTTAAACGATATTCTCAGGCTCGTACAGAATAAATTTCCACTGCGGTATTTTGAGCCAAACCCAATAAATTACAGGGACACACGCAGGTTGATTACTCAGGTGAGGGAACGCATCGCTCCCTTGCGTTTTAGAGATGACGGAGCGATAGACGAAAACGGTAACTATGTTTTTATTGAAACCCTGCAAAGACAGCCTTTCGCTGTCCCGGGACTTAACTGCTCCGGATTCACCAAGTGGCTTATCGACGGTATTCTTCGACCTGTTACAGGCGCGAGACTTCCCATCACGCCGCTAAAAGCTCCTTTTGGGGAGCGAGGCTCTTCTTTTACCGCCAACTGGGAAGCAAGCAGAGATGTATTTTTCGGTCTTGACTGGATCAGAAACCTCGCGGCGGAAGCGAACGGTACTTTACGCTCCCCTTCTTACCGCGCCCTTGAAGAATTTGAAGTCCGCACAGACAATTTCTCACTTTTAATGGTCAATGAAAACAGGACTTTCGTTACTCATTCTTACACGGGCTTTTTGCCTGAGGCAGGGTACAGCGTAGAGGGGCTTCATCCCCTGCTCTACACCCTCGCTATTGACGAGCCGTTCAGTTTTTATCTTGCCGCCGTAAATACAGAAATAAGCAATCCGGCATCTCCACGCGGAACTCCCCGTTTGCGTCAATATTTCCATGTAGCCGCGCTGATCCCTTATTTTGACGAATACGGCGTTTTTAGGATTGTCGTTTTTGAAAGCGCGGCGGAAACCCAGTTCAGCGCGTTTCGCGCCCGCTACCCCGCTCATCATATAAATCTTGTAAAAATCCCCGTTTCGCCTACTTTCGATCCGTAAAGTTTACCGCTATACTATAAAAATGCGACACGGCATTGAAGGCATAGCGTTTGATCTTGACGGGACGCTTTATCCAAATTACCGTTTGAATATCAAACTAATTCCCTTTGTTCTAAGGGAAGGGCGGTTATTAGCCGCTTTTGGCAAAACCAGAACTATAATCCGCAGAGAACAGAAAAACGGCTCTCCTACGCAGGCTTCTTTTTACGATTATCAGGCTGAAATCACCGCTAAACTCCTCAATGTTGAAGCACAGCCGCTCAAGGAAAAAATTGAGCGTTTAATCTACAAGGACTGGGAGCTTCTTTTTAAGAAGATCAAGCTGTTTAAGCATGTGAATGAAACGCTTGACGCCCTAAAGAAAATGGGCTTGAAAATGGGGCTTTTATCGGACTTTCCGCCCCAGACAAAACTGGAGTATTTGGGCATTAGCGGCGGTTGGGATGCCGTTCTCTGCTCTGAACAGTGCGGCGCGCTAAAACCCCATCCCATTTCATTTACAAAACTTGCCGCCAACATGGGACTGCCGCCCGAAAAAATCCTCTATGTGGGAAACAGCTATTCCTACGACGTAAAAGGGGCGGCATCCGTGGGAATGAGGACGGCATGGATAAAAAACCCCCTTGTTTTGGGCTGTTGTAAAAATAAGCCAAAACCTGATTTTTCTTTCAATAACTATCGCCAATTGTATAATTATATGGTAGATTAAATACATTGGGTATTATTCGGGAGGGATAATAATACTGATGTTTGATATTGGAAATTTAATCACACTTGGCATCGTAGCGTGCAGTCTCTTCTTTTACAGACTTGCGGACAAAAACAACCGCTCTCTGGAAAAGGTGAAAAAATATGCCGAAAAGTGTAAAGAAGAAATTGCCGTCTATGCTGATCAAAAAAGCGAGGCGGTAAAGAATTTCGGCATTGATCTGGAGGTGGAAAAGAAAGCCGCCGCCCAGTTAATGAAAAATATTCAAAAACTTACCGAAGAAGAGCTTGCCAAAAAATCCGAAGCTGTAAATCGCATAGAAGAGCATATTCACGCTTTTGATTCTTCTCTTGAAGAGCTGTTCGGCATGACCGACAGGGTTCAGGAAAACCTTAACCGCATAAGGGATGAATCTATCTTTGTGGAGAACACAAACAAGCGGGTAAACGAAGCAAAGGAAAAGTTTGAACAGGTTGAAAGGGCGCTGGAAGCCGCCGGCAAAAATCTTACAGAAACGGAAGAACGCCTTGAGAAGAAGAACGCCGAAGTTTTGGCACAGACAGCGCAGGGCGTAATGGTATCGGTAAAATCGACGGTTTCAGACTTTGAGATGACTGCTAAAGTAATTGAACGTAAAGTTGAAGAGCACCGTGAAGCGATAGGAAAAGCCGAGCGCGACAGGGAAGCTGTCCTAAACCACGATATTGAACAGGTAAAAAAGCTCCTTAAAGATATTCTTGAAAACGCCGGAAAACGCGCTGATAAAATGGAAGAAGCCGCTCTTGTAAAACTGCGGGAACAGGCGCAGGAGAGGGTGATTCAAATCAAATCATTCTTTGAAGAAAAAATTAAAACTACGCAGGACACCCTTAAAAACGAACAGGGGGCAATCGGCGAAAAGATAAAAGTAATTAATGATAAATGCAACGCTGAAATTCTTGACATCAGTACAAAGCAGAAGAATTATCATCAGGAATGGGCAAAAAGCACTGCGGAAATTGACAGCATGGCGAAAAAGCAAAGAGAAGAAATTATTTCTTCTCTCGCACGTCAACAGGAAGAGATGACAAGTTCGCTTACAAAGGAAAGAGATACAATCAACGCTTCTCTGTTGCAACAGCAGAATGACTGGAAGCAGAATTTCCTTGAGTTAAAAAAATCGGCGGAAAAACAGCGTAAAGACTTGGATATGAATTTAGCGGGAACAAAACAAGAGCTTAATCAGGCTATTATTGATTTGAAAGCCAAATCACAAACAGCGTTAAAACAACAACACGACGATCTTGATTCTTCTATTAAACAGCATCAAAAAGATATAAGCTCCACAATAACTGAGTTAAAAGAAAAATCGGGGGCGGCTGTAAGAGTCCAACAGCAGGAAACAAACGAAATTATTTCTAAACTCAACGCTTCCCTTTCTGACTTACAAGCCCAAGCAAAGAATATGCAAAAACAACAGCAGGAAGAACTTTCCGCAGTCCTTAAAGATATTAAGGAAAGATCAAATTCTTCCGTCCAGCTTCAACAGAACGAACTTGAGTCAGTCCTGCGGGAACTCAAGGAAACCTCCGCAGGAGCTATTAAATCACAACGTGATGTAATTTCTTCTGTGCTTAGCGAGCTAAAGGAAAAAACAGACTCCACTATCCAATCACAGCAGGAAGAACTGTCAACCGCCTTGCGGGAACTTAATGAAAATTCCGGCTCCGCTATCAAATCACAACATGATGAAATTTCTTCCGCGCTCAAAGAACTTGCGGTCTATTCCGGCACTGCTATCAAATCACAACGTGACGAGATTTCTTCCGCGCTTAGCGAAATTAAGGGGAAAACAGACTCCGCTATTCAATCTCAACAGGACGAACTTTCTTCCGCTATCAAATCTCAACATGATGAAATTTATTCCGCGCTTAATGAACTTAAAACTTATTCCGGTACAACAATAAAATCACAACGTGATGAGATTTATTCCGCGCTTAGCGAAATTAAGGAAAAAACAGACTCCTTTATTCAATCACAGCAGAATGAACTTAGCTCCGCGATTAAACTTCAACATGATGAAATTTCATCCGTACTTAGCGAGCTTAAAGAAAAAACAGACTCCACTATTCTGTCACAGCAGAATGAACTCAGCTCCGCGATTAAACTTCAACATGATGAAGTTTCTTCCGCGCTTAACGAGGTTAAGGCTTATTCAAACACATCAATTAAATCACAGCAGGACGAACTTTCTTCCACGCTTAACGAGATTAAGGCTTATTCAAACACATCAATTAAATCACAGCAGGACGAACTTTCTTCCGCGCTTAGCGAGCTTAAAGAAAAAACAGACTCTACTATCCTGTCTCAGCAGAATGAACTCAACTCCGCGATTAAACTTCGACATGATGAAGTTTCTTCCGCTCTCAGCGAAATTAAGGCTTATTCAAGCACAGCTATCAAATCTCAGCAGGACGAACTTTCAGCCGCCCTTAGTGAGCTAAAAGAAAAAACAGCATACGCGATTAAACTTCAACAAAATGAACTTGAATCCGCTCTCAGCGAGTCAAGAGAAAAATCAGACGCCGCCGTTGCCAATCAGCATGAAAACCTCAATACAGCTATTGAAAACCAGCTTACAGCATGGAAACTTCTGTGCAAAGAAACGGAAAATAATATTGTTTCAGCTAACGAAAAGCGCCTGGAAGAATACAGCAAAAGCCACGCCGAAGCCATTAAACAACTTAACAGCCTTGCAGATGACGCGCTCAAACTGGACGGTGAACTGCGCCTGTCCATGCAGGAAACAACATCAAGAATCAAGAACGACTTCGCTGTATATGAAAAAGAAAATTCAGCTTCGATGGAAACCGCCGCTTCCGAATTTAACACTCAAGCGCAGACTCTGCGTAAAGAACTTGAAGAAATGAACAAAGAGCTTAACGGCATAAGACAGCAGGCTTCTGACAATGTCTCCGAGAAACTCAAATCGTTTGAAGATGACTTTACCGCTGAACTTGGAAAGCGCTCAACCGAGATCGCTCTTCAAATCGCAGAGTGGCAAACAGCTCTTCAAAAGCGCGTTGAAAGCTCAAGCGAAGAAATTTCACAGGAATGGAAACAAGCGGAGGAACGAATCGCTGTCGGGCATAAAAAGAATATTACTAATCTGGAAGAACGGCTCACTTCTGAATTGGAAAGGATCAAGGAAGATGCCGCCGCTTTTGAAGAAGGCATAAGAAAAGACATGAACAACGTGGACGAAACACGCTCATCTTTTGCCGAACAGATTAAAAAAGATTTGGAAGAAATGCGAGCCTCAGCGGAAAATGAGGTGAAAACGCAGGTTGGTCAATATCAAATATCAACACAGGAAACTCTGCGGCAGAAACAGAGAGAATTGGAAAAAGAAATTGAAGAAATTTCCGAACATTCTAAAAGCGCGTACGCCGATCTTGACGAAGCGTCCCGCGAGAATAAACAAAATATTGACGAATGGCAGACTCAGTACAACAACAGAATGCGTGAAATGGACGTTTCTCTTGAAGAACTGCGCCGCCACGGCAGAGAAACCGAAACTGAAAATGATGAGCGCATAGCGCAATTCCGCCAAAATGTTGATGAAATCAACAAAGAACTCAACGCTCAGAAAAAGATATTTGATCAGACAGGCGTGCTTAAAAAGGATTTGGAAAAGGGTATTGAAGAGATCAACGATGATCTTAACAAGTTACAGCAAAGGAAGCATGAAATAGCGCAATTGGAAACCAAGTTAAATAGCGTTAAACGTCTTGAAGATGAAGTAAATAACAAAATGACACGCTTCATTAACGAACAACGCAGAATAGAACAGATGGAGCTTAATTTCAACAATCTCTTAAAAACTTCTCAGTCGGTTAAAGACAAACTTGATCAGGTTTCTTCTTCGGACGATATTCTTCAAGCCGTACAGGTTCAGATACGCAAACTGGAAGATTCTATCAAAGATACCGATGAAAAATATCACCGTATCGAAAAGAAAAACGAAGTTCTTAAACAGACAAATGACGGAATTGATCGCAACTTCAAGTCATTGCAGACAACAGAAAACGCGATTAAAAACGCAGAAAAAATTATCACTGCCCTTTCCGGTCAGTTTGACAGCCTGCGCTCTTCAATAGAAATTCTCGCCTCTCAAAATGAAAAAGCGTCTAACGCAGTGGAAAAAATAACCGCCCTTGATGAATCGCTTGCCCAGATTGAAAAGCGAATTGCCGAAATGAATGTCGCCCGTGAATGGCTTGCCCGCACAGAAACAGAACTTAAAGCTCTGGACAAGGACGCGAAGGCTCATCTTAAACTGACAAAGGGTCTGCTTGACAAAGAAGGCGGCAAAGTAGAAATTTCAAGCAAGGGCTCTGCGACTCCGCAGGATCGCGACAATATACTAAGGCTGAAAGGTCAAGGCTGGTCTGTAGAAGAGATCGCAAACGCGATGGGGCGCTCCAGAGGCGAAATTGAACTGATACTGGAACTTGCCTCAAGAGGCTGAGCTTATTATGGAGGACATAGTAGCCTGTAACAGTTAAAACGTTACTCTATATTATCTCATACAAAGATGGGAGATGTACAAGAAAGAAGAAGTTTACCACGGAGTACACGGAGAACACGGAGTTTTGGTACGAATTCTGCCTCTTCCTCCGTGTTCTCCGTGTACTCCGTGGTTTAATTTCTTCATGTTTTCTTATCTACGTCTCTGCATGAGGTAATTGCGAAAGAATGTTTTGTAAATATTTAGTTATTACGGACTACTAGGTAAAGAGGAAGCGGATTTTGAACAGGAGCGAATGGAATAATTTTACAAAGGCGAGAAAGCGTTTCCGTCGTATAGTTGAAGAGCTTGATAATTCTCTTCCAAAGTTAAAAAATATTCAGCAAAAACTTGTCAACAACAGAGATGAGGCTTCTTATACTGTAGAGACGCCCGTTGTGTACAATTCCGCGCTTGACGATATAACGATAAAAGATGAAATAAAACTTATTCTTGTCGCGGATAATCCCGGGCGGAGAGAACAAGCAGAGGAAAACAGACGCTACCTTGTAGGACCGTCAGGCAAGATAGCGAATAAATTTTTTATTAACAATCCGGCGTTAGGTATTGATTTTCAAAAGAATGTAATAATCCTGAATAAAACTCCCATTCACACTCCACGCACGGTAGAATTACGCGAATTATGCCGAATTGATAAAAACAACAATTTAATTTCTGCCGCCCTCGAAGAATCGCAAATAAAAATGGCGGAGCTTCTTTTTGAATTTCACAATGCCCTTGACTGCCCTGTCTGGATAACCGGTTATTCAGAAATGCGTAGGGGCGGAATTTTTGAAACTTATACTAAAAAATTAAAAGATTTTTATATAACAAGTAAAACAAAAATGTATAAACATCTTTTCTTTTACCGCCATTTTTCCATGAATCAGTTTACAATTGATTTAAAACAACAAGCCTTAAGCGGAGAAAGTGTAGCAAAGAGCCTTGAGCGGATAGGGGCGGCGTACAGGGAGAGGATTTTGATGGGCAAAGAGCAATGAGATAGCGGCGAAGGAACAATGTGCGGCGAGATTAGTCAATGAGCAAAGTTAAGATTTTCTCTTTGCTTTGCTCACCGCCCAATTTTAACCAACGATAGACGCTATATGTAGCGTAGTCGAGGTTAGTGGCTACACTAGGCAATTTAGGTAGCTGATACCGTTGTGTGTCCGCCTTTTCTTTTTTCCGTTAACTTTCCGGTAACATATTTGTGAATAATACTGGCAACCAATGTCTGATACGGTATACCTTCTTCCACAGCCTTTATTTTGATACCCTCAAGATCATTTCTGGTGATACGGATATTCATTCGCTGATCTTTGGTTAAGGTATTGGTTGCCGTTTTGGACAGACGAGCCTTCCATGTTTCAAGGTCTTTAACCGGTTTCCATCCGTTTGTTTCAAGCGACTTAATGAGTTTTCGCTCTTCACTATCCAAATAATTGGAATTTGTTTTTATCATTCCGTTTCCCCCAGAGTTACACATTGTGTGCCTTTTGTCAACAAATAGTTTTGCTCTTTACCGTGATTAGTTGGATTGACACGAAAACGGGGGGGGAATTAAACTGTGGTGAGAAATGAGCGATATAGCGCGAGACAATTCCGGCGCTGGGCGTAAGTTCCGGCTTATAGACTTTTCGGTAATGCTGTTCTGTCTTTTAGGAGCGGTCTACAGTGTCATTATGTTCAGGCCTGATCTGTTCCGGGCGTTTGATTCCGGAAAAGAAAACCCTGTGGGAACCGTTATCGCGGGAAATAACGTCCAGCGGCGTATGGCGAACTGGATACTATGGGACAGCCTGCCCCTTGATTCGCGCGTTTACTCAGGCGATACGATTCGGACGGCGGAGCTTTCCGGCGCGACTCTTTTCATAGAACACAACAGCGTCAACCTGAATGAAAAAACGCTCATACGCATACAGCGTTCGCCGGAAGGCGAAGATTTTGTTCTCATTTATCTTGACGAGGGGAGCCTCGTCCTCAGCGCCGCCCCGGGAGGCGGTAATATGGCGTTGAATCTTATGGGATGTCAGTTTGAAACCGGGCCGGGAACCGTTCTGAGCGCGTCGGCGGGAAAAGACGGCGCGGTAGTACCGGTCAGCGGAGGGTCGGCGGTTCTTACCGGGGATGGGCAAAGGCGAGAAATCGCTTCCGGTACGACAATTACTCTGGATTCAAGCGGCGTTATCACGGAGACTATCATTTCAACGGAGATATTTACGGCGGCGGAAACTCCGGAACCCGCCTTGCCAACCCCCGTAACCGAACAGCCTGAGCCCGCGCCGCTCCCGGCGCCGCTTAACTTGCAACCGCCCACCGAATACCGTATCGGAATCGAACAACTGAAAAAATCAAGCCGCGTTGATTTTTCATGGTCGGCGGTAACGGGGGCCAACGCCTATGTTTTTACGCTTTTTCAGGATTCCAACAACGAAAGGCGGCAAATTATCCGCATACCGCCGGGGTATTACCGGGACTGGACACTGGAAAATATTGCAATGCTGGGCGAAGGGACTTTTATCTGGCAGGTAGAAGCGGTAAATATCAATTCCGCGGGTACGGTTGAGCGGCGGGGCAAGATCGCGGAAAATTCTTTTGTCATAAAGGTTCCCCGTTCCGGCATGGTACAGATAGAAAATTAGGAGACCCGCTATGGAAATCGGCCTGAGCATACATTTTGAAATCTTTAGAACACTCATGTTTTTTGCCTCTTTTTGGCTGATCTTTTACAAACTGCATTATCAGGAATCTCAAACCAGACGGATACTGCTGGTTGTTTGCATGGTCTTATACCGTCCATTATCGTCGTTTGTCGTCTACAACCCCTTTGTTAAACTGCCGGGTTTTTGTGAAATACTGTTTTCCTCAGCGCTGATTGCCGGGCTTGCCCTAATTTCTTGGGGGGGGGGGGGGGGGGGGGGGGAGAGAGGGGGGGGGGCCAGAGGGGGGGGGGGGTCAGGGGGGGGTTTTGCTTGGGGCGGCGTTTTGTTCTGGGCGGGCATCCCCCCCGC
>JAIRUQ010000103.1 GCA_031254315.1 Treponema sp.
ATGCTCTGGATCAGGTGCTTTCCCTTCCCCATTCGTTTCATAACCACAAAGTGGAAATCCTTGTTTTTCCTGTTCAAGACCGAAAAAAACAGTTAAACGATCTAATGGAAGGCTCGATAACCCAATCCCTTATTGGGGCTATCCCTCACGCTGATATAAGTCTTGATGAAATTCGTGCTTTGAGGCTCAAAAAATATGACGGTAATTCTTGACGCCAACGTCGTCCTTGATGTTTTGTTGAAACGCACTCCACATTTTGAAAAATCCGCTCTTGTTTTGCTACTTTCCGAAAAGAAAGTCATTGACGGTTTTGTGTCAGCTTCGGCGATAACAGATATTTTCTTTCTTACCAATGCAACATATCACAATAAAAAATGAGTATGGAGCTTCTCAAGAACCTGTTAAAAACGGTAAGCATTGCATCTGTTACAGAGGAGGAAATTTATCGTGCAATTGCTCTGAATTGGAGTGATTTTGAAGACGCTGTTCAATACTCAGCCGGTGAAAAAATACAGGCGGATTATATTATTACCAGAGATTCAAAAGGGTATATTGACAGTGCTATTACAACGGTTACACCAGCAGATTTTTTGTCTATCATTGAACAAAATGAACAAGACACACAAAATGAACTATGATATATATTGAAAACATGAGATGGATATTTAAATATTTGTTATTGATTTTTTCTGTTTGTAAAGAAAGGAGAATATATGAAAAAATACTCTTTGTTCTTATTCTTACGTACCCGCTTCAGGAAAAACGCTTATTGGATTTAGTAACGCAATATGAAAGTCGGAGATAGAAAATACTATAACAAAAATAGCCTGAAATATGAGTATTTTAATAATGAATTATTTCATGCAACCCCCTCTAAACTACTCACTACCCACTATTCACTAATCGCTACTTTTGCTATAATAATCTTATGGATTTTATCATTGGCCTTGAAGAACGGCGCTTCTTGCTCGCCCTTGCCCGAGAAAGCATTGCCTCTAAACTGGAGAATCGCAAGCCGCAAAACCAGGAGATGAAAAGTTCCATACTGAAGCAGTCCTGCGGTGCATTTGTAACCCTGCATAAAAAAGGCGCTGGTGGCGAACGCAGTCTGCGGGGTTGCATTGGCAGAATGACGGCAAATTCTCCTTTGGAAGAAACAGTCCGCATTATGGCTCGTGAAGCGGCCTTTGGCGATCCCCGTTTTCCGCCGCTCAAACCCGGCGAACTGGAACAATGCCATATTGAAATTTCTGCCCTTTCGCCCATGACCGTTTGTCCCGATCCCCGCGATGTCGAAGTGGGAGTTCACGGACTGTACCTGACTAGGGGAGGGCGCTCCGGAGTACTGTTACCCCAGGTTCCCGTTGAGCAGGGCTGGAACCAGAAAGAATACCTTGACTATATCTGCGTCAAGGCCGGCCTTCCCCCCGAATCGTATAACGCCCCCGACGCAACCCTGTATACTTTTACCGCCGTGGTGTTTGGGGAGTAAAGAAAAGGGCTTGACATTATATACCGTTCGGTATATATTATAGGTATGGACGGACAAAGCGGCGTAAAGCAGACAATTTTGGAAAAAGCGCTTGAATTGTTCTCGGCAAAAGGTTATGAGGGCGTTTCAGTCAGCGAACTAACCGAAGCCGCCGGTATTACCAAGCCAACTTTGTACTATTATTTTGGGAGCAAAGAAGGGTTATTCGAGGCCGTATTGCAATCATCTTATATCCGGCTGGATTCAATTATTACCGAAAAGGCCGTATATAACCCAAAACCCGAGGCTTATTTTGAAGATATTTACTTAACGCTTACAGAGCTTACAAAAGCTTATTTTTCCTTTGCTCAGGCAAATGAGGCTTTTTTTAGAATTACCCTAGCCAATATGTCCATACCATGTTCATCAACGGTTTTTGAAATCGTAAAGAAATATCATTTTACGCAGTTTGATGTTATCGACAGAATGTTCCAAAGTATGGCAAAAGCGCACGGCAATCTAAAAGGCAAAAACAAAACTCTTACATGGTCTTATATCGGGACAATAAATTCGTATATCAGTCTTTGTTTTAGCGGAATTTCCAGACAGGAGTTGAACGCTAAAAGCGCAAAAAAACTTGTTCACCAATTTATGCATGGTATTTACGCTTAATGAAACATAAATGGTATGAGGAGGCGCTTATTTATCATATATACGCGCTTTCGCTGGCAGAAGCGCCGTTCGTGAACGATTATACAGTGGAAGAACACAAATTTACCGAAATTGAAAAGTGGATACCCCATATAAAAGGCATGGGTTTTAACGCCGTATTATTAAGTCCAGTGTTCAAATCGCGTACGCACGGATACGATGTGAGTGATTATTTTGTTATTGATAACCGCGTGGGCACCAATGATGAATTTCAATCATTGGTAAAAAAGTTTCATGAAAACGGAATACGTGTTATTCTTGACGGCGTTTTTAATCATTGCGGACGGGATTTCTTTGCATTTCAGGAACTGCGGCAAAATAACCGTGATTATGCCGATTGGTTTTCGGGTGTGGATTTCAACAGGCAAAGTCCGATGGGCGATCACTTCAACTATAACACCTGGAACGGTTATTATGAATTGCCAAAATTTAACCTTCAAAACACTTCTGTAAAAAATTATCTGCTCGATGCCGTCCGCTTTTGGATTAACACCTTTGACATAGATGGTATGAGACTGGATGCCGCCGATGTGCTTGATTTTGGTTTTATGACGGAACTGCGCCGTGTTACCGAAGAGAAAAAATCGGATTTCTGGCTTATGGGCGAGGTTGTTCATGGTGATTACCGTAAATGGGTAAACACGACCACATTGCACAGTGTGACAAATTATATTTTGTACAAGAGTTTGTTATCCAGCCATAATGATAACAACCTGTATGAACTGGCATATTGTGTAACTCATTCGGTCCCTCATAACGGTTTGCCATTGAATACATTTCTGGATAACCATGATCAGAACCGCATAGCAAGCAATACCAAACCTGAACATTTGAGCTCATTGTATACCCTGCTTTTTACATTACCCGGTATCCCGTCTGTTTATTACGGCAGTGAATGGGGTTTTAATGGGATCAAAAAGAATGGATCGGATCAGGATATTCGTCCATATATAAATGTTGAAAATCGTTCGATGTATGACTCATGGCTGACAGGACATATTTCCAAACTTGCCCGTATAAGACAGGGTGAAAAAGCGTTGAAATATGGCGGGTATAAACAGATTTATCTGGAATATCAACGTCCTCTTGTTTTTGAGCGTTCCTATAAGAACGAGCGTATATATATTGCCGTTAATGTTTCCGATCAAAATGAAACGGTAGATTTAAGCGGATACAGCAATGACGGATTTTTAGATTTGCTTTTAGAACAAAGAATTTTTGATTCTCGTCATGTTCAATTGCCACCGCATACGACACGGATATTGAAAAGGTAAACTTAATACTATATAATAATTGCGGGGAAAAGAGGTAAAATATGTTTAAACATCATCAAGAATCTATCGAAAACATGACAGCCCATTATAGCCAAAATCCTGAAATTATCGCTCTGTTTCTGGTGGGTTCAATTGCGACTGGCACGGAACGGCCCGATTCAGACATTGACGGCGTAGCCATTGTTTCACAGGACTATTTTGAGGAAAAGAAAAAAACTGGCAATGAATGTGAATCTTATTTTGGCAAATGCACTTATGAGGGCGGCTATTTTGATATTCATTACATGACACGGCAGTATATGGAAGAATTGGCAGAAAACGGTTCTGAACCAAACCGAAATATGTTTACCAATGCGCACGTGCTTTTTTGCCATGAGCCGGGCTTGCCGGAGCTTGCCGCTAAAATCCCCATATTTCAAAAAAAAGAAATGGCATTAAAACAACTACGGTTTTATTGTACATTCAAACAGTTTTATTCATATTATTGGGTAATGTGCAAACCAGAAGGTTTTATGAAAGATCATGTTGCAAACGGAATGGTATACAACTTGTACCGTCTTATTCTCATTGAAAATGAAATTTTGTTTCCTTCTGTACGTAAATTGGAAACAGCTGTAGAGAATGCCAACAATAAACCATCTGGTATAGTTGAAAAATGTCGAAAATTCATGACTACTTTGTCAGATGAAGATGCTCTTGCCCTCATTGAAAGTTATGAAAGTTGGACATCTTATAATTATCCGAACCCAAAAGACTTTCAGTTTATAGCGAACAATTATTTTAACCCATGGGAATATTAAAAAGGAGGCAAATATGCTGTACACACAAGGAAAAACGGAAGTAAGCCCCGCCGAAGTCGGTTATGATGAAAGCCGTATTCAGGTGCTTAACGATCATTTTCAGAGGCTCATTGATGATGGAGAGATACAATGCGCCACCTACTGCCTTTCCCGTAAAGGTAAGGTTTTCGCGCATGGGGCAGTCGGGAAAAAATCGTTCCGCAAGGATGACAATACGCCCGTCCAGCCGGATTCTATACGGTGGCTTGCTTCAATTACAAAACTTTTTACCGCCGTCTCGATAATGAAACTGGTAGAGGACGGCGTAACAAGGTTGGATGTGCCGGTGGCTGAAATTTTGCCGCAGTTTAACACTCCTCCGTATAATGGCATAACTCTGTTCCAGCTTTTGACCCACAGTTCGGGACTTCATACCGATGACGGCTGTTTCGATAACAAGTATCAGTCTAGCTATTGGGCCTTGATGGAACGGGCGTACCGTCTGTACGACCCCGAAAAAGACTGAGAGTTTGACTGGATTGTCGCCGCGCTGGGCACCATTGGCAACGGTTTCAGAGTTAAGCCCGACACGGAATGGGGTTATTGCAGTTTTGGTTTTGTTATACTCGGCGCGGTTATCGAA
>JAIRUQ010000106.1 GCA_031254315.1 Treponema sp.
GCCTTATCAACAATGTTACAAAGAACAATTTGATCTTTGTTGAAAGCAAATGCGGACTCGTATGAGTAGTTGAACAAAAAATTTGCCTTGTAGTCGGGAGTCTCATGGTAATTCAGATAGTAAAGCAGTTTTGTTTTTGCCACCATTATCAGTTCCACATCGCCATTACCCAGAGCAATGAATGCATCATCCAGATTCTCATATTCTATTGTATTTAAAGCATCCGGGAACCATGTGTGAAACATTTCCTTGTGTGCGGTGCTTGTTATCAAACCTATTTGCTTATAGGGTATTTCATTGGTATTCACATTGGGATAATCTATTTTGGATATCAATGCGTATTGATCTGCCATGAATTTGTTTTTGTTCCATATAAAATACGGTTCTCTTTCTTTGGTATGAATAAGATCGGTAAATATATGCCCTTCGCCGCTAGAGAGCAGGGTTATCAATTCAGGCATATCGGCGCGTTCACTGTTGATAACGACAAAAGTAAGCCCTGTAAGTTTTTCCACCTCGTGCAGTAAGTCCATAGCGATGCCGTCCCATTTTTTGTGACGAGTATCATAAAAAATTATCGGATAATTAAAGTATTGTGTAATCAGCGGAACGGTGGATGTATTTTGCAAATACTCTTTTTCTGTATCGTCCAGATGCATAAAGAATATATGTTTCTTGTAGCCTTCGTAGCCATGATTAAAAAGATAGTTCAGGTAGGGTATTGCGCCTCTGCGTAACGCTTTTGTTACAAGCGAAATAACAGGAGCAAGTTCTTCTTTCGCAGTTGACATGGAAATCGGACTGAAAATTAACGGTAAAAAATCCTCGATTTGTATATCGTCATAATCGGCAAATGACGCTTCCATAGCGTCTTCTGCAATAAAAGCATCGGCGGCTCCGCTTTTAAGTACGTTGTAAACTTGAGTATAATCGCTGACCCATACAGGCTGGTAAGAACCCGGCGTTGTTACGGCGGCAACATTGGGTCCGTGCACAGCGCCTTCCAGAAACGCATATCTCAGAGGGCGTTCCATCGCAATTCGCTCAAGAGCGGGGCTTCCTTTAATCCGCATCATTTTATACTGCCGCTCTGCAATTGCATCTGTCATATAGTACATTTGTCTGCGTTCTTCATTGCTTATCAGATTGCCCGCAAAATCGAGAGTTCCGTCATTTAAATTTTCAAGTAAATCATTCCATGCATAAACTTCAGGTTGAAATTCGATAGCGAACAGAGCGCTCAGCCACTCGCACAGCAAAGCGGCATATCCGCCAACTTTGCTACCGCCATTACCATCATCTGTAATAAACGCCTCGGTTGTATGGGTCATTCCGTAGCTAAAAGTTTTATACTTTTTTTGCAAGGCTTCTATCTCGGCGATTTCTTCTGCTGTTATGCCGGGAATATCCCTAAAGGAAGTAAATGGAGGTTGCACCGCAGTATACGCTCCGGTCTTGTCGGAGTCTTTCCCGCAAGACAAAAGCGCCGCTATCATTATAATGACAGCTAATATCACTGACGGTAACTTTTTAAGAAGATAAGCACGAGGTTTCACGGAGGAAGATAAAATAATATCTGAACCTCTTGTAACTTTGTGGTTTAATTTTCCTGTTCTTTGCATCCATTTCCCCTTTTTTTCTTTTTTCATAGTTCCTTACTCTTATCTCTTACCCATCGCTGTACAATTGAATCCAACAGCATTATATTGAACGGCTTTGGTAAGAAATCATTAAAGCCGTTATTCAAAAACATCTGTTCGCTTCCGGCAACGGCATTGGCGGTAAGCGCAATAATGGGTATGTTTTGCGCGTATTTCGTACCCAATTCCCGAATCATTTTTGCCGTTTCTACGCCGTCCATGCCCGGCATCATGTGATCCATAAAAATTGTATCATAAACAGGAGTACGTGAAACTATCAAATTTACCGCTTCCTGTCCGCTTGATGCACAATCTACCTGTATTTTGTATTTGCGTAACATACCAGCCGCTACATCAAGGTTGGTTTGGAAGTCATCCACCACCAGTACCCGCGCATAGCTTAAGTTCGTGCGTACAAAATTTGTTTGCGTTTGCTCCTTTTTGTCCGAATAGCGTAATCCGCACAGATTTTCTACTGTTTCCGCGCCTAAAATTTGATCTGTAACAAAGCCCTGGCGAATAAATACGCGGAAGGTACTGCCTTTGCCGTATTCGCTCTCAACTGATATTTTACCGTCCATCAGTTCGATCAGCTTTTTGGTAATGTTTAAACCCAAACCTGTTCCTTCGATTGTACGGTTAGCTCCGGTGTCCACTTGGTTGTAAACGGTAAAGAGTTTTTCCATATTTTCTTTGTGTATTCCAATGCCCGTATCGCTTACATAAAAAGAAACCCATACACTGTCATTTTCACGCCGGCAGTTAATTCCTAAAGTAACGTTTCCTTCTTTTGTGTATTTAAAAGCATTACTTAAAAGGTTATTTAATATCTGCTTTACACGCAAATCGTCCCCAAAAAGGCTTACAGGCAAATCTTTTTCAATGTTCAAATTAAGAGTAACCTGTTTATCTTCGGTGCGGATCATGTTAAGAGCGATGATGTCGTTCAACAGGCTTGCAACATCGTACTGCTCCGGCATTAGCTTCATTCTGTCAGCTTCAATTTTTGACATATCCAGTACATCGTTAATAAGAGTCAGCAATGTATTGCCTGCTGTGCTTATTTTTTTTAGCATCTCTTTTGTTTTGTTGGAACTGCCTTCTTCTTCCTGCATTAAAGATGTGAGTCCTACAATTACATTCATGGGCGTTCGCATCTCATGGCTCATATTAGAGATAAAATTACTTTTGGCTTTGGAATTTGCCTCCGCTATTTCTTTTAACTCTGCCGCTTTTTCAAATGGTTTTTTTATAAAACCGGAAGCGATGATTGCGGCTATAATACTGAGAAAGAAACTAATAATCCCGACGGCGATTAATTCCATATGGTTATTTCTAAACGGACTTTCAGGAAGAGGCGCGATAACTCCTAAAAACCATCCCTCTTCTGATCCGGTAATGGGACTTAAGGCGCATATTCGCCTAACACCGGAAACGGAAAAAAATCCAATCCCTGTTTCTCTGTTGACTCCACGTTGTATTACGCTTGCCGCTTCTTCGTATTGTTTATCGGTCTGTGCTAAGTTGATAAAACTATGTCTATTCTGTACCCATGATTCGCGTACGTTTGCGATTACAGTTCCTTCTGCATCATCAATAAAAACATGACCTGTTTCCCAAATCACAAAGTTAGAAACCATTTCTGTAAAATACATTCCATGGAGCGTAATAACCAGAATTCTACCGTCCACTTCCGGTATGGGGGCTGCCAAATAAAACATAACGCCCTGTGGCGACGGGATCGTAGTGGAAATGAGAGTTCTTCCATTAAAAGCCTGTTTTATTTGCGGGTCATCCAACAATTCAGAATATGCCGGTAATTCTCCTGCTACTGCAACAAGTTCACCTGCGGAGCCTAAAACTGCCATGCCGGAAAATTCGGGATAAATTATTTGTTGGGTTGATAGAATCTCTGACCATTCTTTATCTTCGTGTCCGGCTAAGGCTTGTGATATTACTGTGGCTCTCATTTTTACAGAGTCTATTTCACTGCTGATAAAGTGATCGGCAATATTTGCCACCAGCATCAAATCCGTCTCTTGGGATTTTTCAATACTTTTTCTCACAAAAATAATACTAAATAAGATACTAAATGATATAATTACCAACATTGTCGAGATAATAACAAGTATTGCCCTAACACGAATCAACATAATTTCTATTTACTCCTTTTCCCTGCTCTTATCTCTGACCCATCGCTGTACTATTGAATCCAACAGCATTACATTGAACGGCTTTGGTAAAAAGACGTTAAAGCCGTTATCTAAAAACATCTGCTCATTTCCGGCAACAACATTGGCGGTCATTGCGACTATCGGTATGTTTTCCGCGTATTTAGTGCCTAATGCGCGAATTATCTTTACCGCTTCTATACCATCCATTTCCGGCATCATGTGATCCATAAAAATCGCGTCATAAACAGGAGTTCCGGCAGTTATCAAATCAATTGATTCCTGTCCGCTTGTTACGCAGTCAACTTGCATTTTATATTTACGCAACATACCTGCCGCTACATCAAGGTTGGTCTGGAAATCGTCCACTACCAATACTTTCGCGTAACTCAAATCAGAGCGCAGTAGCTTTTCATTTGTTCGCTTTTTCTTGTCTGAATAATGGAAACTACGCAGACTCTCTAATGTATCTTTGTCTATAGGCTTATCTGTAGTAAAACCCTGCCGAATCCGCACACGGAATGTACTTCCTTTGCCGTACTCGCTCTCCACTGATATTTCCCCGCCCATCATCTCTACAAACTTTTTGGTAATGCTTAAACCTAAACCGGTTCCTTCGATTTTACGGTTGGCGCGTGTGTCCACTTGATTGAATTCGTAAAAAAGTTTCTCTATATTTTCCTTGCGTATACCGATGCCTGTATCACTTATATAAAACGAAACCCATACATACTCATTATCGTGCTGGCAGTTTACGCTTAAAGTAACGGTTCCCTCTTTAGTATATTTAAAAGCGTTGCTTAAAAGGTTGTTTAGTATTTGTTTTACGCGCAAATCATCGCCTAAAAGGCTTGAGGGCATATTCTCGTTAATATCCAGCTTGAATATAATTGGTTTTTCTTCAATGCGTATAATGTTGAGTGTTACGATGTCGTTTAACAAACTTGCCACATCGTACTGTACAGGCATAAGTTCTATTCTGCCTGCCTCAACTTTGGAGATGTCCAGCACGTCATTGATAAGCCCCATCAATGTATTACCTGCGGTGTTTATTTTTTCCAGCGTCTCCTTAACATTGACAGGTTTTTCTTCTTCCAGCATTAAATCGGTAAGTCCGACTATTACGTTCATTGGCGTTCTCATCTCATGGCTCATATTCGCCAAAAAAACACTTTTAGCTTTGGAATTTGATTCTGCCTTTTCTTTTAATAATGCCGCTTCCTTAAGTGATCTTCTAATAAAAATGGAAGCGATAATTACGGCGGTAATGCTAAGGAAAAAACAAACCATTCCAACGATAACTAACCCTATATCAATATTTCTAAACGGGCTTTCGGGAAGATGTCCGACAACGCCTAAGAACCATCCCTCTTCCGATCCGCTGATAGGTCTAAAAGCGCATATATTATCTACGCCGCCAATTGTAAAATATCCAACGCCTGTTTCCCTGTTGACCCCGCGCCGTATTACGCTTGCTATGCTTTCAAATTGTTTATCGTTCTGCGCCAAGCGGACAAAATTGTGCCTGTTCTGTACCCATACTTCACGCGAAAGTGTGTTGGCAATTATAGTGCCTTCAGAGTCATCAATAAAAATATGACCATTTTCCCAAATCACAAAGGAAGAAATCTTTTTTGCAAAATACATTCGCTCAAGCGTAACTGTCAGGATTCTGTCGCCAGAGCCGTGTATGGGAGTTGCTAAACAAAATACGACATCTTCTTGCATTGATGGAATGGTGGAGGAAATTACCGTCCTTCCATGAAACGCCTGCTTTACAAACGGATCATCCATTAATTTTTCCGGAGTTGGCAATACTCCTGATGAAACTAAAAACCCTCTTTCAATGTCTAAAACCGCCATTCCTGAAAACTCAGGATGTGCCTCTTCCTGACTTATCAAAACATCCAGCCAGTTTCCTTCCACAGACATGGATAAATCATGCGCTATTCCGGCGGTCTTTAACTTTAATAGCGATATTTCTGCGCTGATAAAATGATCCGCAATGTCAGACGACAGCAATAAATCGGCTTCCTGAGATTTTTTTATGCTGTTTTGCATATAGGTAATCCCAATTAATATGCTAAATAAAATTATGAGGAACGTGATAAAAACAATGATAAATGTTTCCCTAATCCGAATAAGCATAGTTTACTCCTTTCTTCCTGATTCTTGCATAAATAAACGTTTATGTAATTTTTCAATTACATCATCAATGTCGATTGGCTTTCCGATATGATCATCCATACCTGCCGCAAGGCATTCTTCTATATCGCTCTTAAATACATGAGCGGTCATTGCTATTATGGGAAGTTTTACCAGTCCCTTTGCGCGTATTAACCGCGATGCCGCAAGTCCGTCCATTTTCGGCATTTGTACATCCATTAATACAGCATCGTATTTGTCAGGTGAAGATGTTATCATTTCTACAGCTTCCTCTCCGTTCTGTGCGCAGTCAATGCTAACGCCCGTGTCCTCCAGCAGTGCAAGTAAAATCTCGCGGTTGATCTCCACATCTTCGGCGACAAGCAGTTTTTTGCCTGCGAATCTTCCTGCCTTTTCAATTTTCTGATCTTTGTCGCCGCCGTCTAAACCAAGACATTCGTTTATGCAGTCAAAAATCGCCGATGAAAACAGCGGTTTAAGAAGGTACTTAGATACGCCGGCATCAATCGCCGTCTCTTTTAGAACATCCCAGTCGGCGGAAGAAACCATAACCACTGCAGACGGTCTGTCATTGTCATAGCTTTTTATTTTTCTGGTTAACTCAATGCCGTCCATGCCGGGCATACGCCAGTCGATGAAGTACATATCGAATGATCCGGTTTCTTCAATGACACGGCATGCGTCAAAACCATTTACGGCAATAGTGCAATTTACGCTGATCTGGGCGAAGAAGTCTTTGAAATAAGCGCATGTTTCCGGTTCATCGTCAACAACCAAAACGCGCATGTTTTCCCGGTTGATGCCGGGGCTCAGCATAGAAACAGCATTCTTTTTACCATGCTCAACTTTCATTGTAAAGATAAACCGCGATCCTTTGCCCGGTTCTGATTCAATCCAGATTTTGCCGCCCATAAGTTCAACGATATGTTTTGAAATAGCAAGCCCAAGACCCGTGCCGCCGAATTTTCTGCTAATGCCTGAGTCCGCCTGTTGAAACGCTCCGAACAACTTTGCCTGCTGTTCGGGCTCTATACCGATTCCGTTATCTGACACTGCTATGCGTATTTCACAAATACCGTCTTTTTCATTTACCAGAGTTACGTCAAGCCCAATCTCTCCTTGCTCAGGCGAAAATTTTACCGCGTTTGACAGCAGATTCATTATGACTTGGCTCAAATGGTGGTCGTCGCCAACGACAAAGCGAGGTATGTTTCTGTCAACATTTACGGTAAATTTTTGGTGTTTCTCTTCCATGCGGAAATTGATGATGTTTATTAACTTCTGTAACATTTTTTCAAGACTGAACTCAACGGGAGAGAGTTCCAGTTTATTCGCCTCAATTTTTGATATATCAAGTATGTCATTGATGACACCTAATAGATGCACCGCCGCATCCTCGATTTTGTGTAACGCATAGTTTTTGCGTTCCGTACCATCAGCGCCTTTACCGATTGCCGTCATGCCGATGATTGCGTTCATCGGTGTTCTCATTTCGTGGCTCATGTTGGCGACAAAACGGCTTTTTGCCTCGGAAGCTACTTTTAGGGATTCCATAGTTTCGCGCAGTGACTTTAGGTATCTGGCTATTACCACATTGAATATAATAAAAATCAACAGTACCAACGCAAGCACCACAAGAAATAATGCCGTCATGGCTGTTTTATAGTCGCTTATAGTGTCTGCCATAAATGCGACCATATGCCATTCCAGCAATGGCACTGCGCCAATAGCCAGCTTCCCGTTAGGTGTGTTAAAGGTTTTCGTTTCTCCCGGCACAAGGCGCTGTACTTCAGCAAAAACATCAACGCCTTTATCATTCATTATGTTCATGATATTAATTTTATTACTGACTAAATTAATATCTCTTGCGCCGGTAATTTCGCTCAAGCTATTAAAGAAGAACATATCTGTTTTTTCATCGATATTTTGGTAAACCATATCAATAAATGTGGACAAATCGATGCCTGTCCCCACCATGCCAATAGGCTTGTGGTTATTGTCAAAAACCGGCGCGTTAATCCATAAATTAATTATTTTAAGATCAGGATTGTAATTAATGTTAAAGTTGTAGCCCTCAGCTTTATTAAGGGTCATGTTGTACCAATAATTGTCGGAGTTATTTGCGTCAAGCCAAAACGGTTCGGCATTGTTCATATGGAATATTCTGTCCACATCACTGATCCAGAAAATATTGTTTCCTTTTGAAAGAAAGCGGTTGTAAGAGGTTATTTCCTCTAATGCGATTTGCGCTGTAAAAGATGATATTTCTTTTGAAGCAACGCCTCTCAATCCAACGCCGTCAGGATCGGCGAAGTACCGCTTAATAATCTGCGAGTCAGCTAACTTTAATATGATAGAAATATCCGAATTTACCGAACTTTCAAGCAGTATTCTCTGAACTTCCAGCATTTTTGTCAGCTCGGTTCCTTTATTGTCCCTGATGATAGTTCTCATGGAAAATATAAACGCACTGCTCCCAGCGGTGAGAATTATTAAATACAGCATAGCGGAAAATATTATAAACCGGTTCCTTAAACTTGCTTCATACTTGCCGCTTGGCTTTTTTTCCTGTATCATCATCATTACTCCTTTGACCTGTCCCTAACCCATCGCTGTACAATTGAATCCAAACTCATCACATTGAAAGGTTTTGGCAAGAATGCGTTAAAACCGTTATCCAAAAACATTTGCTTTGTCCCCGCGACAGCATTAGCTGTCAACGCTATTATTGGTATACTTTCCGCGTATTTATTACCTAGCATACGAATAACCGTCGTCGTTTGAATTCCATCCAGCTCCGGCATCATGTGGTCCATGAAGACAGCATCATAAATAGGCTGTCCTGCGGAAATCAGGTTAATTGCGTCCTGTCCTCTCGTTACGCAGTCCACCTGCATCTTGTACTTGCGTAGCATACCTTCCGCTACATCAAGGTTAGTCGGGAAGTCATCAACTACCAATACTCTGGCGTAACTTAAATCAGGACGCACAAGTTTTCTATGTGTCTGATTCTTTATGTCTGTGTAGCGGAGAGAACGCAGGTTATCCGCTGTCTCTTTGCCTATAGGTTTGTCGGTAATAAATTCCTGCCTGATACTCACGCTAAAAGTAGAGCCTTTGCCGTATTTACTTTCTACAGATATTTCCCCGCCCATTAGCTCTACAAATTTTTTGGTAATGCTTAAACCTAAACCAGTGCCTTCAATTCTCCGGTTGGCGCGGGTATCAACCTGATTGTAATCTGTAAAGAGCCTTTCCATGTCTTCTTTGCGTATACCAATTCCGGTGTCGCTTACATAGAAAGAAACCCATACATCATCTCCATTGCGCTTGTAACCGGCTCCTAATTTTACTTTTCCCTTTTCTGTGTATTTAAAGGCATTGCTTAAAAGGTTATTCAATATTTGTTTTACACGCAGGTCGTCGCCTAAAAGTTTTGACGGCAATTTATCATCAATGTCCAGTTCAAATGTAACCGGCTTCTCCTGAATGCGTATCATGTTGAGAACTATAATGTCGTTTAACAGACTTGCCGTATCATATTGTACAGGCGTTAAATCCAACTTACCGGCTTCGATTTTGGAAATATCAAGTACATCGTTGATAAGCGCCATTAATGTATTGCCTGCTGTATTTATTTTTTTCAATGTTTCTTTTATATTGACGGGGTCATCTTCTTCCAGCATCAAATCCGTCAGCCCCACAATTACATTCATGGGGGTGCGCATTTCGTGGCTCATGTTGGCTATAAAGCGGCTTTTTGCTTCGGAAGCGTTTCTTGCTATACGTGTCGCGTCTTTTAAATCGTCTAAAATTTTTCCGCGTAGGATAGCGCCAACTACCAGCATACCCCATGAACGCAATGTATGTTCATCAGCTTCAGGGAAGTAGCGGCGGTTGGAACAGTCATCGAAACTGACAAATCCCCAAAAATCATCATTTAGGAATAAAGGAACAGCTAAAATCGATTTCATTTTATACGCAGAAAAAAATTCACGTTCGGTTTCGGACATTGTATCCACCGGACAGTTCAGGCTTTTGCCCTCGGCAAACATGGCTTTCATGCTTGGGGTAACATCGTAGTCAAATTCAATTATGCTGTCCGGCACTGCGAATTCCATGCGCGTCCATCTGCATGTTTGTTTGTAATAAAGTTTGCCATCGTCTTTATGAACGTTTTGCCATAGATGAACACGGTCAGCGTTCACGCTTTGACAAACCATCTCCATACTGCGGTCTATGGCGTTTAAGTCATCGCCTGTTTCCGGTTCAAGCAAAACTGCGGCGGCAGAATTAACCGTACTCATAAGTGAGTTCTGTCTGTGCAATTCTTCTGTTCGTTCGGCAACCAAGCCTTCTAACCGCTCTCCTTCATTACGCTGTCTCTCGATCATTTCATGCATGATGACGGTGTTTGCACACAAAAGCGCCGCAGAGCGCATAATGTCGGCATTGTTATCATCAAAATAACGTTCGACGCGAATGTCCTCAAAGAAAACACATCCCCAAAAGTTTTTATCCATTAATACCGGCGCGACAAACAGCGACAAACAGCCTAAAGACCTAAGTAAAGTAGCTTCGGGCAAAGAATTTACAGGAGTGTTGATAGATTCACCGCTTGCCAAAATCTTTTCCCAGTCAGGAACAAGTTTAAGATATGAAGCGTCATCAAATCCCGGTGTCGGCTTTGTAGTGCCGCCCGACTCCCTGTTCCATCTGTAAACCTGTGATGCGTGCAGTCCATCCGGTGTTTTTGAATTGCGCCAGACAGAAATTCTATCCAAATCCATCACATCAGCAAAGAGCTTTAAACCTTTCGTCATTATTTCTTCAAAGGATTCCTCATTCTGCGCAAGGAACATGATTGCCGCTTCGTTCAGCGCGTTCAACATTCTTTCGCGGTATCTGAGAGTTTCTGCGGCTTGTTCGGCGCTCCTTGTTTTTTCTTCTCTTATAAGCGCGTTGGTACACAAGCGGGCTGCCGAACGCAGTAACGCTGTACAATCATCATCAAAATCACGCTCATTTGTGTTGTCGTGAAAAGTGATTACGCCCCAAAGTTTTTGCTCAGTAAAAACAGGCGCTATCAAAATTGATTTAACGCCGCGCGGACTTAAAAAAGCGGCTTCGCCTTCCGTAAATTCACTGCGTTTTAAAGTTATACAAGAGCCGTCCGATATCAGTTTAATCCAGCGTTTCAGCGTATCGGTTATGGGTAATGTTTTCAGCGCCTTGTCAACAGACGCAGAACCGCCTTCAGCTTTATCCCAACGGTATATTTCTCCGGCGGATTCATTCTCAAATGACCAAACACGAAAAACAATTATACGGTCCAAAGAAGCCGCATCTACAATCGGCTTAAGACCGTTTGACATTACATCGTCAATCGCTTCTTCTGCGTGTGAGACAAAAATTTCAAGAGATTTGTTTAAAGCATCGTTATAGACAGCGAGGCGTTCAGATACGGGCACGTTATGTGTTTTATTCGCCATGATTTTCTTCCTTGGATTTATCTCTGACCCAGAGCTGAACAATAGCATCTAAGCTCATCACGCTGAAAGGTTTAGCTAAGAACGCGTTAAAACCGTTATCCAAAAACATCTGCTCGTTTCCGGCGATGGCATTGGCGGTTAATGCGATAACAGGCATTTTTTTTGCGTATTCCGTACCTAAGGCGCGAATTAACTTTGTCGCTTCTATGCCGTCCATCTCCGGCATCATGTGATCCATAAAAATAGCGTTATAAATTTGCTTTTGAGATGCAATGAGGTTAACAGCCTCCTTGCCGTTGTCTACGCAGTCCACTTCCATCTTGTATTTGCGTAACATACCTATCGCTACATCAAGGTTGGGCGGGAAATCATCCACAACTAATACTCTTGCATAGCTTAAATTTGTGCGCACCAGCTTTTCGGGCATTTGCTTCTTTTTGTCCGTATAGCGAAGAGATTGCAGATTTTCCGCTGTCTCTTTGCCTATAGGTTTATCTGTTACAAAGCCCTGACGAATACGCACACGGAAAGTTGTTCCCTTTCCGTACTCGCTCTCTACGGATATTTCTCCGCCCATAAGTTCTACAAACTTTTTGGTAATGCTTAAGCCCAACCCCGTACCTTCAATTTTACGGTTTACTTTTGTGTCCACCTGATTATAATCGGTAAAGAGTTTTGATATGTCTTCTTCGCGTATGCCAATACCCGTATCACTTACATAAAACGATGCCCATACGCCATCATCGTCACGTAGACATTTAAAACCAAAAGTAACAAGTCCTTCTTTTGTATATTTAAAGGCATTACTTAAAAGATTATTAACTATTTGTTTTATGCGAAGGTCATCGCCAAAAAGACTGGATGGGAGGTCATCGCTAATATCCAGTTTAAAAGAGATCATCTTGTCTCCAATACGTATCATATTGATCATAATGATGTCGTTTAACAGTTCTGCAACATCGTATTGCACCGGGTTCAAGTCAATCTTACCCGCCTCAATTTTGGAAATATCCAGCACATCGTTGATAAGCCCCATCAAGGTATTGCTTGCGCTACTTATTTTTCTTAGCATCACTTTTATTCTGTCTGAAATGTCATCCTCTTCCATCATTAAGTCTGTAAGTCCGACGATTACGTTCATAGGAGTACGCATTTCATGATTCATGTTGGCGACAAAACGGCTTTTCGCCATAGAAGCCGCCGCCGCTTTTACGGATGCTTTTCTTGCTTCTTCCTCCATTGCTTTACGCTGGGTTATATCACGCGACATTACCACAAGACCGGTTACTTCGCCGTTACAGATAAGAGGCGTTTTTATAGTTTCAAAAAGCAATGTTTTTCCGTCAGAGGACGGAATAGATTCTTCAACAATAACCGCCTTCTTTGCGTCAAAAACTTTTTTATCTATTGCGGTATACTGTTCCGCTAAATCAGATGACAGCCCAAGCGCTTCTATATCTGTTTTTCCGATGATGTCGGATTTACGGAGATTAAAGTGGTGTTCCATAGATTTATTACATTCCGTAAAGCGCGAGTTTAAATCCTTGCAAAATATTAAATCCGGTGTGGCGTCAAGAATAGCGGTAATGGTGGATGTTTTTTCCGCTACAAGTTTTTCAAGCCGTTTCCCCTCACCGCGGTTACGGAAAAACAGAGTCAGCATAAGAGCAAGTGAAAGCAAAGACAGAACAGTCGCTCCGATAAGCCAGGGGCGTTGCGCCTGCGCTAGTTTTCTTGAATAGTCGAACATGCGACCAGACCAAAAAACGCTGATTTTATCGGAGTCTATAAAATATTGAGTTTTATGAAAAATTGAACAAAGGATTTCTTCGTTAATATTAAACCCGAAACGCGAGTCTTCTACTGTATTAAAAAGTATATTAACTTTATACCCCGGCATTTCAAGATAATGCGTTGTGGTTATAAGCATATTTTCGGATGCCATCAATAAATCAATTTCGCCGCTTTCAAGAGCATGTATACCTTCCGTACTTGTATTGAAAAAGACAATGTTGTGATTGTCGGGGAACCATGTTTTGTACATTTCTTCGTATGCTGAGTTTCTGATAACGCCGACTTTTGTTCTTACTACCTGATACAAATCGAGGAAAGGAAAACCGGCTTTTGAAAGCAGAGCGTAATGCGATGTTGAATAATTATTAGACCATAAATATTTACCGTCCCGCTCCGGGGTGTGCAATAATTGTGAAACCAGCGCGACCTCATGAGCGCTAAGCATATCAAGGATTTTTGACCATGATGTATTTTCATTGGTCATTACGCGAAATTCGATGCCTGTCATTGCGGTTATTTCGGACAATATTTCCGTAGTAATGCCTTGAAATCCCTTATCGTTTTTGTTATAAAAACTGATCGGGTAATTATCGCTCTCAAGGGCGATTGGCACTTTTGAGCCGCTTGCGGCAAGGTTTGCTATATAAGCGTTTTCTTCTTCGGTAAAAGACTTTTCCAGTTCATATTTGGCGTATATATGACGTCCTTCTTTATAAAGATCAAAAAGTTTATCTATCCCTCCCGCCTCAAGGTATTTGTTCACGACCGAGATAATTGGTTTTAGCTCAGGGTTTGCGGTAGTCATGGACACAGGCGTATAAACAAGCGGAAAAAATTCTTTGGAATGAACCGAAGCATAAGTCTCATATTCAACAGACGATGTAGCGTCGCCGATAAATATGTCAATCGTGCCGTCTGCAAGGCTTTCGGCTACATTGCTTGCGTCAGTCATGTCTACTAATTCAAAATGCAGATCAGGATATGCGTCCATAATAAATTGAGCTGTTATGCTTCCTTTGTAGGAACCGAGCCGCATATAATTTATATCTTCTTCTACATGAAATCTTTCGTCATATTCTTGTGTGAAAATTCTTAAGGAACGTTCGGCAATAGGGTGTGTCATAAAGTAGGTTTTCCTGCGTTCAGCAGTCGGAGTTATTTCGCCTGAGAAATCGATGTCTTTATTGTCGAGCCTGCTTTTTATAACTTCCCATTCATGTATCTCATTAACAAATGGGATGCCGAAAATTTCCGACAGAAGTTCACAAAACAAATGCGAGAAGCCGTCTGTTGATCCGTCTTGCAAAGTAAACGCTTCCATTGATTTTAGGCTTCCGTAAGAAAAACTCCGTCCCTCTGCCTTAAACGCTTCTATAGCGGTGATTTCTTCTGCCGTAATGCCGGGAATCTCAAGATACGAAGCAAATGGCGATGACTGATTGCGTGATTCAAGCGGCGCTTTGAAGCCTTTGCCACAGCTTGAAATCAATGACAATATAAATATGACAGCTAATGCCGTTGTTGCTATATTGCTCTTTCGCCTTTGCATTGTTATTCTCTTGATTTATCTCTGATCCATCGCTGGACAATTGAATCCATGATCATCACATTTACAGGTTTTGGTAACAGCGCATTAAACCCGTTATCTAAAAACATCTGCTTGTTTCCGGCGACAACATTGGCGGTCAACGCGATAACCGGTATGTTCTTCGCGTATTTCGTGTCTAAGGCTCTAATTGCTTTCGTCGCCTCTACGCCGTCCATTCCCGGCATCATGTGATCCATAAAAATCGCGTTATAAACAGGCTTTTCGGCGGCTATACGATCAATAGCTTCCTGCCCGTTTGTTACACAATCAACCTGCATCTTGTACTTGCGGAGCATACCTGCCGCCACCTCAAGGTTGGAGGGGAAGTCGTCCACTACTAATACCCTAGCATAACTCAAATCAGAGCGCGCCAGCTTTTTCTGCACTTCCTTTCTCTTGTCCGAATATTTGAAAGTACGCAGACTTTCTACAGTTTCTTTATCCATTGTTCTGCCGTCTACAAACCCTTGACGTATGCGGACGCTGAAAATAGAACCTTTACCGTATTCGCTTTCCACAGATACTTCGCCGTTCAGCAGTTCTACAAACTTTTTAGTTATGCTTAAACCTAAACCTGTACCAAGAATTTTACGGTTGGCTTGAGTATCAATTTGATTGTAATCCGTAAAAAGTTTTCCGATGTTATCTTTATGTATACCGATGCCCGTATCGCTTACAGAGAAAGAGACCCAAACGCCGTCTGCATTTGAAGCCGCATTAATTTCACGCTCACATTTTACTCCCAGAGTAACATTTCCTTCTTTGGTGTATTTAAAAGCGTTGCTTAAAAGATTATTTAATATTTGTTTTACACGAAGATCGTCCCCAAAAAGACTGACAGGCAGATCATCGCTGATGTCCAGTTTGAATGTAACCGGCTTATCCTCAATGCGAATAATGTTAAGTATGATAATGTCGTTTAACAAACTTGCGAAATCGTATTGTACGGGCATCAAATCCATTTTGCCCGCTTCAACTTTGGAAATATCCAAAACATCATTGATAAGCCCCATCAGTGTGTTGCCTGCTGTGCTTATTTTTCCCAGAATCTCTTTTATTTTGCCGGGAGTGTCATCTTCTTCCAGCATCAGATTTGTAAGACCTACGATAACATTCATTGGAGAGCGTATCTCGTGGCTCATGTTGGCGACAAAACGGCTTTTTGCTTCTGACGCTCTTCTCGCTTCTTCGGAAATTGTTACAAGGGATGCAGTTTGTTCCACTACTAATTTTTCAAGCCGTTTTCCTTCACTGCGCTTATGGTGAAGCATGACCGATACTAAAATAAGTATAATTAAAAAAAGGACAGCGGCTCCTACAAGCCATGGGCGCTGTTCCGCTATCAACCGTGCGTGGTAATCGTAAGTTTTGGTTCTCCATTGTTCCCTAATTACAAGAATGTCAATAACCGAAATCGCTTTGTCCACAATGGCGCAAAGAACAGATTGATCTTTGTTATAAGTAAAAGCAGAGTCATAGTAGTAGTTAAACAGATAATTCGCCTTATAACCGGAGAACTCAAAATAATTCGCATAGTACAACAGTTTGTTTTTTGCCGCCATTACCATATCAACTTTACCTTCTTCCAATGCCGTGAATGATTCGTTTTCGTCAACATATTCTGTTATATGGTAAGTGTTGGGAAACCATGTGCGAAACATTTTTTCGTGGGCGGTTCCTTTTGTCAGAGCAATCCGCATATAAGGTATTTCATTAATGGTTACATTTGGAAAATTCATTTTTGATAAAAGCGCGTATTGATCCGTCATAAGTGAATTCTTGCTCCATATAAAATACGGCTCTCTTTCTCTGATAGGAATCATTTCGCTTAACATTTGCCCTCTGCCGTCTGAGAGCATTTCAATTAATTCAGGCATAAAAGTATGTTCATCGTTGACAATTTCGAAAGTAAGACCTGAAAGTTTTTCCACCTCATGCAGTACATCAAGAGCGATGCCATCCCATTTTTTACTTTTGGTATCGTAAAAGGCTGTTGGGTAGTTAAAATATTGATACAACAGCGGTACGGTAACGGTATTTTTCAGATATTCTTTTTCTTCTTCGTTTAGATTCGTAAGGAATTTATTTTTTCTATATGCGTCATCCCCCCGGCTGTAAAGAGAATTTAAATGTTGAATAGCCCCGTTTCGCAGAGCTTTGTTTACAACAGAAATGACAGGCTGAAGTTCATCTTTTGCAGTTGCCATAGAAACCGGACTGAAAATCAACGGATAAAAATCTTCGGTATAAACATTATCTGCAAAAAAGAAATCCACCGTAACGCTCCCTCCGATAAAAGCGTCGATACTCCCGTTTTCAAGAGCGCGATGCGCTTCTTCAATATCGCTAACCCTTACAGTTTCATAAGTACCGGGAACTGTCGCCTCAGCGACGATGTTGGCTATGTTAGAGCCTTGCAGAAACGCATATCTTGGCAGACGTTCATGTGCGATTTGCTCAAGAGTGCGGCTTCCTTTAAGCCGCATCATCTTAAAAATACGCTCTGCAATGAAGTCGGTCATGTGGTAAATTTTCATGCGTTCTGCTGTGGCTGTCAGACTGCCCGTAAAATCAACAGTACCTTTGTTAAATTTATCGAGCATTTCATTCCATGCGTAAATTTCGGGTTGAAATCGTATGCCAAAAAAGGTTGTCAGCCATTCGCAAAAAAGGGCGGAAAACCCGCTGATTTCGCCGTTTTCTGTTAAGAACGCTTCGGTTGTAAAATTACTGCCATAGCTAAAAAACTCACGCTCTTTCTTCAGATTTTCGATGGCGGCGATTTCCTCTGCCGTAACCCCCGGAATTTCCCTAAAAGATGTAAATTGAAAACTTTCCACGGGCACAGATATTTCAGGTTTTTCACAGCTCAGGACCATACAAAAAAGCAGAGCCGTTAAAATAGTAATTTTTCCAAAACTCTTTTTTTTACGCTCCATCATCAAAACCCTCACATTTTAAATTATAGTATCAATTTGATAAAAATAATACAGTATATCGAAGGAAACTCTATTTTTTATGTTAAAAAACCACTAAAAAATTAAATTTAAGCCAAAAATACCATTGGCTGGAAAGCCTGAATAACCCCATAGGCTGAGGAATTTACGGGGTTATCACATAGTATTCAGGCTTCATTTTGAGAGAAAATAAGCTGATATAGTCAGTCTAAAGAGAGCAAAAACGGGGAGAAAAGGAGCCCTGATTAGACTCCGACAACGGCTTTAACCTGAGGTATTTCCTTTTTAAGGTAGTTTTCGATTCCCATTTTTAAGGTCATCTGCGACATTGGGCAGTGTCCGCAAGCTCCGGTAAGTTTCACCGAAACAGTCCCTTCCGTATCAACAGAAACAAATTCGACATCACCGCCATCCGCCTGCAAAGAGGGTCGGACATTTTCCAAAGCGGCTTTTACCTGTTCTTCCATAATTAACTCCTTATGTTGAGAGGGGTGGCTTCCAAGAGGCTATGCCCCCAACCTTTCCCTATCCAATAAATTACTTTTATTAATAGTGTAGTTTTAGTCGAAAAATCGCCACTTTACCACACTATTAGTATAAATTTCGGAGAGAGAGGGATTTGTCTTCCAGCCTTCGGCTCCTGCCTCAGGCTTCCAGACCGCCTTCGCGCTCCCCGGTGCGCCCAAATATGCACAGCGTTAAGCTGTGCGGATGAATAAATCAACACGGCGTGGCGCTAATAAGGGTCAACGCGATGAAAAAAGTGTGAGGGCTTTAGCCCGAACAGTGCGCCGCACAAAAAACGTAACAAAGATGAAAAATGCGCGAGGGCTTTAGCCCGAGTAGCGCGCCTCCATGCGCCGGAATTCCTCTAGCAAGGCTTCGCCTTGGAATTTTTTAAGGAGCGCTACGGTTCAAATCCCTCAACCTATTCCAATCCAATAATTTTTATTTTACTGGATTACATGCTTCATTATCTGAAACATGGTTACGGAGAGAGAGGGATTTGAACCCTCGGTACCCTTCCGGGTACATACGACTTCCAATCGTACACCTTCGGCCGCTCGGTCATCTCTCCAGTATCTGTCAAACTTTTCGGATAGAAGGGATTCGACCCCCAATCCGCTATTTCGGAGAGAGGGGGATTCGTCTTCCAGCCTTCGGCTCCTGCCTCAGGCTTCCAGACCGCCTACGCGCTCCCGGCACGCCCAAGTATGCACAGCGTTAAGCTGTGCGGATGAATTATGCTACACGGCGTGGCGCACAAAAAACGTAACAAAGATGAAAAACGCGCGAGGGCTTTAGCCCGAGTAGCGCGCCTCCATGCGCTGGAATTCTTCTAGCAAGGCTTCGCCTTGGAATTTTTACAGGAGCGCTACGGTTCGAATCCCCAATCTATCCCTATCCAATAAGTTTATCTTATTGGATTACATATTTCATTATCTAAAATATGTTCGGAGAGAGGGGGATTCGAACCCCCGGAACCCGTAAGGGTTCAACGGTTTTCGAGACCGCCCGATTCAACCGCTCTCGCATCTCTCCGGTAGAGCTAAAATACTATAGCTATGGAAGATTTTTATGTCAATAGGCGCAAATATAGCCAATTCTGGCTCTCAATTCAAAAATAGCGAACATTACCGACAGGCTCTTAGCAGAAAATCTGAAAAAATTGACCTTTTCTTAAGTGAAGCTGACACGATTCGAACGTGAGACCTTCAGATCCGCAATCTGATGCTCTATCCAGCTGAGCTACAACTTCATTCTACGGAGCAGGGGGGATTCGTCTTCCAGCCTTCGGCTCCTGCCTCAGGCTTCCAGACCGCCTCCGCGCTCTCCGCGCCCAAATATGCACAGCGTTAAGCTGTGCGGATGAATTATGCTACACGGCGTGGCGCTAAAAAAGGTCAATGTGACCTTAAATGCGCGAGGGCTTTAGCCCGAGTAGCGCGCCCATCCTGCGCCGACCTTTTTTTCGCAAGGCTTACGCCTTGAAATTTTCACAGGAGCGCTTCGGTTCGAATCCCCCAATCCGCTAACACGGAGCAGGGGGGATTCGTCTTCCAGCCCTCAGCATCCTGCTTCGGGCTTCCAGACCGCCTCCGCGCTCCCGGCGCGTCCATTCGCCGGCTTTTTCTAGCAAGGCTTACGCCTTGAAATTTTCACAGGAGCGCTACGGTTCGAATCCCCCATGACTTTGGCTAATAATAACTGTACATTAATTATGGGGAAAATTTTCCCACCATAATTAATGTTACGGAGCAGGGGGGATTCGAACCCCCGGTACCCTTTAGGGGCACAACTCCTTAGCAGGGAGCCCGATTCGGCCGCTCTCGCACCGCTCCAAGGAAACTTTTATAACACTGAGCAGTGGGCTTCAGACCACCTCCGCTCTACCAGTCGCATCCCTG
>JAIRUQ010000123.1 GCA_031254315.1 Treponema sp.
CTTACGCAGATCCATTCCCGTGAAGTGCTAACGGTTGACCGGAATAACCCGCCGACCGTTTCCGCAGATGGAATGGTTTGCGGCGACCAGGATATCGCTCTCTGTGTTACCGTCGCGGATTGTCTGCCTGTATTTCTGCTTGATACCGAATCCGGTATGTTCGGCTTGGTCCATTCGGGCTGGAAAGGGACCGGTATTGTATTACAGGCGTTGGAGCGAATGCGGAAAATCGGGGGTACCCGTGTCGAGGCGGTGGCCGCGATTCTGGGGCCGTGCATCGGTTCCTGCTGCTACCGGGTGGACGCGCAGCGGGCCTTTGCCTTTGAAAAAGAATTCGGCGTTGTTGCGTCTGCTGCCACGTTTGAGAGTATGCAGGAGAACGCGCCTCCGGTAACGAGGCGGGAGCAATGCCCCGATGGCCCTGTCTGGTATCTGGATCTGAAAGCCGCCAATGTCCGGCTTTTAGCAGACGCGGGTGTGCGGAACATAGCGGTATGCGGGGATTGTACCTTTACCGATACCAGACTTGGGTCTTTCCGTCGGGAAGGCCAGGACTTTACGCACATGGCGGCAATGATCTTTCGGAAAAGTTGAAGGATTTTGCGTTGAGAATTTTTGCGGTGTTTTCGTCAAGACAAACAACCTGAGAACTCTTACGTGAAAAGAAACCTGTTCCGGTATGGGTCTGCACTTATTGAAAAAACCAACTTCTGGTGGTATATTACTAGACAGGGAGCTGAGGTATGAAAAAAACACTGCTTTTACTTGTCATATTTATAATAGCTTCGGCATTGTGGGCACAGCGGAATTCTGAAATGGTGCTCATAAACGGAGGCACTTTTACCATGGGTAGCCCCACCAACGAGCCACAACGTAGTGCTAGTGAAGTCCAGCACCAGGTAACGGTAAGTTCCTTTTACATGGGAAAATACGAGGTAACGCAGGAGGAATACGAGGCAGTGATGGGGTGGAACCCCAGCCAATGGAAAGGGTACAACCTGCCAGTGGATCAAGTTAGCTGGTATGACGCTTTGGTGTTCTGCAACAAGTTGAGCATGAAGGAAGGTCTGAGCCCTGTGTACAGCATAAACGGGAATACCGATCCCGCCAGATGGGGAACAGTGCCGACAGAAAGAAACGCGACCTGGAACGCAGCAACAATGGTGGCAGGGTCTAACGGCTACCGCCTTCCTACTGAGGCGGAATGGGAGTACGCATGCAGGGCAGGGACGACGACACCCTTTAACACAGGAAACAACATAACAATAAACGAAGCGAATTACAATGGAAATCATCCGTATAACAACAACACTGAAGGGACATATCGGCAGAAGACAATAGTTGTAGGAAGTTTCACGCCCAACGCTTGGGGTCTGTACGATATGCACGGGAATGTGAGGGAATGGTGCTGGGACTGGTACGAGGCCTATTCAACCAGCACACAGACAGACCCAACGGGCGCGTCTTCGGGGTCTGATCGCGTTGGCCGTGGCGGAGGCTGGTTCAGCTACGGCCAGAACGTCCGTTCCGCGTACCGGATCAACGGCGCTCCGTCTTACCCGTACATTGGCGTGGGCTTCCGCCTTGTTCGCGCCACTCAGTAACCGCACGCGGTAGCGTGTAGCCGTGTCCATTGATAAAGATAACAAATGAATTATACAGACTGCTTCAGGAAGGAATTGACGATGTAGAGAACGGAAGAACAAAATCAATGAAAGATTCAATAAAATACATAAGAGAAAAAATAAACTAACCATGTATAATGTAAAAATTACAGATACAGCCGAAGAAGATATTTTGTCTTCTGTAAAATATATTGCCGATGTTTTAAAAGCACCGACGGCGGCGAATAATTTGCTGGATGAAATAAAAAAACATGAAGAAATTCTGGAAAACACACCCAGAATATTTCCATGTGTCCCAAATGAGTATCTGGCTTCAATGGGATTCCGGTTTGCAATAATAAAAAACTACCTAATGTTTTACTCAATAAATGAAGATGAAGAAACAGTAGATGTGCATAGGTTTTTATACGGTCACAGAGATTGGATAAACATACTAACTGAAAGCCAGTAGAATGACAAAAACGCTTCGGGAAAAATCAGGTTCAAAGTTGAGGGCGCACTGCCCACGGCGGCTTTTACTTTCTCCCAATAATCGCGATCCTGCGTAAATTGATCGCAAGCGATTACCGCCCACTTTTGCAGATGCTCTGTTTTTGGCAGAAGTACGGAAGGAACTTCAAGTCCCAGCGAATTAAGTTTTTGGTTACTGTTCATTGGTGTTTATTGTAGCGTAAAAATGCGGTTGTGTCAGTTGGTTTTTGGGTGGTTAGGAAATAATATGCCGAAGGTTACTTTAAATTCTTAATAACACTTCTTCCTTAATTTTCTTTACACTCTTTTTGGGGAAAGTTTTTATTTCCAATCCCATTCCAAGATTATTTAGATACTCTATTAATGTTGATACTCTTATATCTTTCCGTTTTTCAAGCCGTGAAATTGATGTCTGGCTAAAATTGTCAAATTCATCCTGTTTCACGCCAAGCTTTTCCCTTAGTTGACCAAGTTTTATGGTCAATATTTCCTGTTCCGCCATCATTCGTGAACGTGCCACTGATTCAGGGGTCATTTTTGATTCCATCATTTTTATTGCATCACGCATCTTTTTCCTCTTTTTGAGCGGAAAACCAGTCCTCATATTCTTGGGTATAGCCTATAGACCACATATTCTATAATATGCACTATTATGCATAAAATGTCAAGGGGAATTTAAGATAAATTTCAAAAGAATTGCTTACGACTTCTCTATGATAATAAATCATTGAAAAAATCTTTTGCTTTCTCTATATTTTTATTCAAATAATCAATATCTGGAGTACCTTTTTGCGCTCTGTTTTTTAGTTCATACTTTCTTAGATCAGGATTTGTATTATCAAATAAAACAAGTCCAATTCCAAATAATAAACATAATGAATCTAGTCGTGCTATTTCTTCTTTGTTTGATTGTTTAGGTATAACTATATACACTTTATGGCTAAACAACTTATAAGAACAAGCCTGACCAAATGCGGTTATTAATTCATATGGTGAATATTTTACTTCTACAGATGTAATCTCAATTTCTTTTTTTATAATATCAGTAGGCAGTGATTTTGATACTCCAACAATATCTGGAGTTCCCCATTTATCACCAAAAGCCTTACCGCCCAATACTTTTGCTTTAGTACATTCTTCCTTACCTTTTAACCATGCTACAAAACTTTTATAAAAATCTTCTTCTTTTAATTTTTTTTCTTTGATATCTTCTTCTTTAAAGTCTTCTTCCTCAAAATCCTCTTCTTTAATACCTTCTTCTTTTACTTTGTTAAATGATAAATCATCCTTTTCAAAAACATCAGGATCAACACTTGAGAAAATGACTTCATTGTTTTTTACTAATTTATATAGACCTTTTTCAGGTTTATAAACTTTTGAAGTATTATTAGTATAAAAATCATTTATTCCATTATAAATAATTTCATTTTTCATATCTGGGTATTCATCTTTAATTAAAGAATATAAATCAATCCACTTCAAACCATGTTTATATTCATCCAATTTCTTAAAAAGAAAATCATCAATATCTTTCTGTTTCGTCATAATCTTCTTCTCCTTCCTAAAAACTAAATCTCCGCCAAGCCCTTCTAGGCTCTTATTCCTCCCAACTCCACGGCGGACGCGCAACGCACATCCGCCGTTCTGTTTTAATTACCAACTCACCTTACGTAGTACTCAAAAATTGTGACTTGAATTACTATTAAATGAGTCATTTTGCCCAATTTAAAGTTCTCATGATGGCTTATACATAACATGAGTTGCCAGATTTAACTATTAACCATCGCGGATAATCAGAGAGGTAAAAAGGATAATCATCGAGAGATGCGAGGTAAGAATCCAATAACCATTGCCTGTTTTCAATTTCATCAAATTCCTCTATTTGTATACCATGTATTATTATATGATCTTCTTCCGTCAGCCATAAAAGGTTATCTACCCTGTTGTTAGTCTTGTTATAGTCTATATGATGGACAACCATTTTTTTGTCTTTTTGATAACCATTTCTTAACCATGTAAAAGCTACAAGTCTATGTACCTGTTCAGTCCGATATTTACTATCTGGAGGGCAGTTAACAGTCGGATATCCATTGACAACAATCGGTTGCAAAATCTCACCTTCTTTAGTTCTAACTATACCATATTGGTCAACCTTTAGAAATTTGTTAACTGGACACTCTCCAAATTTCTCGACAACCTTTGCCCCCATAATCTTTCTCCTTATTTATTCATTCATTGTCCTTGATACACAACGTGTATCATTATTGCACTGTTGATATGTGATTCACCATCATAAAATGTAAGAAATTCTAAGGCATTCCTCTACCCCCGAAAACTGTTTTCTCAGTTTTCGGTTGCGTCACTATAAAAATAGGACATAGGGATTATGCCACAGCTTATGCTGTCAGCGTAAACTTTTACAGTAACAATTTTGTGGAATTAACATCTTTATTTGAAAACATTTTATAGCAAAAACAAAAAATCATGTCTCTATTATAACATAAAATTCACCATTTGTCAAGAAAATAATCTGCTTATTTGGTATACAACTGGAGATAATATTATTCCCCCCAACCCCACGGCGGACGCGCAACGCACATCCGCCGTTTCGTCCTTAATTACTGATACTGAACTGTCAGTCTTATATTGCTATTGATATATGCCACTCCTCCCTGAATAAATCCAGTTCCATTCCACCCTGCACCTCTAAAGCCGTTTCCCCAGTTTGCGGTTGTATCGCTGCCTGAATATGTCGCAGGAATTGTGCCATAACCTGTTGCACCACTGGGAACTTTCACCGTAACGGTTTTGGCGGAATCAATCCGAGTGAATTGTGGAGCATTCAATGAGGGAGCGGTTGCCCCAAGGGTAATGGTCAGAGGAATAGTTCCTGTACTGTCAAAGATACCAAAACCGGTACTGGTCACCGCTGGAAGGCTTACAGTAGTCAGGCTGGTACAGCCAGAGAAGACTGAATAGCCAATGGAGGTTGCCGCTGGGAAGCTTACAGTAGTCAATTTGTGACAACTGACGAAAGGACCATTGCCTATACTGGTAGCCACTGGGAAACTTACACTAGTCAGGCTGGTACAGTCAGAGAAAGCTACATTGCCAATGGTTGTCACCGCCGGGAAGCTTACAGTAGTTAAGCTGTTACACCTTTCGAAAGCACTGTTGCCTATATTGATCACCGCCGGGAAACTTACAGTAGTTAAGCTGTTACAAACATAGAAAGCACTGTCGCCTATACTAGTGATATTATTCAATGTTATGTTTCCGCTTGCACTAGGATAGGCAACTAGTTCCGTATTGTTCCGTACCAGCGCTTTACCACTCTCAATAGTACTCAAGGAACCTGTACCCGTTAAGGTGAACGAAGTTAATTTTGTTGACCATACGAATGGATTTCCAGTAAGATTAACCGAAGCTGGGAAGCTTACACTGGTCAGGCTGGTACAGCCAGAAAAGGCTCCCTCGGCGATAGATGTCGCCGCAGGGAAGCTTGCACTGGTCAGTTTGGAACAGCCAGCGAAGGTGTATTGACCGATACTGATTGCCGCAGGGAAGCTTGCACTGGTTAGGCTGGTACACTCATAGAAGGCTCTCTTACCGATACTGATTGCCGCAGGGAAGCTTACAGAGGTCAGTTTGGTACAGTATTCGAAGGCACTCTCACCGATGGATGTCACCAACGGAAAATTTACACTAGTTAAGCTGGAACAACCATCGAAGGCTCTCTCGCCGATACTGGTTGCCGCTGGGAAGCTTACACTGGTCAGTTTGGAACAGCCCTGGAAGCCAACGCTTGTTGCCGAAGAGGCGCCGCTCACGCTGGTAAGATTGTATAAATATCTCCAATATATTGACATTACAGTCTCGGGCAGGATTAACGATACTATATATTTTTCTGCATCAGACCCAGACCAAGGCGGGGAAAAAGTATCTCCGGAACAAGCCGAAAGATCAAGGTTAACATACTTTTTCGCTCTTCCGAGTCCGTAAAGCATGTCTTCCAAAGACCCTTTAGACAGCTCAAAGTTTAGCGACAAAGTTACCGGATTTTTGGTACTGCCGCCGCCGCTTTTCCCGGACAATTGTGACACAACTGAATCTGTTATACCGCTTAAATATTCACTCCAACCGCCGCTCTCTTGTATGTCGCCCAACCATACAAGTTGAATGTTACCATCCCGGTATGTGATATAAGCGTTGTCTCCAAAAACAAGATTGTTTTGAGAAATTCCTTCTGTTTTAACGCTTTGATTTTCTTTTAATGTATAGGTTGTTCCAGATCTTGATTTTGGTACAACAAAAACGGTATTTGTACCGAAGGTCATCCGGTGACCATCAACATGATCCCATCTGGTATTTTGCAATTCTGAGGGTAGTTTGGGGTCATCCTCCGGTTCATTACAAGCGACTACCGCAAACATAACCAGAACGGCAAGCGCGATGACCCCGAACAATTTAATTGTATTTTTCATATTTTCCTCCAAAAATCATTAAAATATTATCAATAAGATAAAAAATACACCCTTTACGAATATTTGTCAATCACCGAAAGGATATTATTATTTACTTATTGATAAGTACCCAAAATGATGACAATAAGAGAAATTTTATCCAGAAATTTGAAGGAAAATAGGCAAAAATTAGGGCTAACTCAGTCAGAACTAGCAGAACGTGCCGGTATTTCAACCAATTTTGTGGCTATGATTGAACTAAAACACAAATTTCCAACCCCTGAGACGCTAGATCGGCTATCTACAGCCCTAGACATCAATACTTATGAACTTTTTATCACATCGGCTTCTCCTGACAGTGTTTTAAAGAGACTTCATGAAGATATTTTAGTTGATATGGAGAAATTTCACAAAAAAATATTGGGTGAATTAGATCATACTATTGATAAAGCTGTGGATAAAGCCCTGAAAAAGAAAAAACCATAGGACTTTAGGGCAAAATGCCGATGCATATTGCGCTGGAACTGGAGTCATATCATCTGTTTCAAAATAAACCTGCATCGGACAGCAAAAAACTTTCTCCGTTACAGCGTCAGGAAATTGCCGACAAAATATCCGAGTCTATTATAAAAATTGTTAATCTGTATTAGAATTTATACTGATTATGTTTTAATACGGTAGAATTGCAAAAGCTGTTCGCTGTGTTGCCGTATTTAAGGGAATTACTGCAAAAGAACCTTACACAAAGGCACGTCGAACCTATGGTTCGCGGCACAAAGGGAAGAAGTAAAGAAGGGAATACAGAGCGTTTTCTTCCTTATTTCCCTCTTTGCGCATCCGTGTCTTTGTGCTTTTGTGTGAAGTTTTTTGAGAAAAATCTTCTATAATATGTGGAAATATAGGGCTATTTTTTCAAAAAAAAATTCCCAAAGTACTTGACAAAAATTTGTTTTGGGGGTAGGCTGAAAACAGGTAAACAAAGGCGTTTATCGGTAAATTGGCTTGGGACCGGTTTGTCGATAAACGCCTTTTTATTTTTACGAGGAGGATAAAATGAAGGATATTCCCAATCTGTTCGGGAGCATGGTTTTCAACGATGCGGTAATGAAAGCGCGGCTTCCCAAGGAAGTTTACAAGGCATTGAAGAAAACAATGTCGCAGGGGACGCATTTGGAGCTTGATGTCGCCAATGTGGTAGCAAGCGCAATGAAGGACTGGGCGGTTGAAAAGGGCGCGACCCACTTTACCCACTGGTTCCAGCCGATGACCGGAACTACAGCCGAAAAGCATGACAGTTTCATCGAGCCGGATGACGGCGGTCAGGTTATCATGGCGTTTTCAGGGAAAGCGCTTGTCAAAGGAGAGCCGGACGCATCCAGCTTCCCGTCAGGCGGACTTCGCGCAACATTTGAAGCAAGAGGTTACACCGTATGGGATATAACCTCCTATGCATTTATCAAAGACGGTACGCTGTACATTCCTACAGCTTTTTGTTCGTATTCAGGTGAAGCGCTTGATATGAAAACTCCGCTGTTGCGTTCTATGGAAGCGGTTGATAAGCAGGCGATCCGTATATTACGCCTGTTCGGTAATACCGACGCAAAGAGGGTTATGTCCTCAGTCGGACCTGAGCAGGAATATTTCTTGATCGATAAAGAGATGTACCTCAAACGCCCCGATCTTATTTATACGGGCAGAACATTGTTTGGAGCGCGTCCGCCAAAAGGTCAGGAACTTGAGGATCATTATTTTGGTTGTTTAAAACCGAGAATCTCCGCATACATGAAGGAGCTTGACGAAGAACTTTGGAAACTTGGCGCTTACGCGAAGACCAAACACAATGAAGTTTCTCCTGCACAGCACGAGCTTGCTCCTATTTTCTCAAGCGCGAACATCGCCACCGACCACAACCAGCTTACAATGGAACTGATGAAAAGCATCGCTACCAAGCATGACTTGGCTTGTCTTCTCCATGAAAAACCGTTTGCCGGAGTCAACGGAAGCGGTAAGCACAACAACTGGTCAATTGCCACCGACACCGGTATCAATTTGCTTGAGCCGGGCGATACGCCGAATGAGAATGCGCAGTTCCTGCTGTTTTTGGTTGCGGTAATCAAGGCGGTAGACGAATATCAGGATTTACTGAGAGTTTCAGTCGCAAGCGCGGGAAACGACCATCGCCTTGGAGCCAACGAGGCTCCTCCGGCTATTGTGTCAATATTCTTAGGTGAAGAATTAACTGCGATTATGGAAGCCATTGATGCCGGAACAGTTTATAAAGACAAAGGGAAAGAGCAAATGGAAATCGGCGTAACTGTACTGCCGCATTTCTCCAAAGACACGACCGACCGCAACCGTACATCGCCGTTTGCGTTTACCGGAAACAAGTTTGAGTTCCGCATGGTTGGTTCGTCGTTCTCAATAGCCGGTCCCAACATCATGTTGAACACCATTGTTGCCGAATCTTTAAGACAGTTTGCGGATATTCTGGAAAAAACAAAAGATTTCAAAGGTGAGGTTGCCTCTATTGTAAAGAAAACTTTCCACGATCATAAACGGATAGTTTTTAACGGCAACAATTATGCCGAAGAATGGACAGTCGAAGCGCAGAAGCGCGGACTTTCAAACTTGAGGACAACCATAGACGCACTGCCTGAGTTTATTTCCAAGAAGGGCATTGAGCTGTTTAAAAAACACGGTGTTTATTCAGAAGTAGAAATTCATTCCCGTTATGAAATTCTTTTGGAAGCATATTGCAAGACTCTGCACATAGAAGCGCTTACAATGATCGATATGGTTAAAGGAATCGTTATTCCCGCCTCTGTCGATTATCAAAACGATCTTGCAAAGCTTTTACAGAAAAAGAAAGCATGTGGCGGCGATTATGATGTTTCTCTTGAAGAAAATCTGCTGGGTAAAATTGCCAAACTGTCTTCCGGTCTGCTTAAAAAGCTTACTACGCTTGAGAATGCCGTTCTTGAGTCTAAGGGAGGCGAGTCTGCTCTCGCTCACGCGACTTTCTACCGTGATAAGATTTTTGCAGGAATGGCGGATTTGCGGACAGTTGTTGATGAGATTGAAACTCTTGTGGCAAAGAAATACTGGTCAGTACCGACTTATGCGGAAATGCTGTTCAGTGTGAACTAAAATTACTTTGGGGTTGTTCGAGAGCATAGAACAACTCATGTTATTACGCACAAAGGCGTGCGTTTTCTGCCGGTGACGGCAGTAAAACGCACGCTTAAATTTTTATAGGAGGAGATGTATATGGACTTTGGTATTTGGTTTCTAATCGGTGCGGCGTTGGTATTCTTTATGAATGCCGGCTTTGCGATGGTGGAGTCGGGATTTACCCGCTCAAAAAACTCCGCCAACATTCTCATGAAGAACCTGGCAGACTTTTCTTTGGGCACACTTGCTTTCATCTTGATTGGCTTTAGCATTATGTGCGCAGAGGATTATGTGATGGGTATCATCGGTATTCCGAATCTCGGTGTTTTCACCGACTTCGCGAATTTTGATTTCTCCGGTTTCGTTTTTAACCTGGTGTTCTGCGGAACAGCGGCGACAATCGTTTCGGGAGCAATGGCTGAGCGCACCAAGTTTAAGGCTTACTGTATTTACAGCGTCTTTATCAGTGCGCTTATCTATCCGGTAGAAGCCGGATGGGTATGGAATGAACAGGGCTGGCTTGCTCAGTTAGGTTTCATTGACTTTGCAGGATCGGGAGCGATTCACATGGTTGGCGGAATCTGCGGCTTTATCGGTGCGGCTTTCCTTGGTCCGCGTATTGGAAAATACACAAAAGAAAACGGCAAGATAAAAGCGCACGCCATTCAAGGTCACTCAATGTCATTGGGCGCTCTCGGCTGTTTTATTCTGTGGTTTGGCTGGTACGGCTTTAACGGCGCGGCGGCTGAAAATGTAGAACAGATGGGCGCAATCTTCATGAACACTACTTTGGCTCCGACATCAGCTTTGATAGCGGCTATGTTCTTTACATGGATCAAAAACGGTAAGCCGGACGTGTCCATGGCGATTAACGGCGCGCTTGCCGGCTTGGTTGCAATTACCGCCGGATGTTCCAATATGGAAGCGATTGGCGCGATTATTACCGGTTTTGTCGCCGGCATCATTGTAGTTGTAGCAGTTGAATTTATCGACTTTAAACTTCATATTGATGATCCGGTCGGCGCGGTGGCAGTACACGGCGTTGCCGGTATGTGGGGCGTATTGGCAGTTGGTCTCTTTGCGGCTCCTATTGTAAAGGTAGTAGAGGGAGAAGAGTTCATTGTTTCAGAGGCAACCGGATTATTCTACGGCGGCGGATTAGAACTGCTGGGAATACAGGCATTGGGTATGGTTGCTATCTTCGCGTGGACAGCAGTCGTGGTTACTATACTATTCTTCGTTGTTAATAAGCTTGGCGCTCTTCGTGTATCTGAAGAAGATGAAGTTGTTGGTCTCGATTACAGCGAACACGGATTGCCGGTTACAGGCGATGGCGATTTCGCACCTGGTCCTTCTATGATCGGCGAAGGTTACTCAGCGCCGGCGGTATCACCGGATGTAGCAATCCCCGTGAAAAACGCGTCAACCGGAAAGAAACTTACCAAAGTAACAATCATCACAAAGCAGAACAGGTTCGAAGCGTTGAAAAAAGCGTTCGATCAGATAGGCATTACAGGCATCACTGTTACCAACGTAATGGGTTACGGTATACAGAGGGGCGCGCAGAAATACCGCGGCGTTCTTTTGGAATCCCAACTCCTGCCAAAGATTCAGATCGATATCGTTATCAGCAAAGTGCCCGTCAAAACTTTGATAGACACTGTAAAGAGAGTGCTGTATACCGGCAACATTGGCGACGGCAAAATATTCATCTATGATGTTGAAAACGTCGTTAAAGTACGCACCGGAGAAGAAGGCTACGATGCCTTACAGGACACGGGCGCAGGAAAATAATTGTAAGAGAACAGTGCGAGCCTAAGGTTCGCGGTTCTTGAACAAGACAATTTTAGAAAGGGAAAGGCGGCTTTGTTAATACAAGTCGCCTTTTCTTTTTATGGTAACTATGCCAAATGACTATGTTGTGTTCATATAGGAGGCAAGTTGATAATTTTGTTTTTCCTTAACATAATTAATACATGAAGTCTGTGATTGAGTATGGCAGGGGAAAAGCCTGCCCTTTTACGGTTGAAGCCTCAGCCTTTGAGGGCGTAAGAAAGATTGCGGGTAAAGTCGCAAACGATTTTGAAAAAGTGTGCGGTGTACTGCCGCAGGTTATAGAGGAAATCCCTAAAGGGGGCGAGACTGCTGTCTTGTTTGCGACCTTGGGGCAAAGTCCGCTGATTGACAAATTAATTAGCGAAGGAAAATTTGACCCGTCTGCCGTCAGCGGCAAAAATGAAGTTTATCAAATAAAAATAATTGATAACCCCTTTGACGGTATTGCAAAGGCGCTTGTAGTTTGTGGGAGCGACAAGCGCGGAACCATTTACGGAATGTTTGCCGTATCTGAGTTTATCGGTGTTTCGCCTTTGTACTTTTGGGGAGACGCAGAACCTGAAAGCCGTGCTCAAATTGCGCTCACCACAGCGATTGAAACGGTTTCAAAAGAGCCAAGTGTAAAATATCGCGGCTTTTTTATTAACGACGAATGGCCTTGTTTTGGGAACTGGGCGCTTTCGCACTTTGGCGGTTTTACCGCTGAAACTTACGATCATGTTTTTGAACTGTTATTGCGTCTCAAAGGAAACTACCTCTGGCCTGCAATGTGGACTTCTTCTTTCGCGCTGGACGGTCCAGGAAACCTCAACGAAGAATTGGCTGATGTGTACGGGGTAATTGTAGGCGCTTCCCACCATGAGCCGTGCCTTCGCGCAAGTGAGGAATGGGATATTGTCAGAGGGCAAAACAGCAAATACGGAAATGAATGGAATTATTATAAGAACAAAGACGGGCTGTTGCGATATTGGGAAGACGCTTTAAAACGTAGCGGCAAATATGAAAAGATCATCACGATTGGTATGCGCGGAGAGCGTGACAGCAAAATGCTGGGCGAAGAATCAACCGTTAAAGATAATGTCGATTTATTAAAAGATATTATTAAAAATCAACGCCGCCTTATCAAAGAGTACGCAGGTCAATCGCCTCAGCTTCTGGCATTTTACAAAGAAGTCGAGGAATATTTTTACGGAAGCGCTGAATTTGAGGGACTAAAAGACTGGGACGGCATTGATGATGTGATTTGTATGCTCTGCGATGACAATTTTGGATTTGTGCGTACTCTGCCGACAGCGGCGTTGGGAAACAGAAAGTTCGGAATGTACTATCATTTTGACTATCATGGCGGACCGGTCTCCTACGAATGGATGCCGTCCGCCTCTTACGAGCGAACATGGGAACAGTTGTGTAAAGCCTACGATCACGGCGTAAGAGAGGTTTGGATTGTCAATGTCGGCGACTTAAAATTCAACGAAGTCCCGCTTGCCTATTTTATGGAGCTGGCGTACGACTTTGAAAAGTGGGGAACCTCCAACTTTGATAGTGTGGAAGAATATACTTACCACTGGCTTGAAAAAACTTTTTCTTCGGTAAGTTTAGATGTCCGAAACAAAATGGCAGATGTTTTGCAAGGCTATATAAGATTGAATGCCAAACGCCGCCCCGAATCTCTGAATACAGAAATCTATCACCCCTGTCACTATCTTGAGGCTGACCGTATGCTGGAACAGGCGGCAAAGATTAAAAACCTTAATGAAGAAATTTATGCTTCTCTTTGCGGAACAGAAAAAGACGCGTACTACAGCATGATCTATCTTCCGGCGGCGGCAAGTGTGAACCTTCTACAAATGCATTTATACGCAGGCAAAAATGCGCATTTCGCAAAACAGGGGAAAAAAGTCGCCAACAAATATGCGTCTCTTGTAACCGAATGTATTGAACACGACCGAACATTGATGGAAGAATTTGCCCGCTTTAAAAACGGGAAATGGAAGGGCATGGAACTTGCACAGCATATCGGTTTTACTCAATGGAACGAGGACAACAGCCGCTACCCCTTACGCATAGCGGTCGAACCTGCGCATAAACCGCGCATGGTTGTTTCCCGCAAAGATAACGCAAAGGTTTTTCACAAAACGTATGGTCGCCCAATGACGATAACCGTGAACGATTTTCTGTCTGCGGGAAACAACGAGGTGATCATTGAAATTGCCAATGACGGAATTGGCAGTCTTGATTATGTCATTGAAACGGAAAAGAAATGCGACTGGCTTGAACTCAGCGCGCTTAAAGGGACGGTTGAGTTTCAGGATGAGATTGTCCTTCGTTGTAAAAGGGAAAAGCTGACAGACGAGATACAGACCGCACGGCTGTTTATTAAAGACGCTGAAACTGTTGTCGCCATTGAAGTGACGGCAAAGACGCTGCATAATCTGCACCTGCCGCCGATGACTTTCATGGCAAACAACGGCGTTATTGTAATGGAAGCTAATCATTTCGCTGTCAAAAAAGATTCTGCGGCGGGCACGTTCACGGAATTAAAAAATTACGGGCGTAGCGGTGCGGGAATGAAAGTCTTCCCGTCTACGGCAAACTTCAACGAAACAGATGAAAACCCTGCTCTTACTTATCGCTTTTATATAGAAGAAACCGGAGATTACAATGTTGAGCTCTGGACAACTCCGGTAAATCCTGCTCAGGCAAACCAGACGCTACGCTTTACACTGGAAAAATCAGGAAGCGCCCGGCAAATAATTACTACTGTCCCTGCCGATTTTACAGCCTTCCACTCAGACCCACGGTGGTGTCAGGGTGTGCTTGATAACATCAGAAAGAGCGCCGCTCAATTAAACTTTGAAAAAGGCGTTCAGGAAATTACAATCGGCGCGTTGGAAGCCGGTCTTATCCTTGAAAGAATTTTAATTTATAAAAAAGACAGTAAACTGCCGGTTTCCTATCTTGGATCAAAGGAGAGTTTCTATGGATGAATTAATGAGTAAGCCGCTGATTGGAGTAGTGCCGCTTTGGGATGAAGAGAAAGACAGCCTCTGGATGTTGCCGGGTTACATGGACGGAATTGAACAGGCTGGCGGGTTGCCTGTTATGTTGCCGCTGACCACGGACAGATCATCGCTGGAACAGATTTGCCGCACCGTTGACGGTTTGCTCTTCACGGGCGGGCAAGATGTTGCCCCCTCTTTGTACCGTGAAGAAAAAACCAAATATTGCGGAGAGATTTGTCCACAGCGCGATAAGATGGAAGCCGTTCTGCTTTCCCTTTTTGTAATGGAGATGGACAAACCGGCTTTCGGCATTTGCCGTGGAATCCAATTTTTCAACGCCCTTCTCGGCGGAACACTGTATCAGGATTTACCTGCCCAATTCAAAGGCGCTCCAAAACTGCACCATCATCAAAAAAAACCCTATGATAAACCTTCCCATAAGGTTAAAATAAAGACAGGCAGTCCTCTTCATATACTTTTGGGAGCGGATGAAATTGACGTGAACAGTTGTCATCATCAGGGAGTCAAAGAATTGTCGAAGGAGCTTGTGTGTATGGCGACAGCGGAAGACGGTCTTGTAGAAGCCGTATTTGTACCGGGCAGAAGATTCGCATGGGCAGTTCAATGGCATCCTGAGTACAGCTTGAATGACGAATACAGCCAAAAGTTGTTTTTATCTTTTGTAAACGCCTGCCTAATAGAAGATGATTAGAGGTTTTTCAAAACTTTGATTTTGAAAAGCTTCAGTTTTGAAAATAGTTCAGGAGGTTTTTATATGGCGATTAACAACAGGGCAAGTACGGGGCTTTCCGGTCTTGATAAGGCAATCGACATGTTGCGGCTTGGAGACAACGTGGTATGGCAGGTTCAGTCTGTTGAAGATTATCTTCATGTTATAAAGCCATATATTAAACAGGCTAAAAACGACGGACGGCGTCTTGTCTATTTTCGCTTTGGAAGCCACGCTCCGCTTATGGCGGAGAATGAGCCTTCGATACTGTACAAAATGGACGCTTCTGAAGGCTTCGAAAGTTTCGCCACAAAAATTCACAACATCATCGAACAGGAAGGGCTTAAAGCTTTTTATGTTTTTGACTGTTTAAGCGACCTCCTTCAATTCTGGTACTCGGACTTAATGATAGGAAACTTTTTCCGCGTAACCTGCCCATTTCTCTACCAGCTTGATACTATCGCCTATTTTGCGTTGATCCGCGGCGTTCACACTCACTCCACTATCGCCCGTATTCGGGAAACAACCCAGCTCCTGCTTGATGTATACATCGTCCGCGAACAATTTTACGTTCATCCCCTCAAGGTCTGGGAAAGGTACTCGCCGACCATGTTTTTCCCGCATTTGATTGACGGGGATAAAGCGGTGTCCATTACTGCCAGCGCCTCCGCCGCCGCGCTTTTTGCAGGCATGAGCAGAAGTCCACGACCACGGGATTATTGGGAAGATACCCTAGAACAGTCTCTCGTAGCCTTGGACAAAGATGCGGAAAGCCAAGCAAAAATTAAAAAGCTTCTGATCAGTTTGATAATCGGCAAAGAACAGCGCATTGCCGAGCTTGCCAACAAATATTTTTCACTTAGGGATATTCTCGATATAGCATCGCGTGAGATAGGGACGGGTTTTGTCGGTGGCAAAAGCGTAGGTATGCTTCTTGGCAGAAAAATTCTTGAAACTAATATTTCGCAAGGCAACTGGGAGCCGCACGATTCCTACTATCTTGGCGCGGACATTTTCTACACTTATATAGTACAAAACGGCTGGTGGGAACTTCGCACCAAACAAAAAACCGCAGAAGGCTATTTCGCGCTTGCGCCTGAACTGCGTGAAAAACTCATGCAGGGAAAGTTCCCCGATATACTCCGTGAACAGTTTGTGCAGATGTTGGAACATTACGGGCAGTCGCCGATCATCGTCAGATCAAGTTCGCTCTTGGAAGACAATTTTGGCAACGCTTTTGCCGGAAAATATGAAAGTGTGTTTTGCGCCAATCAGGGTTCGCCGGAAACTCGCTTCGAGGCGTTTGAACAAGCAGTGCGCACAGTTTACGCCAGCGCAATGAGCGATGACGCTCTCGCATACCGGCAAACCCGCGGACTTGCCGGTAAGGATGAGCAAATGGCTATTCTTGTACAGCGGGTGTCCGGCGACCATTACGGCGATCTGTTTTTCCCGCACGTTGCCGGAGTTGGGAACTCGTCTAACCTGTATGTGTGGAACAAAGACATTGACCCGAACGCAGGTATGTTGCGTTTGGTCTTCGGGCTTGGAACGCGCGCGGTTGATCGTGTTTCCGGCGATTACGCCAGAATCGTTACACTTGATCATCCTGAGAAGGGACCGCCCGTCAATCATGGCGATGAAAAAAAGTTTTCCCAGCATAACGCGGACGTTCTTAATTTAAGGGAAAACCGTCTTACCGAAACGCCACTAGACAGTTTATCAAACTGTGATTTGAAAACGAACAGAAACATTTTTTCCAGCGTTGATACCGTCGCGCTAAATCGTATGAAGGAATTAGGCGTCCAGCACGACGGCACACCTCAGATTTTTGATTTTAAGGGCTTGTTGACCGAAACTTCTTTTCCCGCGCTTGCAAGCACGGTACTTTCAACGCTGAAAACCGCGTATGATTACCCCGTAGATATTGAGTTTACCGCGAATTTCAGCGCGGACGGAAATTTTCGTTTTAATTTACTGCAATGCCGTCCTTTACAGACAAAAGGCTTCGGTAAAGCGGTAGAAATCCCGGAATTGGAGCAGGGGAGTGTTTTCTTTTCTTCATCAAAGGGGAATTTTATGGGCGGCAACGTAAGACTGCCGCTGGATTATGTTCTATTTGTAAAAGCGAAGGAATATTTGGAACTTCCCGATCGTGAAAAATATCAAGCCGCCCGTCTCATCGGGAAATTAAATCAAAAACTCAAAGGGAACAGCGTTATGTTAATTGGACCCGGCAGATGGGGCACAACCACTCCTTCCCTTGGAGTACCCGTTAATTTCAGCGAGTTATGCAACATGACTGCTTTGTGCGAAGTGTCTTACCGGCAAGGCGGTCTTGTACCGGAGCTGTCCTTTGGGAGCCACTTTTTTCAGGACATCGTAGAGTCGGGCATTTTCTATGCGGCAATTTTTGACGGAGACGAGGGTGTAACATTTCACCCTGAACTTGTTCTGGAGCGAAAAAATATATTTGAAGCAATTCTGCCGGAAGACGAAAAATGGGGACAGGTGCTACACCTTGCAAAGACGGATAACCTTACTCTGTACTCCGACATTACCGGTCAAAAACTTCTGTGCGGAGGTTTCTGCAACTAAGTGAGCGCCTTTAATGTAGTTTTATTCGAAAGTCTGGTTTAATGCCTCCCTGCGGTCGGCGAGTGTAAGGAAGATGATTGTACAACGCCGCCAAAGGCGGTTTGTACTTACCCCGTCAGACTTTCAGTCCGCGCTCTGCTCCGGCTGAAACAAACCAAAATATTTGAAGGTTTGTATTAAACCAGACGGTATAATAAATTTCCTCTCGAACGAGCCTCCGCTTGATATAACTAAAAGTTTAAGATACCGCGG
>JAIRUQ010000014.1 GCA_031254315.1 Treponema sp.
TTTTCCTCATTCGCGCCTTTCAACAGAACAGAGCTAAGCTGGGTAAAAGATTGATAATACAGATGGTACGCGGGACAGAAACAGCCACAAGCCGCGGTTCTATTATATCCAATTTCCTTGACACTGCTCGGCAACACATACTTTACTTGCCGCCCCATGGTAATGCAATAACAGCCTATTTGCAAAGAGACTTCAACCACGCGCTTGTCGGTGATAACCCAGTAACCCTTCTGTTTAAAGCCAAGAATCATGGCGATAACTCTAAAGATCGACCCTATTAAACGCGCGATTGGATTGGAACTGATAGCCCAAAGTTCCGCTTCAATCTCCATAACCAACTTCTCATCAGCTGCAAGCAAAATACCCGATTTAAGTGCTGCCATTTTGTCCTCCTCATGACACAAACTTTTGTAAACACCTATACAGATGTTTCTTTATACCCATTGGGTATAAAACACCATATATTAGTATTTTATTATTGTCAATATATGTTTTAGTCTTGATCTTTTTCCATATTCCATAGTAGAGCCAATTTTAGCCCGAATTCGGCAAATATGAACTTTTTCTTCCATAAAGCAATGAGTTAATTATGTAAATTACCAGCAATACCGCAAAAATAACCGCAATGACCAGGAAAAAAATATTTACCAGATATATCACCCTTTTTTGCATACCGCCTGTTATGGAAGCAACGGTAAGCATATTGTTTTCATCGGTAAAATAACCGACCTGTTTTTCTACGCCAGTAAGTTTTTTTAGCAATCCCGCCAGCGCGTTATCAACAACCATATTATAAACAATTTTAGGAAGCCCAACCTGCTGAGCAGTCGGCAAGATCAATTTTAGTTCATCAATGGCATTTTGCGCTTGCGAACCGTCGCCGCCGATTATATTGAGGTCAAGCCCGTTTTTTACAAACCCATTAGAGGCGTGCGTTTCATTGATATACTGCTCCATCGCGCTTATGTTTTTTGCAATGGCTTTATTAATGTTGGGCCTCAGGATGACCACGCAAAACAACACCATCCCGCAAAGCAAAAAAAGGAAAACCGCCCGGACATAAGCCCCTTTTCTTTCCTGCTCGGGATAATGTTTAATGACCAGTATGTTATACAGAACGCCCAGCCCTATGCCAACAACCCCAAACACTATTGCTAACACGACATTGAACATATAAGCCTCCTTTTTTATTATATTGACGAAGGGTTATACCGTCAACAACCTCCGGTTGTTGTTTTGGTAAGGTATTTGTCTCAGGGAAATACTTTGTATTTCCCTTCGCATACAAACAAGCGAAGAACAGGGTTTTGGGCAAGGGACTGGAAATAACGCCTGTTACTTCGTTCCCTTCTTTACCACACGGGCGCCAATGGGGAACAGGACAAATTTTCCCATCCTGATATAAACAATACCAACAGGAATTCCAATAATGGAAATAAACGAGACTATACCGCCTACAAAATAAATTATAGTAAATATCAATCCCAAGGGAAACCAAATAATCTTTAATATTATTGCTATAACCTTTTTAAACGTTGATACATTTGCCTTTCCCTGTACTTCAGTTTCACGCAGGATTTCTTTACCAAAAGGAAATGCCGATAATTTCGCAAATTCCAAACACGCCCTTGCAATAGGCAGTCCAATAATGGTTATCGCAAAAAGAACCGCGACAATCAACCATGAAAGCGCCAAAAGCGCCCCCCCAAAAATGAACCAAAGAAAATTCCCAATAGTAGCCATGTACGTCCTCCACAAAAAATCTCAAGACCCATACGAGCCTTGTTGAAAGCATGTATAATACATGACTATTATAGTCATAATATAAAATGAAAAGTCAAGAGAAAATACAAACCTTATTATAGAAATATCAATTTATAGTTTCAGGTATAAGATATTTTGCTTTCAATAACAAAATGAATGTCTTTAGCCATAACACGATGACAAGTCCGCGTTAGTTTTCTTACAACACCAAATCCCCGTTTTCGTCCAGTATTACTGGTGAAGAGGAATAGGGATAAAGACCTCTCATCTCTGCAAGCCCGGCAATGTATTCCGGCAAATATTTCGGTTCTGGAGCAACCATGTCATGCAGATATATATATTTAACTCGCTGGCCCAGGGCAAAGGCAATCTCGGCATAATTGCGGCGGTAAGGGGCGCAAGAGTCCCTATCATCAAATGAAAAAGAGGGAATATAAGCGTTATAACAGTCCTCCTGTTCCAGTTCTATCAGGCAGGAATCACTCAGCGGGCTTGAAATGTTTATGGGTAGTTCCCAGCCCTGAACCATGTCAACCATAGTCTTTCTATATCTTTCTTCCACAATGTACGAAGAAAGCAAACGTACGCTATACCTGCGATATGAATGATTATCAAATTCTGTTTCACTTTCGGGTAAAGAAGGCGTATTTTTTATTTCCTTATGAAGATACCGGGGAATGTATAATTGAAAGAGAATATTGACCTTCGGATTATTGGTAAATGGCCCTATCATTATTCCACAGCCGCAGGGGTGATCGTTGATAAAGGAAAACATCAGGTGTTCGCCGTTTTCTTTTTGTACAAATTTCCCGCGGTTCAGCAGGCAATAGTCGCTAAAATTTACCAGCACATTATCAAGCGCCTCTTTAACTGCCTGCCTGAAAAGCTGTGGGAAAAATGCGTCTTCCGTTTTTTCCATATCTTTAATAAAGATTTCATCGAGTTTGCCGCCAAAGCCCATATTCTCCATCAGCAAATTGACGATTGCCAAAACCGGCGTCCGCAATTCTTCCCTCAGCCGGGAACTTTCATTCCCCCTGCCCACACAGCTCCCAATAGCCATCAGGTGGGCGAGAATCGTCTCCGCACATTCTTTTTTCAGGTACAGCGCTATCCGCCCCTGAAACAGGGCGCGCAGTTTCCGGTAATCCTTTTCAAAGACAAGCCCCTGCTCTTCGATTTTCAATAATGCCTTGATGAATTTCTTATACGGTTTCAGCTTGAGCGTGGAGAGGCGCGCAATCTGGTTTTGAACCGATTCTTCCATAATTAGAACACCAAATCCCCGCTTTCGTCCAGTTTCCAGGGGTCGCTGGGATAGATAGCGGCAGGGTCAATTTTTTCAAGCTCGGTAATACGTTCATGCAATAACTTCGCTTGCTGAAATATCATGGCATGCAGAAAAACATATTTGGCCCGCTGGCCCAGGGCAAAAGCAATTTCGGCATAATTGCGGCGGTAAGGGGCGCAAGAATCTCTATCATCAAATGAAAATGAGGGAATGTAAGCGTTATAACAATCCTCCTGCTCCAGTTTTATCAGGCAAGAATCATTCAGGGGAAGAGAAACGCTTAAGGGCATTTCCCGACCGCTAAGCAAAAGAGGAACAATGTTATCCCTTTCTGTTGTATCAATGGACGAAAAAGAATCGGCCTTATAGACATACCGGGGAACGTACAATTGGAAAAGGATTTCGGCATCCTTCTTATTGATAAATGGCCCTATCATGATTTTACAACCGTAGGGATAATTGTTAAGGAAGGGAAACACAATATATTCGCCGTCTTTTTTTTGTTCATATAC
>JAIRUQ010000024.1 GCA_031254315.1 Treponema sp.
GGAAGTTCCTCTGGTTATGATGCTGATTTTTACAGACATATACCTATTTTTAATATACGAATTTTCCTTGCAGTCGCCAAATTTATTTTTATATAGCGTGAAAATTAGTTCAAATTATCGAATCATTAAAGAAATTCCTTAAAGAAAATCTCACAGAATGAGAATTTAGCGGGTTGACCCGCCGTCCGCGTGAGCGGACAGTAAATCCCTACCTTAAAAGAGCCAAGCCGCGAAGCGGCTTGACCCGTCGTCCGCGTAAGCGGACAGTAAATCCCTACCTTAAAAGAGCCAAGCCGCGAAGCGGCTTGACAGTTTTTTTCGCTTATAATACACTCATATCAATAAACAAAGGCGTTTATTGATAGATTGGAGAGCAGTCTGTCGATAAGCGCTTTTTTGTTTTTTAACGGGGTGGCGGAAATATGACAAAATATATCTTTGTTACGGGCGGAGTCGTTTCAGGGCTTGGAAAGGGCATTACAGCCGCGTCTTTGGGCAGATTGCTCAAACAGCGAGGTTTGAAGGTAGCGGCTCAAAAACTCGACCCCTACATGAATGTCGACCCCGGAACCATGAGCCCCTTCCAGCACGGTGAAGTTTTCGTTACCGATGACGGAGCGGAGACCGACCTCGATCTTGGTCATTACGAGCGTTTTATTGATGAAAATTTGACAAAACTCAGCAATTTGACTTCAGGCAAGGTGTACTGGAACGTACTTGAACGAGAACGGGCGGGAGATTATCTTGGCGGAACCGTTCAGGTCATCCCTCACGTTACAGAAACAATAAAAAGCTTTATTTATGGCGGCGGAGAGAAAACTCACGCCGATGCGCTAATTACTGAAATTGGCGGCACTACGGGTGATATCGAGAGCCAGCCGTTTTTAGAAGCGATACGGCAAATCTCACTTGAGAAGGGCAGAGAGCATTGCCTCTTTATCCATGTTACTTTTGTTCCGTACTTAAAATGTTCCGGCGAGCATAAGTCAAAACCGACCCAGCACTCGGTAAAAGAGTTGAGGGCGATGGGAATTGATCCGAATGTCATAATCGCGCGAGCCGATGAACCGATTGGCGGCGGCATCAAAGAAAAAATCGCGCTCTTTTGCAACGTTAAACCGGACTGCGTTATCGAGAATATCACTCTTCCATCATTGTACGAAGCGCCGCTTATGCTCCATCGCAACGGCTTGGACACGGTTGTTTGCAGAGAACTTGGACTTAATACGCCTGAGCCTGACTTAAACGAATGGAACATGATGACGCAAAAAATCGCCGCAAGGAAAAAAGCGGTTAATATCGCCATAGTCGGAAAATATGTTAAACTTCACGATGCGTATCTTTCTATTATAGAGAGTTTGAATCATGCGGGATTTGAAACAGGAGCGAATGTAAACATCAGCTGGGTTGACAGTGAAGATGTAACGAAACAAAACACAAACGATATTTTAGGCGGAATTGACGGCATGATTATTCCCGGCGGTTTTGGTGACAGGGGCATTGAGGGGAAAATCAACGCCTGCCGTTATGCGCGCGAAAACGATATCCCCTATTTGGGAATTTGTCTTGGTATGCAGATTGCAGTCATTGAGTTTGCGCGTAACATCTGCGCTCTTGAAGGCGCTCACTCAGGTGAGTTTGACAACGAATCGCCGCACCGCGTGATTGACATTATGCCCGGTCAGATTGGAATGTTGGGCAGTGGAGGAACAATGCGTCTTGGCGCGTACCCCTGCAAAGTATCACGCGGCACACTTCTGCACAAGCTGTACGGCGCGGACGAAATAGGAGAAAGACACCGCCACCGCTTTGAGTTCAACAACGATTACCGGAAAATTATTACGGACAAGGGTATGACAATATGCGGCATATCACCCGACGAAAATCTTGTTGAAGCGGTCGAATTGCCTAGTAATCGTTTTTTTGTGGGTGTTCAATTTCATCCCGAATTTAAGAGCCGCCCCAATAAACCGCATCCGCTGTTTTTGGGACTTGTTCAGGCGGCAATTAAAGGAAAGGATAAGGCATGATCAAAATAATAGACTACAAAGCCGGAAACGCCCCCAGTGTGTTACACGCCATCACCCGTCTTGGACACGAAGCGTCTTTCGCGCGAAATTCCGGCGATATAGAAAACGCCTCGTATATTATTCTGCCGGGAGTGGGAAGTGCGAAGGCGACAATGGAGTCTCTGCGCGAAATGGGTTTGATAGAAGTTCTGGAGAATGCGGTACTAAAAAAGAAAGTTCCGTTTTTGGGGATTTGCGTAGGATTGCAGATTTTGTTTGAACACAGCGAAGAAGAAGACACCGATTGCCTTGGCTGGCTTAAAGGGAAGGTAGTTAAATTTGATGTTTCAAAGGTCAGGGTTCCGCAGATGGGGTGGAATCAAGTGCGGTTTGTAAAAAAAGCACCCTTCGGTTCAAGCGACGATTTTTTCTATTTTGTAAATTCTTATCACGCTAAACCTGAACATGAATCCGATCTATGGGGGACGGCGGATTATAACGGAAAGTTTACAGCCGCGGTGAACAGGGAAAATATTTACGCGACTCAGTTTCACATAGAAAAAAGCGGCTCTGCGGGACTTGCTCTTTTAAACGGTTTTTTGAATTTAAGGAAAGGTGGTTAAGATGCTGACAAAACGGCTTATCGCCTGCTTCGATATTATAAACGGCATGGTAACAAAAGCGGTTCAGTTTCAGGACAACATAAATGTCGCGCCTGCTGATGAGTTAGCTGAAACTATGTACAACGCTCAAATTGACGAGTTGGTTTTTTACGACATTACGGCAAGCTCGGAAAAGCGCGGAATTGATATTGAAACGGTAAAGAAAGTTGCGAACCGTGTTTTTATTCCTTTTACAGTTGGCGGCGGAATCAAGGACTTAAACGACATGTATGAAGCGCTCAAAGCCGGAGCGGAAAAAATCAGCATTGACTCAATGGCTGTAAGAAATCCGCAGATCATCTCGGACGGGGCGAAGGCTTTTGGCTCTCAGTGCGTTGTGCTCTCTACGCAGGTAAAAAGAACGAAACAAATGCCCAGCGGCTATGAAGTCTATATTGACGGAGCGAGAGTAGCGACAGGCATGGATGCCCTTGAATGGATAAAGCGTGGACAGGAACTAGGAGCGGGGGAGATATGCTTAAACAGTATCGACAACGACGGAACTTTGTCCGGCTACGATCTTGAATTGATGAAAATCGCCGAAGCCGCCGTATCGGTTCCGCTGATTGCTTCGGGAGGAGCAGGAGCGCCGGAACATTTAAGCGATTTATTTACAAAAACCGAAGCGCAGGCGGCAATCATCAGCAGTATGCTGTACTCACCCAGAATGGAAAGAAATTATTCTGTTCATGAGTTAAAAGAATTTTTGGCGAAAAAAAATGTCTGTGTGCGCCCGACAAAATAGGCACGCCCAATTCTGCACGGTGCAACCGTGTGGATGAATAAGTTAACACGGCGTCCGCCCAAGTATGCACGCAGAAGCGTGTCTATAAATAATGTAGCACGGCGTGGTGCACAAAAAAAGTCAGCGCAACCATAAATGCGTGAGGGCTTTAGCCCGAACAGCGCACCGCACAATAAACGTAATAAAATGAAAATGGTGCGAAGGCTTTAGCCTGAGTAGCGCGCCGCACAATAAACGTAACCAAGATGAAAACGGTGCGAGGACTTTAGTCCGAGTAGTGCGCCCCCTCACTTGAAAAGCAAACCCATTAAATAGGGGCAAAATGTACATTAAAAACAAGTTTTAGAACAGCGTCTTAAAAAAATAGTAAAAAAAATTAATTTTTTTCGTTTTCAGGCACGCCCAATTCTGCACGGTGAAACCGTGTGGATGAATAAGTTAATACGGCGTCCGCCCAAGTATGCACGGTATACCGTGTGGATGAATAATATTAACATGGCGTGGCGCTAGAAAAACGTAATAAGATGAAAATGGTGCGAAGGCTTTAGCCTGAGTAGCGCGCCGCACAAGAAACGTAACCCAGATGAAAAGGGCGCGAAGGCTTTAGCCTGAGCGGTGCGCCCAAAACGCCATCTTCACACCCATATATAGGAAGGGAAGAAGGACGAGAAGAGGGGCTTGAAGAAGGTCTTGAAAAAGGACGTGAAGAAGGTAGGGAAAATGGCATAATGACCACCGCCCGCAATGCTTTGGCAAAAGGCTCGACCCCTGAATTTGTTCAGGAAATTACTGGGCTGGATATGGCAGTTATTGAACAATTGGCAGGGAGCAATGGAACAACGACGCTATATCTAGCGCACCTTGCCTCTCAAGGGACATTAGCCCTCTGTAACAGCTAAATATTTACAAATATTTTGGATATATCCGCTATTCATTTAACAGGTGGGGGCGGTCTGCGGCTCATAAAAACTCATGCGGGATACCACCTTTTCTATTTTACTATTTCTATTAACCCATAATTATTTTCTTCTAAATCATCTATCATTGGTTTAACATTTATCAAGAGTTCCATAAGCGCTTGGCTATTATTATTTCCGGTTTTTAATAATACAACTTTCGGCGGGAAACCATTTATTTCCAGTAAATCTACAAAATCATTATCTTTTGTTATTATTATATACCCATTGTTCAATGCGTAATTCCAAATGTCTATATCATCTGCAGGTACTTCAATTCCTATTAAATCAACATGGGCACATTCACCGAAAATCGGCTTCAATTTATTTACCAATTTCCAAGAAATGTTAGCGTCTAGTAATATTTTCATTTAGATTCTTTACGCCACAGCAATTATTTTTATTATTTCTTCTCGTCTTGCCGCAAAAGCAAGCGCCGCCTTTATATGTATTTCCTTTAATAATGGGTAATCATCCAATATTTCTGATATAGGTATCCCTTCGGACAGCCATTGAAGAATATCCCCAACAGTTATTCTTGTGCCTTTTATACAAGGTTTCCCAAAACGAATTCCCTGATCAATTACGATATAATTTGATAATTCTTCATTTCCCATATTTTATAGTATACAAGTAAATCCTTATTGTGTCCATACTATTTTTATTTATTCATGTATAGCATCGCACCACGCTATGGAATTTCAGTAGTTGCTATCTTTGCGTGTCTGCGAAATAAGCGTACCGCAGAAAGGCAGAGACGCAGAGGAAGATAAAGAAGAAGATATTACCTCAAGGAGGTTACATACATGGAGGAAAAATAAATTACCAAGCCTCCGTGTTTTCGGGCATTTTTTCCGCAAACGCTCCCTCACCAGAGCGTACATCAAGTTTTTATCTTCATTCTTTACTCCTCATACCTCCTCTGCGTCTCTCCCGTCTCCGCTTGAACACGAATTGCCAATGAACAAAGAGCAATCAACAAAAAATTGACAGCTTTTGCGTCTCCTGATGAAAGAAAAAAACCGCTGAGAACACGGAGTACACGGAGGAAAATATGCCATATAATCCAATCCCAATGTCCTTCAGCGGTTAAATTCTTCCCTCACACTTCCTTTGCGTTACCTATTGGCGGGTGTATGTACTTCCAAATTCAGGGGAATCAGGATTACTAACTATCGTCAGCGTATTGCCTTCTATGCTGTACCAATAATCACCAACATCCGAGCCAATAATGGTAAGCGTTAACTGGTTGCCAGCTCCTATTCTTTGCCATCTAATGTCTCTACCGTTCCACTTGCCTGTTCCATTAGCGTTAAATGTTGTCTCCCCACTCCACCTGCCGACGGGCGAGGGCTGATTCGGCGCCGGCTCAAATCGTGCCGGCTGTGCGGGGGCTGGTGTAGACGTGGCTTGGGATGTCTGGGCTTGCTCTCCCGCCGCGGGTTCTCCAAAAACCATCTGGCTTAATGATTCGCAGGAAGCGAAAGAGAGGGTTACAATTATTACAACAGTAATAATTCCGAGTGTTTTGAATGTGTTTTTCATAGAAAAACCTCCTTATAAAATATTTAAGAATCAACAACCTCGCCCTAAAGGGACGAGGTATGTTGTTCTCATAAGGTATTTGTATTCGGGGTTTAATACCCCTCAACACGAATCAACAACCACGGAGGGCACACGCCCAAGCAAGCGGTGTAGATGAATACGGCGTGGCGCAAAATTAAGGCTAACACGATGAAAAAAGCGTGAGGGCTTTAGCCCGAACAGTGCGCCCTAACTCGGGTTCTTGGTACGATTTCTTGTCTTCTCCTCCGTGTCCTCCGTGGTTTATTCTTCATTCTTCTTTCGTCTCCGCTATCTTTGCGCCTCCTTTGCGCTTGCTTTGGCATTCTTTTCATGCTATATTTACTCCATGGAAGTCATCGTCAAATGCGTTCCGTCTGCTTTCAACCATGACATAACCGAGGCAAATATTCGGCATGCCATATTGAATTGGATATATGACGATGTATTTGAAGACAACACGGAGAAACATCTGTTGATAGGATTTGACAGCAATGCAAATTTGCTGGAAATTCTGTATAATGTCATTGACGAGCAGAATGTGCGAGTGTTCCATGCCATGAAATGCAGGGATTCGCTGTTGCCGCTGCTCGACGGACAATAGGAGAAATTGTCTCCGCTTCGCGGAGTCATTCGATAAAATTCGCCGCTCATGCGGTGTAGATAGGAGTAAATTATGCCTGATTTGACCGACAAAGAATATGACGCGCTGGATGAATACTGGACGGAACACACGCCGAAAGTGTCCGGCAACGGAAAGAGCGGTTTTTTTGCAAAACAGCAAGGACACGTCATCTTCGTGGACGGGCTTTCCGCTGACTGGCTGCGTATCAAAGCAGCAGCCAACCATACCACACCGGAAGTGATCATCGGTGAACTGGTTCGTAAAGAGATGGCTACCGCTACCGCTTAATCTTTCCATTTCTCATTCCTCATTCCTCATTTGTATTTCCTCATTGCCTTCTCCTTTGAAATGTTGTATTATGGTGATATAGGAGAAAGGAAATGACAGAACGCGCTGTTTTACTACAGGAAATAGAAACTCTTCCGACCGCCTGTGTAGGTGAAGTAATAGATTTTGTTGCATGGATAAAACAACGAAAGCTATTGCAAATACCGGAAACCATGCTGTTGAGCGAGGCGGCATTATCAAAAGATTGGGACACACCGGAAGAGGACAAGGCATGGGCCAATTTGTAAAAGGCGATGTCGTTATAATTCCCTTTCCATTTTCCGATCTATCCGGCAATAAGAAACGTCCTGCCTTTGTTGTGGCCGATCTTTCGGGTGATGATATTATCGTGTGCCAAATAACCAGCAAATTCAAATCTGATTCTTTTGCGCTGGCTATCGGTACGCCCGATTTTATTTCAGGCAGTCTGCCGGTTGACAGTTTTATTCGTCCCAACAAGTTATTCACCGCTAATAAAAACATGATTATCGCCGTTGCCGGCCGCCTCTGCGAAACAAAAACCCG
>JAIRUQ010000116.1 GCA_031254315.1 Treponema sp.
TTAAAAATCGATGAAAAGGGATTTTCCGCTACTACCAGTGAGTGCAACCATATTTCCCCGTCAATAACTTCAGCCCAAGCATCAGGAAAAGAGATTTTTCCGTCGCGGAAAGATTTTACCTCTGTTCCAAGCAACTCTATGCCGCATTCATAGGTTTCATCTACCGAATAATCGAAACGCGCCTTACGGTTCTGCGCGATGATTTTTACGCCTTCACCCATATTATTTTCTTTCAGCGATAATTGGGCGGAATGTTACAAAGGGCGAGGACAGCTCAGGGGGAAGGGAAGCCCTGTTTACCGTAGAAGTCGAAGAGGGTCTGCCGCGCAATGAACGTTCCGGGGAGCCAACAGCATTTACCGCCTGTGTTGGGGCGGAAATGAAGTTAAGGGGAGCGTAGGGGTCGGCGCACCATTCCCAGCCGGGGTTTCTCATTCCGGTTATAGTTTGGGCGGCTGACAACCATTCGTCTTCGGTTGGCAGTCTTACTTCCATTGCGGAAAGGGACGCCGGAAGCCGCCCGGAGAGCCAACTGCAAAACGCCTGTGCCGCGTACCATGTTACTCCGGTAATTATACCATTGCCGTATGTTTCAGAAGGATAAACCGATATTTCATCGGGATAGTAGTCTGTCTGTTGTTCCCTCCATTGAGGGTTTTCATTTAGAAAAATTTGAAATAATTGCCTTGAAACAGGGGTTTCGCTTATTAAAAAGCTGTTTATGGTTTCACTGCTACCGCCTTTTGTCATTATACGCGCCGGAATGGCTGTAAAATAAAGCCCCGATAGTTCAAGCCGGTTTACGGGAAGATTTCGAGAAGACGCGGCGGCAAATTGCGGCTCAGACAATGAGGCGGCTTCATTTTTGTACCATTCGGAAGCTTTGATTTTAGAGGCGATTTCCGGCGGCAGAAGACCGCAAAGCCATTTCGCGCTCCCCTGATTTTCTGAAAGGAACGCCGTTATGTCAGAAACCGAGCCTAAAAGCGATGCCGGTGAGGGAGAAAGACCGTTATTATCCAACAGTATTTTAGCGCGGAGCAGATCGCGCAATGCGGCTCTTGTAACGGTAAAACGTGAAGCCGCCAGCAGTATATCTTGAAGTTCCTCTTTCGCCACAGTATAAGTACCTGCGCGGTAGGCTCCCGTTGAAAGACTGAGCGGAATCTGCCATGACGCGGTCGGCTCCCCGCCAAAACTCCAATCCGCAAAATCCGCGGCGGAAATAGCGAAAGCGGCAGAAGGATCGTCTGTTTTTAACGTCATTTCTACCCTGTACCGGAGAGGGAAAAAGAGCGAGCCAAAGTAATGGGCTGGTATTTCATGGACAGCGCTTTCGCTGTTAAAGCCCGGAAGAACGGCTGTTATTGTAGCTAATCCCTTGGGTACGGGAATGGCGCTCCCTGAAATGCCCATGTAAACGCCGTTCACCCTTATGCCAGCCCCTGCCGGCTCTGTTTTTACGATTAACACAGCGCCCGGGCTTTTCAAACCGGGGAATAAAAGCAGAAAAAAGAGGATAATCAGCAAAATTATCGAATAAAGGAGGGTAAGATACACGCCCGGACGCATTCCATAGAGCGGCTTTAGCTTGACACTGTCGTCGTTATTAGCCTGTTTTTCCTGCATGGGGAATTATATTATATTGCCATTAAAAAAAAAAGAGCTGTCCGAATTTTGTGTTTCGAACAGCTCCATGCCCCTTGAGGCATATCGGAGTTATAGTGATTTGGGAGGGGAACTATAACCCTGACATTTTGAGTATCGGTAGAGGGTCATTTTTCATTTAGTTATTTCTTGCGCTTAAAAGATTAATCTTTTCCTAAAGTTTTAATCTTTTTCCAAAAAGAGTTAATCTTCTTCTTGAATTGTGAGGTCTACGGCTAGGGCGACCCGGTAGGTTTTTCCGCGCTGGACGTTTAGAGTCCTTATTACGGTATAATCGCCGACTTGGAATCTGACTTCATGAACGCCGGGTTCTGTGGTAACAGTTTCACGGGTACGGGCAATTGGGGCGTTATCAAGGAAGATTAGGGCGTTTTGGGGGGCTTCAAATATAATAATCGGGGTTGGATCGTGCAGTTCTATGGTTAGTTCCAGCACCCTTGCCCTTTCTACGACAAAACGTCTGCTTTCGTTGCGGTAATCCTCAGAAGTGATGACAAGATGATGCTCGCCTTGCCTAAGCAGTATTTGCTCGTTTATGTTGCTTATTACATTGTCATCAATAAGGACTGTAAAAGGTCTGTTTCTTAGCTGGGGAGGGAAGCGGGGGATGATCCTTACCGCCCCTTCATCGCTTAAAATAGGACGCGCTACAAGTTGAAATCGCAATAATTCAAAGTCATCGTTTAGCCCTTTGTTTATGGGAGTAAGCCTGAACAGTATGGGAAACGTCCCCGGCTGAATTACGCTTGAAAGGACGGTAACGGAAGTGGTCGTTCTAAGTCCGTGTTGAGCCCTGAGCGGGATATGGTAGACAATCCTTAGCCTTGACGGCAATGTGTCAAAGATAACGCGCCTTCCGTCAAGATCGGCTACGCCTGAAGCGGTAGCAGGGATGAGGTTACTGTATATCATCATTACAAGCGAATTTCTGTATTGAAGCCAGTTTTGAGGAGCGGTGATTTCAACTTCTATGCCTCTTAAAAAACGCGCGTCTTCTCCCAGAGTGATAAGCACCGCGCTGTTAATCCCAATTGAAACAGGGCTTTCCGTAGATGAAGGAGATACTTCGATACTTCCTTCAACCGTAGTGCGGAAAGCTTCCGCATTCAAATTGACAGCGGGGAGAAAAAGGCAAATTATCAAAAGCATTATTACAGGCATACACCTTCCGTCTTTTTGTCAACCCAAACCTATGGGCGAAGTCTCCCCGCCGGATCGAACGCCCTTCCGTCCTGTCTAAGCTCGAAATGAAGGTGCGGTCCGGTAGATTGACCTGTAGAACCTACTCTGCCTATAAGGTTACCGGATTTTACCTCTGCCCGCAAGACCGTTTCTATGCTTTGTAAGTGCCCATAGAGGCTTGTCCAGTTATTACTGTGCCTGATAATTATATAATTTCCGTACACAGGGTCGCTTCCGGTAGCCGAGACAACCCCATCCGCCACGGCAAAAACCTCCGTTCCTTCCGGCGCGGCAAGGTCTATCCCCCTGTGCATTGACATATTTCCTGTTATAGGGTCTGTCCTAATGCCATAAGGGCTTGTTACACGGAAAGACCTAAGCGGGAAGCGGAACCCCGCGTTAAGAAAAAAGGCTCTCTCTGTAGGCGTAAAATCCGCGCCGGGAAAAAAGAGAAAACTCATGGGTCCTCTTGCCGTTCTGATTCTCAGCTCGACGGAATTTCCGGTGTTTTCCCTTGCCATACCGATAAGTTTTTCCAGATCCGTTTCTATGGTTGAAGGGATGAAAATTCCGGGGCAGGAGGGGAGCAGTAGAGTCATTCCAACTTCCAATGACACAGGGTTGCCGAGTCTGTTAAGGCTTGCAAGCGCGGAATAGGGTATATTGCTTCTCGCGGCAAGGAAGAAAATGTCTTCCCCTTCGCGGACAGTGTACTGATAAATTGTCAGGTGTTCGGCTATTTCTTCCGGGCGTGTCCTGAGCCGCACCCCGTTCATTATGCCGGCAAGACGCCGCCTGTTTCCCTCAACATCGCTTGTAAATTGCCTAAAACCGGTGTCAGAGGGGGTAAGTTGTCTGATAACGGGGAAATTTGAGCCTGTCTCTGTCTGAGCATGGAGCGGCAGATTGAGAAATATTAAAAAAAAGGCAAGGGCGTATCCCTTGCCTGTATGTTGCCGCCAAACCTTACCCGGCAGAAATCGCCTCTGTAGGGCAAGCGCTGACACACGCGCCGCAATCCGTGCATTTAGCCGGATCAACCTGATATTGTCCGCCACTTTCAGAAATTGCCTCTGACGGACATTCCGGTACGCAAGAACCACAGCTTACGCAAGCGTCACTGATTTTATGAGCCATTTTATACCTCACTATTAATAGATTTTTTCAAGAATACCATATAAATGCCTTGTTGACAAGGTAAAAATAACCGAAAATTTAGTATGGTTTTTGGTATTATAATTGGCATAGTGATTATGGCGGCTGTTTCTTTCCTCGCGCTCGATAAAAAGTCTACATTTCAACTCCGTATAGCCTGCATTGCCGCCCTTGCCGTTATGATTTTAACCGTAATAATCTGTTTGTTTATAGTAACAACCGGCGAGAAGGTGGTTCCTATAGACCCGTCCACACTTGTCGTTGGCGCTCCGCCGCCTGAAAAAGAAAAAGAAGGCGGAGGTTTCATCTCAATTTTGCTACCGATTATTTTTCTGATTGCGTTGTTTGTAGTTATCGTTGTTCTTGCCATGCGAGAACAGAAAAAGAGCGCGGCAAAGAAATAGAGTTGATTTGCCCTGTCCCAAGATTTTTTCAAATTCCGCTATCTGCCGTAATTCCTGATATTATGATAATATCTTAACGCGGTTAATAAAAAATATTTGTGTTCTTCCTTTAATCCATTTCCGAATCTTATTCTGGTTTTCCCTTCTAAATATATTGATGATGAATACCGGTTGTTTGAAAAAAAACCGGTTACAGTATTTTTATCTTCATAAATACGAACTACAGACTTCCAGTCAAATCTTTTCTTTATCCCTATTTTTCCAACCCCTGTAAATACATAACTATCATCTCCAATTACAATTTCAACCTTGCCGACAACAGTCATTAATGTCGTAGCCAAAAGAAAGATAGAACCAATTAAGAATGGAATGCCACATAAGGATAAGAAAAGATTGAATTCTCCTGTTATCATTTGCATAATGTAAATGCCCCCTATTGAACCGCCTGACCAAACTATCATAAACGGAACAAGAAATAATGCCGTTAAAGAGCGTGTAGTTGCTCCAATTATTAATTTATTAAAGTCTTTATATTTCCATGCTCCTTTTGGCGGATTTTTTATTATTTTTTCAGCAAGTATTGTTTCATTTTCATTATGACCTGCAGTATCTAATAAATCCGATATTTTGAACGCATTTTGACACATATTACAGAAAACATAGTCTTTTTCTGCGTTTATATTCTCTTTTTCAATTTCATGACTGCAAGTCGGGCATATAATTTTCATTGCTTCTCCAAGATTATAATAAGTTATTTTAACATATTTAGTATAAAATATGTTAAAAAGTTAAAACATTTTGTTTTAATGCTCAAGCATGTACCGCAGGGTGATTTCTTCATTCGTTTCAATTCGTTATATTCGCGCAATTCGTTGACTCTTCTCTTCATTGCATATTACTTTTTGCCGTTTCCAAAGACGCTATAATCTTGTCGCACCATATATCAAATTCGCTGTCTTCCTGCTGTAATTCGCTGTGGCTCAGTATATTTTCGATTGTCATTTTTATCCCTTCGTCGGCGCGTACTTTAGCGCAGAAACCGGGTGCGAGCCGTTTTAGCTTGGTGTTGTCAAATATGACGGTGTTTGATTTGTCCCCCAAAAGTCCGCCCTTAAAATCGTAGAGTCCTTTGGAACATTCGTCCAGAAAATCGCTTGCTACATGTACCGCTTTTAACGGCACATTTAAGGCAGACGCGATAATTTGATAGATTTGATTCCATGTTACGCTTTCGTCGGATGTTATGTTGACGGCTTCTCCGATAGCGTGGATGTTCCCCATGAGCCTGACAAAGGCGCTTGCAAAATCGCTGTTGTGAGTCAGTGTCCAAAGACTTGTCCCGTCCCCGTGGATAATGACGGGTTTGCCGTCCAACATTCTTTTTAATACCTGCCAGCTTCCATTTGAGCCGTGAACCCCAAGGGGGACGCTCCTTTCATCGTAGGTGTGGCTTGGACGGACGATTGTTACAGGAAAGCCGTTTTCACGGTAATTTTGAATCAGGTATTCTTCACAGGCGATTTTGTCCCTTGAATACTGCCAAAAGGGGTTAGACAGGGGAGTGCTTTCTGTGATGAGACAGGAAGAAAGCGGTTTTTGGTATGCCGAGGCGGAGGAGATAAAAATGTACTGTTTGCAAAGACCGTTAAAAATCTCGAAATCTTTTTGGACATGAGCGGGGACAAAGGCAAAAAAATCGGCAACTACGTCAAACTGCTTTTCTTTGCCAATGGCTTTTATCAGTTTTTCCCTGATTTCCGGCGCTGTTTCTGTCCTTATATCGCACGAAATATGGTTAATTTCCTGCCCTTTGAAATCGCCCTTTCTGTTCCCCCTGTTTAGAAGGTAAATCTCCCAGCCCAATTGCGCTACCCGCCTTGTAATCGCGCTGGAAATAGTGCCGGTTCCGCCTATAAATAGAACTTTCATGAATCCTCCCGAAGCTAACATTCTAACGCATTGTTGACCGCCGGTAAACAGGGGTCAGGGGGACTGAGAATTTTCTTTTATAATGTGGTAGAATAATGGAAAGGGAGTTGAATTGTCGATAATAAACCAAGTACATAAGGAAATCTCAATATATTGATGAAGAAATCCATAGTTTTTCTGCTGTTTTTTATAATTCTCAGCACTGTGGTTTGGGGGCAGACTACATATACATGGATCGGTAATCTTATCCCCGACTATGAATGGGCTGATTCTGACAATTGGGACAGAGTTCCTCCAGCTACGCCGGAAACTTTCCCTGGTGAAGATGATGACGATGCTTATGTAGTCTTTAATTCTGCCGAATCCGGTACACATAATTTTGAAAGCGGCATAACTATAGCCACTCTTGAAATTAATACTGAGTTAACAGCTAAATTTACTGCCCCCGGTGATTTTTTTAATGTGGATGATTTACTTATATTAAATGATAATTTTGCTCTTTCAGAGGGAACAATAAATATTCAGAATTTAACTGTTGGCGCTGACGGCGAATTTCCTGCGGCAAATGCCGGGAGCCTTCGTATGAATGGAGCGCCTATAATAGTTTCGTCAACAGAAGTAATAATAAATCCGTCTGCTAATGTAGTAATAGGAAACATTACCGCACCTAATCATGACATAATAATTAATTCCTCAAACGGAAACGTTACTATAACCGGTAATATAACAGGCGGAGAAATTAATTTAACTGCCTCAGGCGGAAACATTATTATAAATGGCAATATAACAGGCTCACAAGTCAGCGTAAGTGGAACCAGCACAATAAACGCGGATATTACTACGACCGCTACGCAAGTATATGGTGCGGTAACTCTTGGCGGCGCGGGACACACTCTGACAGGTTCAACCGTAACGTTAGGCAATATTACAGGCGGCGGTTTTTCTTTGACAATTGCCGGAAACGCCGTATTAAACGGTGGCAATGTCGATTCATTGCAGATAACAGGAGACGCCGTATTTCAAACTGCGTCTCTAACTGCCGGTTCTGTCAGCGTAACCGGAGACGCTGAGTTTCAAGCCGCGCTTAGCGCCGCCTCTGTTGTCGTAACCGGAAACAGCGAAATAAACGCGAACATTACCACAACCGCTACGCAAGTGTATGGTACTGTAACTCTTGGCGGCGCGGGAACGCGAACACTGACAGGCACAACCGTAACCTTAGGTGCAATTACAGGCGGCGCTATTCCGTTGACAATTGCTGGAAACGCCGTATTAAACGGCGGCGCTGTCGGCGCATTGCAGATAAACGGAAACGCTGTATTTCAAACCGCGCCTTTAACTGCCGGCTCTGTCAACGTAACCGGAACCGCTGAGTTTCAAGCCGCGCTTAGCGCCGCTGATGTCAGTGTAACCGGAAACAGCGTAATAAACGCGAATGTTACCACAACCGCTACGCAAGTGTACGGTACTGTAACTCTTGGCGGCGCGGGAACGCGAACCCTGACAGGTACAACCGTAACATTAGGTGCAATTACAGGCGGCGGTTTTTCGCTGACAGTTGACGGAAACGCTGTATTAAACGGCGGCAATGTTGGTGCGTTGCAGGTAACCGGAAACGCCAGATTTCAAACTGCGCTACTTACTGCCGGTTCTGTCAGCGTAACAGGAAACGCTGAGTTTCAGAGTGCGCTTAATGCGACTTCTGTCAGCATAGCCGGAACCAGTTCGATAAATGCAGGCGTTGCTATTCACACAACAGGCAGTCAAACATATAGCGGAGCTATAACTTTGACCGGAACAGGCGATATAGAATTAGTCTCGGACAGCGGCAGTGTCTCTACCGGTGCGGGCATTACCGGAACGACCGTAACAACCGGTACGGGGCTTAGTATTTCCGCAGGAAGTGACATTAACCTCACAAATAGTATTAACGCCCGTAATATAATTTTACGGGCAAACGGTGATGTAACAATTACAGGCATTGGAAATATAGTAGCAGGCGACGTCCCTTTACCTCCGGGGCTTTGCGATTATGCGGTTCCTAATGTAGTAATATATATTAAAGCCGATAGCTTTGTTTCAAGTGGTTTTACAGGGATAATTACTCCGGGAACATCAGGAGTGCTTTGCCTTGATGTAAATACTTCTGATCTGGATTCTGCAAAAGTTAATGGCAGTTTCCACATACATACTCCTCCCGTACATCTGATCTATTCCGAATCAGTCCCGCCTGATTTAGCTTCTCTATTATATGATTGGGTAAATCCTTTAACAGACAATAGCACAAGTTTTACTGTTCAACCCGGTTCTAATATTTATATTGTTGATGTTGGAGAAAACCTGAATGGTGAAATAACATTTATTGTAGATGGGAATGGGTATATAGAAATTCGTGGAAGTTATAAAGCGCCCGGTCTTATTCTTACCCCCGGAATCGGAGGTGTAAACCTTGTTGGCGCTGATATTGAACTTACCACCGGTCCTTTCAGCTCAGGCGGCAGGCAGGTAACATTGCGCACACCCGCAAGCAGTATAACAGCGCCAAACATTACTTTGGGCGCGATTACAGCTAACGGCAATTCTTTAACTTTAACAGGAAACGCCGTACTGAATGGCGCTACCGGATTACAGATATTGACTGTAACCGGAAACAGTACGATAAACGCTGATATTTCCTCAACCGGAGCTCAAACATATACCGGGTCTGTAACATTGGGCAATACAGCCAATCCTTTAAATTTAACCGCGAACAGCGGAAGTTTAATTACATTTGGAAGTACCGTAACCGGTACTAATAATTCACGCGCATTAGCCGTAACGAATGCGAATGTTATATTTAACGGAGCAGTTAGCAGTCTGGCAAGTATTGCGGTAGGCGGCGGCGGAAGCGTTACGATAAATGCGGGAACAATAACCACAACAACAGGCGGACAAACTTATTCCGGTACTGTTAATCTTGGCGCTAATGTAAACTTTACAGGAAATGCTAATACTTTGATTAGTTTTGAGAACATTGTAAACGGCGTGTTTGATTTAACTGTAACAACAGCGAATGTCCAATTTAATAATACAGTTACATCAAACAACCTGAATGTAACTAGCGGAAGGACAATTTTGAATGGCGATATTACCATTAACGCCGGGGCAATTACTTTCAATCAGCTTGAGACAATGAGCGGCGGAACGGTAACAATAAACAACAGCGCCCTGTATACACAAAATGGCGTTGTTACAGCAAGCGGTATTTTTAGTCAGACAGGAAGCGGAGATGTTTCACTTTCCGGTAATATTACCGCGACAAGTCCTGTAAGAGCGAATGCAAAACTCAGTTTTTCAAGTGAAATAACGCTTGTCAGTGATGTAGTTTTTACCGTGCCGTCAACAGGCGGATTTGTTGATCTTATGTCAGTTGTAATGAGTAACAGCAGACAGCTTTCGTTTGCCGGAGGTACGGAGACGGAAACGCTTGAGATAAGCCAAACACCGGGAACATTAGGCAATATTACAATTAAAGAGGGAAGTTATGCAGTGATAAAAAGCGGAATAGCTATAACACAGAATGATGGCAGAACTCTTTCCCTTGAGAGAGACGCCGTTCTTGATATAAGCGCGGGTTCATGGCACATAGGAGCCGGAGCGCTCACCTCTGATGATTTTGCGGGTGTAAACGGCACTTTAACTCTTGGTACGCAATCGAAGCTGACAACCTCAGACCTTAATTTAACAGGAAGTACATTCACTGTAAACAATAGCGGATGGGCAACAATTGCAGTAAAAGGCGACTTAGATGTATCGGCTGTTAATTTTAATAATGCCAATCTTCCCCGCCTCATTTTTGAAATGATAGGAAACGGAACGCAAAGTTTAAACGCTCAAAGAATTGGAAGTCTTCATATAAAACCCGGCTCACGAACAAACTTGAGCGGCGATCTTGAAATTTTGGGTGAAGTAGAGATTAAATATAGAAATATTCCAGCCGGTCCATTTGGCGTTCTTAATGCCGGAAGCCACAACATTATAATGTACTCGGGATTAAGTGAAACAAAAAATTTGAATGGGACTAATACTACTGTAAGCGTCGGTCGCTGGAGAATAATTGACGCGCCTGAAAGTATTTCTTCGGCTGTTGTTACGACATATACCATGAACGCCTTCTTACAGGACGAAGATGCGGGAATTGAATTCAAAAGAGCGTCTCCTTCTGGCAGAAGCTTTTTTGAAATTATCGGCAATACGGTATGGCAAAAATTTAAATGCACGGAAGGCGGTGTTGTTTTTCAGTTTTCCACGCATCCGGATCAACATATCTTTACTAATACATTTGAAATCAGAGGAAGCGCAGGTAATCCTATAACTCTTACAAGGTACATCGATCCTTCAGATTTGACTAAAACCGGCTGGAGATATATTTATGATAATAATTATATGCCGCCGGGTGCGGTTGACGGCGCACCTGTGGATAATAGTCTTCCAACCGTTCCTGCTCCAAGTAATTTAAAAGGGAATGTAAATGAAGTAATAAAATTCTGGAATTTTAATCTTGTTACAACAGGTTTTGAATTAACTCCTCTAATGGATATTAGTTATGCTGATATTTATTTTAGCCATGCGTGGAACCAGACTATACAAATATCATCCCAGCAGATGAATTTAAAAGCAGTTCCATTCTACAGAGCTTCAGGGACAGGCGGTAATCCGCCAAGAACAGGCTGTTTTAATTACGGCTGGATAGAAATAAGAAAAATTATTTACAGTTTTGTTGAGGATAGCAATGGGAACGGTAAAGTTGACCGTATACGCGTACAAACCAGTATGCCTTTGAATGGTATTTTTACAGGATTCCGCGTGTCTGTAGAAGGTTATACTGTTCGCGGAACAGACGGTTATGAGATGGTCGATGTTCGTACCGGTGACAGTGATGATATATACTCTTTCTATATATATCTTGAAGAAAAAAGTCCGTACCTTTATGACGGTCAACCTCTCTCATGGCGCGTAACACAGAATGATTCTCTGAAAGATACAACCAGTCAGCCTTTTCTTGTCGGTGATCCCAGAGACGGCGAAATTTTTGTGACTATAAATACAATTCCTCCAAGAATCAGCTATGCTCTTACACTGCCCGGGCATGATGAAACGTATGTACGAATGTCCCAGCCTGTTACAGGCGCTTTAATAGTAGGCGGAAACGCTAATGATTTTACTGTTCAACAGACAGCGCCGCCGCCGGATTACGAACTTGATAGGTTCACTTTGAGTGAGACTCTTCCGGCTTTTGGCGCATTAAGCTACCGTCTTAAACTGGATTCAAATCCAAGTGTTTCAGATTTAGCCAATCTTGCTCGAATTGGAGATGTTCCCGTCACATCCTTTACCATGCAAGGGTTAATGAACTTTTCGGTACGTGCTATTGACTGGAGTGATGAATTAGCCGATCCAGCCGCATACATGTATTATCCTTCGCCAAGATATCCCAAAGACTGGAACTATTCGGAATATGCTGAATATGCAGGTAACGGTCATATTGACGGTTTGTCTCCTGATGATGATGAAAGCCTTAAAGATGAAATATTTATACCTCCTTATCAGCTTTTAACGCCTGAAATGATGAGAATGTTGGAAGATTATGCTACAGGAGACATTTCCGCTAAAGTAACGCCTAGCGCGTTCTCAGGCGGTGGCAATATTGTAACGCGCCGTAGTACCGATGTGCTTGTATCAAGACCTCTTGAAGATGCAAGCAGTGATGATTATTTTGCCTTGCCTGAATGGGCAAGGCACGCTACTGATTCCGGCGGTAGTTCTCCTGATCCGTTAAATGCCATGGGAACTGTTTGGGAATTTAACGGAACAAAATTTCTGGAAGAGTCCGATGACGATATTACTTTGCAAGCGAGGATTCTCAACATTACTGAATTCAACGGTTTAAATTTAAGGTTGTTCTATGGTTTTAATGTTCCCGCTGAAGATCGCAATCCTGCGGAAGGCGCGGTTTCAGGCAGGAATTCGGGAGGCTTGTGGCTTCCTAGAACATCTGTGAATCCATTTTTTAACATTGTTCCAAGTGAAACTGTTGATTTTGATACAGGTCTTCTTGGCTTTTATTCCGGCGGAGGTTCATCGTCTTCTTTAACGCCTGTGAATCACTTGGTTGAATTTAACATACCGGCAAACAGTTTTTCAAGCGGCGGAAAAGTAGAGTTCTTTTTTAGGCTTGAAGGGGATCCATCCGCTGATCCAAATTTATTTATCGCTCGTCTTGATGCGCCGCCTGGTGTAGTCCCAAGCAACTGGTTTGAGCTTGTGCGTCCGTTTAGTTTTGATATTCAGAATGTACGACGACAGCGCGGCGGCGTTACAATTTTGAATAATGTTATCAATCCGGTTATTGGAGATGTTACATATCTGCGTTACAGCCTTGTGCGCCCTGGCAGAGTTACAATTCAGGTTTACACTCTGGATGGAACATTAGTCAAATCTTTAGTACGCAATGAACAGCGTGCGGCAGGAGAATGGACAGAAAGCTGGAACGGAACCAATAACGGAGGAAACCCGGTCGCCCGCGGAATGTACTTTATTCGTGTTGTAGGACCTGATATTGACGAAATAAGAAAAGTAATGGTTATAAGATAGTGCAGTCAAAAAAAAGCGGCTTTGCCGCAATCATCGGGCGACCAAGCGTAGGAAAATCAACTCTCCTTAACAGAATGTGCGGCGAAAAGGTCGCTATTGTAAGCATAGTGCCGCAGACAACGCGTAACGCGATACGGGGAATAGTCAACCGCGACGAAGGGCAGTTGATCTTTATTGATACTCCCGGCAGACATTCAAGCGAAAAAAAAATTAATAAAAAACTGATGGAAGTTTCAAGCCGCGCCCTTAATGAGAGCGATCTTGTTCTGTATGTTCTTGACGCAAGCAGAGCTCCCGGCAAAGAGGAGGAAGAAATCGCCGCTCTTCTTGCGCCGTTATCAGAAAAAGTTATAGCCGCCGTAAACAAAACTGACGCTCCCGGCGCAGATGTTAACCGCGCGAAAGAATTTCTTTCACAGTGGCTACCATCATTGGCAAGTGAACGCATTTTCGCTGTTTCCGCTAATACAGGCTCATGCGTTGACGAACTTCTTTCCGCGCTTTTTGCTCTCGCGCCCGAAGGCGACGCTCTTTACGGCGAAGAGTACTACACAGATCAAGAGACAGAGTTTCGCATTGCGGAAATTATCCGCGAACAGGCGATAAACCGTCTTAGGCAGGAATTGCCCCATTCGCTGTATGTGGACATTGCCGACATGGAGCTAAAAGGCGAAAAACTTTTTGTGCGCTCATTTATCATAGTTGAACGCGAATCACAAAAAGGTATGGTTGTCGGCAAGGGCGGAGAGATGATCAAGGCGATACGCCTTGGAGCGTTAAAAGAGCTAAAACGTATCTTTGAATGGAAAATCGACCTTGATCTGCGCGTAAAAACAGGCAAAGACTGGCGGCACAACGACCGCACGCTTAAAAAAATAATTGACAGATAATAACAGAATTTTAACTAGCAGTCTGTAATAAGTAAATATTTACAAAACATTCTTTCGCAAAAAATCTCACACAAAGGCGCAAAGGCACGGAGAATGGCGTTTAATTTGTCAAAGGCGCATCTCCTTCCATTCTTTTCTTTGATTTCTAATGAAGAAAAAGCTCGAAGAATACGCTCAGCCTTCCTTTCTTCCCCTTTGTGCCTTTGTGCCTCCGTGTGAGGTCTTTGGCGAATAATGTAAACTTTTAGTTGGGACAGACTACCAGTTTATTTAACTAGAAAAGTGTTAATTAACTAAAAAACTGTTAATTTCTTCAAGCATATCGTCAAATGTATCGTAACATTTAAGGTCTGAGCATTTTTCCCTGATTGCCTGAGGAGCGCGGAACAAACAGCCGCTATCAGCTTCGCGGATCATTGCAAGGTCGTTAAAAGAATCGCCTGCGGCAAAAATGCGCATATTCATCGATTTAAAAGCCTTTACAGCTTCTCTTTTACCGTTTTGTTGGCGCAATGCGTACCCTGTAACATTTCCGTCGCCGTCAATTTTAAGTGAATTGCAAAGCAGGGTGGGAAATGACAACTTTGCCATAAGAGGCTGGGCGAATTGCTCAAAGGTATCGGAGAGGATAACCAGTTGAGTCTTTTCGCGCAAAGTACGGGCAAAATCAACCGCTCCGCTCAGAGGCTCCATGCCGCTTATGACCCGTTGAATGTCGGCAAGTTTTAAGTTGTTTTTTTTGAGCAGGTCGAGACGGAAGTTCATCAATTTATCGTAATCGGGTTCATCCCTTGTTGTCCTGCGAAGTTCGGGTATACCGGTAGCTTCCGCGAAAGAAATCCAGATTTCGGGAACGAGAACCCCTTCAAGGTCAAGACACACCATGTTCATGAAGGTATAATATCACAAGTATGGTAACTTTGAAAATAGACAATCCATTCAATGCGCCTGTATATCACGAAGATACTGTTACAAGCACTATGGCTGTTTCCCGTCAGCTTGCTATTGAGGGTAGTGTGCATGGTACTGTTATAATGGCGGATTTTCAGTCAGCCGGTCGGGGTCGCATTCATAACAGGACATGGGAGATGGAAAGGAAGATGAGCCTCCCTTTTACGCTCCTGTTGCGTTTTCCCGTCATTGAAGAAATCCCGTCCGCGTTGACATTACGCGTGGGGCTTGCGGCATCTCTCGCTATCGAAGATTTTGCTCCGTCTTTAAGAGGCTCGGTCTTCGTAAAATGGCCTAACGATATAATGATTGGCTCAAAAAAGACAGCCGGTATTCTCTGCGAGGCGGACGGCGGAAATGTACATCTTGGGATCGGTATCAATGTGGCGCAAAAAGAATTTCCGTCTCATCTTAAAGAAAAAGCCGCAAGCATCGCTCTTTCCTCCGGTATGCGCATAACATCAGATGATCGTTTTATTTTACTGGAAAAAATTCTCTGCTCACTTTACGATGAACTGGGAGCGGCTCAAACCAACAAAGACGACTGGAAATCCCGCCTTGAACAGCGGCTCTACAAAAAAGGACAACAGGTGATTTTCATAGACGGCGCGGCTGATTCCGGCAACGAAGTGAGAGGAACCCTTGTCGGAATAGGGCAGTGCGGCGAACTTTTAATAATACCTGACGGAGAGACAACCGCTCACCCTTTCATTACCGGAGAATTAAAGACAAATTGTTCAAGAAGAATATTAACCACAGAGGACACGGAGAACACGGAGGAAGAGAAAGAAATCTAATCGAAACGGCGTACTGCAAAAGCCCTCGCGCCCTTTTCATCTTCATTACGTCTTTTGTGCGCCACGCCGTGCTACCTTATTCATCCTCACGGTTCCACCGTGCATTATTAGGCGTGTGGTTTGTCTTCCTCTCTCATAATTGCTCTCCAGCTTATAATATGCTAAACTACAAAGAAACCAATAAAAGAGGTGAGTAAAATATGTCGGTATTATCAATTCCTGCCGCCGCAGGTAAAGCGCATGATTTGTTGGCGCTTGGCGCGTTAGTTACAAGGCTTGACCCCGGAATTATTCCGTTCGCGGAGGCAAACGAGTATCTTCTTCATGTTTCCGGCGGAGAGTACAATGTCGCTACAAACCTTTCGACTTGCTTTGGCATGAAGACCGCTATCGCGAGCGCAATCGTTAATTATCCAATCGGGCGCAGGATTGAGTATGCCGTGCAAAAAGCCGGCGTTACTCCCTACTTTAAACGTTTTGATCATGACGGAGTTCGCGGTCCAAACATGGCAATAGTGTGGAGCGATCGCGGGCAGGGAGTGCGCGCGCCTGTAGTGTTTTACAACCGTTCCAACGAGGCGGCTCAACAGTTAAAGCCGGGAAGTTTTGACTGGGAGGCGATTTTTTCAAAGGGCGTACGATGGTTTCACTCCGGTGGAATTTTCAGCGCACTCTCGCCGACTACAAGCGAGTTAGTGATAGAGGCAATGCAGGCGGCGAAAAAAGCGGGAGCCGTCGTTTCCTTCGATTTGAATTACCGCGCAAAACTGTGGGCAGTTGCCGCCGCGGAACAGGGAAAAAGCGCGGAGCAGGCAAGCGAAGAAGCGGCAAAAACTCTGCGTAAGATTGTAAGTTATGTTGACATACTTGTCGGCAACGAAGAAGATTTGCAAAAAGGACTCGGACTTAAGGGGCAGGATGTTGAATCAAAAGGAGAACTCGACCCTTCCGCTTTTTTTGGAATGATAGAAAATGTTATAAAAGACTTTCCTAACATAAAAGCAGTTGCCACTACGTTACGCGAAGTTCATTCAACAAACCGCCATTCATGGAGTGCGGTTCTTTGGCTGGACGGTAAAACATATCAGGCTCCTGCTACGGAGCTTGATGTGTACGATAGAGTAGGCGGCGGCGATGGTTTTGCCGCAGGTCTTTTCTACGGCTTACTTTCAGGGAAAGGGGCACAGGAGTCTTTAAGGCTCGGCTGGGCGCACGGTGCGCTTGTTACGACAACTCCAGGAGACACTTCGATGTTTACGCTTGATCAAGTAGAGGCGTTTGCCAAAGGCGGCTCGGCGCGGATTCAGCGGTAATTTCCTTTTATTAATTACTGATTGGTTTGGGTTTCATTTGTAATTTCCGCCCCAGCATTTTCCGTCGCTATGCTTTCTTGTCTTCTCAGGCTGTCAACTAACCAATTTATTAATACCGACATACGGATGTTTATGCTTGAAGAAAGATCTACATTGGCGATAAAGCCCGGTAAATAAAATCCTGACATACAGTAGACAAGTACTCCTTCTTTTACCGGTTCAATGTAAAGTTGAATAGATAATCTTTCCGCTCTCATAATTGGTAAAAGAAGATAACGAATATCGGTGAAATTGGTCATGGTATAGGTTATACCATACATGCTTATAGATATATCTCCCCTAAGAAAAAGATTCCCAAAATATACTTCTTTTAAGCGAAGATACATTGTTTCTGAAAAGGGAAGAAAACTTGCCTGCGGAGGATCGGAGACGGATCTTCTATTTCGCGCGCTTTCAAGCCGGGTGGATTCCACAAAAAAATGTATATCTCTGCCGTTTATAGTCATCGACTGGTCTTTTATGCTTTCGGTACTTCCTAGCGCGTTGTAAATGTCCAGCATATCAAGTTCTCTTCCGTTGTTATATGGCACTACCATAAGAAGCTCAACAACATGAGAAGGGTCCTTTTGCATAACACTTCTGATAAGATTAATTCCAGAATTTGAAGCGGGAATCAATGTTGGGGAATCATTCTTCCCAAAAGAATTTCTTAAGCCTATATTGCTCATTATCATTCTTCTTTGTCTTCGAGAAATATCCGGAAAAATTTCGTCAAAGGAACGAGTATAGACCGGGGGAGCCTCAAAGACTAGGGGGATAGCTTCGAAGAAGAGCAGGTCATCGTCAAGGAAAGGGTCATCAATGAGGGTGATTTCTTCATCGGGGAGAGGCTCCTCAGCGAGGATAGTTTCTTCATCAAAGAAGAATTCATCAGCGGCGAGTCCTTCACCGGGGAGTGGTTCATTATTGACGATATGTTCCTCACCGAGGTTAGTCTTTTCATCAAGGGAAGAGTCCTCACTGAGGGAGAGTTCTTCACCGGAGAATGGTTCATCAGTGGCGATATTTTCTTCACTGAAGTTAGTTTCTTCATCAAGGGAAGAGTCCTCACTGAGTAGAGGTTCTTCGCCGGAGAGGGGTTCCTCAGTGAGCAGAAATTCTTCATTGGGGGAAGGCTCATCACTGAGGATGAACTCTTCGTCTGGGATGGGTTCTTCGGCGAAAAGGGGTTTTGCGCATGGGAGGGCTATAAAAACAAATGTGAAAATAAAAAGAATACACAGACCGGAAATATTTCTGGCTGTATTCATAAATACCCTCCTGTTTTAGGTATAAGGCTGTTTTTAAAAAAGCCTCTACTATTAAAATAACTAAACATCAAAAAAGTAACTATGAAATTAAGAAAAAAAAGCAATTCCCTGCTTGCCCATATCTACCCAAAATACCTCTTCGCGTTCCCAAATGAAACATCTTTTACTATTTTTTCAAGTTTCTGCATATCGCGCGGGTACTCTCCGTTTTCTACCCATTTACCTATTAGGTTACACATAATACGGCGGAAGTATTCATGGCGCGGAAAGGAGAGAAAACTTCTGCTGTCTGTCAACATTCCTACAAAAGCGGGGAGCATTCCCAAACTCGCGAGAACGCGCAGTTGCTCCTCCATGCCGTCCCTGTGGTCACAGAACCACCAAGCGGAGCCAAGTTGCATTTTCCCGGTACAGCTTGAGTCCTGAAATCCGCCCATGATTGTCGCGAGAGGATAATAATCTTTTGGGTTCAGCGAATAGAGAATGGTTTTTGGAAGCCCCCCCTCCTGACATTCCATTTCCATAAGATCAAGAAGGGCAGAAAGGTTTTCGCACAACATAACGTCATTAACAGCGTCAAAGCCCGTGTTTATTCCCGTGCGAAGCCATTGATTTGTGTTTACATTGCGAATAACAGACAAATGAAGTTGCATTACAATGTTCTTCTTTGCGTAAAGATTAGCAAGAGATACAAGCATGAGTGTTTTATAAGCGTCAGCTTCTTCATTCGATACGTTTCTTCTGGCAAGTGCTTTCTTAAAAGATTTATGAACATCTTTAATGGAAGTCTCTAAATAAGGAACATACTCAAGCCCGTGATCCGATGACTGACAGCCCCGACTTATAAAAAAATCCAGCCTGTTTTCAAGTGCGGCAAGAGCGTCGTCAAAAGTTTTAATTTCTATTCTGCTTGCCTGCGAAAGTTTTTCAATATAATTAACAAAACCGCCGTCGTTTAGCTCCAGCGCCTTGTCGGGACGGAAAGAAGGAATCACCTTTGTATTGAGCTTTCCGATTGGCGCGCTACCTTCGGCAATTATTTTGTGATCATCAAGAGAATCAATAGGGTCGTCAGTGGTTCCTACGGCGTATATGTTAAATTTTTCAAAAATCCCCTTTACGGAAAGTTCCGGCGTTTGAAGAATGCTGTTAGCCTTCTCCCAAATCGCGGGCGCGCTCTTTTCTGTGAGAGGCTCGTGAATGTCAAAATAACGCTGTAACTCAAGATGCGTCCAATGGTACAGCGGGTTTCCAATTAGGTTTTCTACTGTCCGCGCCCATGCAAGATATTTTTCGTAGCCGTCGGCATCTCCTGTTATGTACCTTTCATCAATGCCCATCGCGCGTAGCATTCGCCATTTGTAATGATCGCCTGAAAGCCAAGCGTCCGCTAGGTCGGGCATTTGTCTATTTTCCGCGATTTGGGCAGGAGAGAGATGGCAGTGGTAATCAAAGACAGGCTCGTCCTTTACCATGCGGTATAAATCGCAAGCCGTCTCTGTTTCAAGAAGAAAATCTTCATCCATAAACGCCTTAGCCATATTATTCCTCCTAATAGCTTAGTTCGGGAACTTCTAAAAACTTCAGTTTTTAGAAGTTTTCTTACCCTATGGAGAAAATTGCATTTGAGTAATTCATTACACTAAAAGGAATTAGCAATTTTCTCCGAGGAACCTCTGAAAACCCAACCGGGGTTTTTAGAGGTTCCCAACTTGTATATTTTACCATATTATGTATAAATAAAAGTGATGTCTGCGCAAATTTCTCTGAAAAATTCACTATTAATGCTTCTCGCGGGCGTTGCCTTCTCGACCGGAATGGCTTTCCTCTTAAGTTTTCTGTTTTCAGGACCTAAATTGGGGGCGCACTACGATTTTCTTCTGGGTTATAAGCCGCCTGTTGTTTCAAACGAAATTTTAATAATCGATACCGATGAATTTGTAGAAGGCGGCGATTTTTTTTCGGTTCTTATGACGTTGACAGAAATGGAAGCCTCAAATTTGATTTTGACGGGCAGGCTCTCGCCTTCTACAACGCCGATTACGGTAAACGAAACCGAAATCCGCCGCCGCTTTTCGGAAGAGTATGCAATTGCCGGTTCAAACATCCGCAATTTGTTTGAAGGTATACGCATGGGCTACGTTACGGCAAGACAGGCTCCCGTTTTTGTAGAACGGCTTGTAGAAATAACAGAGCAGGGCAGGGATCGACTGTTAGCCGCGTTAATTGACAGGGACGAGGATTTGATTCGCTCTGTTGCTGTCTTCGGCAATTTTCTGGAAGGGTATACAAAAATACAAGTTGATAATGACGGAAAACTTAGGCGTGTAATGCCTATAGATATGGAGTCATCCGTTGAGCATCCTGTTTATTTTAGTTTGAAAAACCGTTATGCTGTCTCTCAAATTGAAACTGCGGACGAGCTGAAAATTCTCTGGCTAAGAGGGCATGACGGTAAAAATATTGATATACCGCTGGACAGGGACGGCAATATTATTACAGCGTGGAATTGTAATTTCAGCCGAATTGATATCGACCTTTTCCGCAGGTATCAGGAAGCAGGGTACAATCTGCACGACATTTTTGAACAGGCAAACGAGCTTGGAGTTTTTTCCAGTACCCTGCCTGAACAGTCGCCGCTTTTTCTCGGCGACTATGCGCAGGAGCTTCTTGACGAACTGTTAAGAGCGCCTGATGCCGAAAACCGCACTGCATGGATAGCGTCCCGCGCCGATTACTTCAAAAGCCTTAACGCCTATTTTACTGGTTCCGCAGAGGCAGAAATTATCGGCGCTTATGAAGATTTAATCATGGACATGGATCCTTCACGAAGAGAACTTGAAAATTTGATTAATACAAAAAATGAATTAGAGAGCGTATTTGCTTTAATGCGAGAAACTTACAATGAATTATCCGCCCTTCATTCAGAGTTAAAAAATAACCTTACCATGTCGCTTTGCATAATGGGTCCTTCGCCTAACGCTGAATATTCAGCGCTTCTCGCTAATACGCTGATAACAGGAAGCCATATAAAACCTGTATCTAACCGCTATGTAATTTTTTGGTCAATCTTAATATCGTTTATTATTTTATTAATTGTTTTTACGATGCGTCCATTGCTCCTGTTGATTTTAGGTTCTGCGTTATGCGTCTTGTCAGCATTAATATACAGCGGTATTTTTATTTTCTATTCGTACTGGCTCGATCCTGTTGTTGTTTTTGGTTCTTCTCTAACAGGAATGTTAGTTGTCTTTTATTGCAGATTCATATATTTAAATATCAGAACGCGCAATTTTCGCAACGCGTACAGAACCGCTGTTCCAAAAAATATTCTAGCGAATTTAATTAACAGCGGTCGTCCTCGTCTTTCAGAAATTACAGTAGCTTTTGCCTCCGTTATTGTAATTAAGGACATCAATTTATTAAACAAAGAATCAAGGGAAAAGCCTGATGACGCGGGAAAACTAAGAAAAGCGTTTTTTTCTTTGGCAAAAAAAGCGGTCTTTAACGCGGGGGCGATCATCGCAGGCTACGAGGGCGACTCGGTCATTGCCTGTTTTGGCTCCCCTCTCGAAACTCAGCCGAGTTTAGCAACTCACAAGTGGTCGGAAGAAGGAGAGCCTATTGCCAAATCTTATCACCCTATAGACAAAGCTTGCTCCTTTGTAAGGAGACTCTTAAAAAACGAAAAGATAACATGGCGCTTTGGCATAGACGCCGGTGAATGTACGTTCTCGTGGGCGGCTGAGACCGGATTTACAGTAAACGGAAGACCTGCCGTCCGCGCGAGAATCCTCGCCGCGAAAACATCACCCTTCCATGTCCGCGCTCTTATTTCAGACTCAGTCCGCGCCAAACTCGAACTTGTCGGACACAATATTGAACCGCTCAAAGATGACGATCCTGTGTATGAACTGCCGCCGGAGTGAGTTAAATAAAACATACTAAATTAAACTAAAACCTGTTACTCGGTCTGGTATATTCCTTTGTAATTTGACTGTTCAGCCCCATCCACATCCTTTCATTTGTTTCGATATTTGTAAGCTCAGCCGTAACATAGTATGTCCTACGCGTCCAGTTCCCCTCTCTTACAACAACCGTCCTCACAGAACCGGTAAGCATATAGTCCGCGCCTACTTCCCTTCCCAAAGCCGCCGCTGTTTCTTCACTTGCGTTGCTGAGTTGATCCTGCTTCTCCGCGCGAAGCTCGTCCCTTGTACTGCCGCCCGCTACAAAGTTAAGTTTACCGCTGTTAAAAATAGCGGTTTCCATCATCGAGGAAATAATTGCGGTGTCCAGTTGTTCGCTTGAGTCATTTCTGAACCTGCCTACGATTACAACCGGTTTTCTGTTACCCCATGCCCTGATTTCTGAGGCGACATTATCGCTTGAGATGCAGTCAGAGATAAGCGCCTGACAGACAATGTTAATATCCCTGTCATTCCAGTAACCGCCTGAGCTGTTTACTTTATTGGTTACGCATCCGCAAAGCGATAAAATTGCACATAACGCAATTAAATTTTTCATACCTTTCTCCTACCTTAAATTGACGGACTCTAAAAGATTGAGTCTGCCGCTTTCTACAGTTACATCCGTATATTCAACGCTGGAAATAACCGTATTCCCAGAGTAATAATTTATTATAACAGAATAAACGCCATTTTCAAGATTAATTCCGCCAATATATGCCTTGTCCGGCAGGTAGCGGGACATCCTTATATCCGCGCTTTCCGAAGCGTCCATCGCAAGCCTCGCGGCTACTGCCGTCATTAGCCCTCTAAGTTCGCCGTATTCATTTGAAGATTCCGTTGCTACTGCCGCCGCGATGTCGGCAACGGCGTATTTTATAATCGTGCGGATGTATGTTTTTAGTAAAATACTTGAATAACGGGCGGCAAAAGTCTCTTCTATTACCTTTCCCATATCTTCAAGAAGTTCAAGTTGAAAACTTCCCTCTCCTGCGACTACGGCTTCTATCCTTGTTATCCGGCTTGGTCTTTTTACAAGTACCGGAAGCCTAAACGAGGCTACTCGCAGAATGGGATGGTTAAAGGGCAGATAATGTAAAACCATTTGTTCTTCTTTTATTGGAGACAAGCCTGTAAAACTTATAATGTTAAGCCTCGCAAGCCCCTGCGGTATATCACGCGCATCTTCTGCCGCGCCGGGCATTCGATAATAGTAAATTTTTCTGTTTGTAGAAAAAGCGTTTTGAAGCTGTTCAAATTCTATCCGCGCCGCGTCCGTGTTTCCTTCGCCCTGATAAAAAAGAGCGCCAAGGTAACGGGCAAGGGCGGAATTGGAAAAATTGACGGAAACTATCTGAGGCATTTCACTTACGCCTGTTTCCCTGCGCACACGGGTATTTAAGCTCTCCCCTGTTCTTGGGTCGGTGTATTCGTACCTTCGCGCAAGCATATCGAGCTTTCCGCTTGTGTTGCTTAACTTTCTGATTTCTACCAGCGCTCCTTCAATATTGCCCCTGTTATAGTAATTTAAGGCGTTAAAAACATTCAGATAGATATTTTCAAAATCTTCGCCGGGATACGCTTTTGTATTGTCATTGATTATATATGATAAAAAATCTTCCGATACGCTCTTTGTATACGCCTCTTCGATCAGCCGCTCCGCGTTTTGTAAATCCTCGCCGGATGCGGCATAATTTTTTGCGTAATGTTCAAGAAGCCCCTTGTCCAAAAAGAGCATTATTGCGTTTCTTTCCGAATAAATCGCGTTTGCCCTTCTCTGTCCTCTGACAACTACATCAACCGCATGCGTAAAGTTATCTCTTGAAACAGCGTTATCGATCTCGCGGTAAGCGTTAGAACTGTGAGCGCATGACAGTATAAAAAAAGCCAATAATGAGGTTCTTAATATGGGGGATATTTTACTTTTAATTCTGTTTTTTATAATCATGGAGATATATAATTTTCTATCGTTTTTTGTAGTTTTGTCAATATGCCGGGAAAGCCGGTAGCCTGTAACAGCTAAAACTCTATAATTCACACAAAGGCACGAAGGCACAAAGGGAAAAAAAGGAAGGCTGAGCGTATTCTTCAAGCTTTTCTTCATTAGAAATCAAAGAAAAGAATGGAAGGAGACGCGCCTTTGACAAATTAAGCGCCGATCTTTGTGCCTTCGTGCCTTTGTGTGAGGTCTTTAGCGAAAGAATGTTTGAAAATATTTAGATGTTACAGACTACCAGTTTCCTTACAAGGTCATTATAAGATATACTATTACAGTGAACATAATATTATTTGAAGAGCATGAATTGGGGCGCAGTCTTCCGAGGCGGGACGAGCGGACAATCCATCTGTTAAAAGTTTTACATAAAAAACAGGGCGACACTTTTGAAGCCGGTATTTTGGGCGGAATGCGCGGGACAGGCGTGATAGAAAAAATCAATCTGGACGGCTCGATTTTTGCCACTGTCCAAACGTCCGAGCCGCCTCCTCTGCGCCTTCGCTTAAGAGTCGCCGTCTCTTTTGTGCGCCCAATCCAGCTTCGCAGGCTTTTCAGAGACCTTTCAAATATAGGAGTTTCTGCGATTGATCTTGTGGGGACAGACCTTGGCGAAAAAAGCTACCGCGACACAAAATTGCTGATAGACGGCGGGGCGCACACAGCTCTTATTGAAGGAGCGGTGCAGGCTCGTGATACTCGGCTCCCTGATTTCTCGGTTTTTGATAACCTTGAAACGTGGCTAAAAGAGCGCCCGTGGGAAAGGACCGACAGCAAGCGTATCCCGCTCCTTCTTGCGATGGACAACGTGAGAGCGGAAGGCTCTTTTTTCAATGTAACGCCCACAAGCAGACCGTTAATAATAGCGGTTGGTCCTGAAAGGGGCTGGTCTGACCGCGAGCGTGATCTGTTTGAAAAATCGGGATTTTTGCGTCTGTCAATGGGAGAGCGAGCCCTTCGTACGGAGACCGCCTGCGTTGCGGCGGCGGCGATTGCCATGGAAAAAATACAGGAGAGTTAGTATGAATCAGGATAAAGTAAAACAAAAACTGTTAGCCATTGAAGATACGCAGATGGACTTTACACTTATTTTTTCCGGGAAGAAGAGCAAAAAGGTGAATGGTCTTTACAAGCCGCAGTCAAGGGAGATCATTCTTCACAACCGCAACTTTTCTTCTGATGATACCGGGCAAAATTTATTGCTTTACACCGCGATACATGAGTACGCCCATCATCAGCACGCCTGTCTTCGTGGCGGCACTCTTTCTGCCCGGGCGCATAACAGTGAGTTTTGGGCGATTTTCCACGCCCTGCTTGAAAAAGCCGAAAAGAAAAAAATATACAGCGATGTATTTTCTGTTTCGCCTGAGTTATTAAAACTGACAGAAGTTATTCGCAGTAAGTTTCTAAAAAACAACGGCGAGCTTGTAAAAGAGATGGGAAAGCATCTGTTAAAAGCCCACGATCTTTGCACGGGAATAGGCGTGCGTTTTGAGGATTATGTTGACAGGATGCTCCGTATTCCAAGGACAGCCGCCAACATGGCGATGAGAATGTTCGAGTACGATATCGCTCCCGAAGTCGGCGCGGACAACATGCGTTTCCTTGCCGGAATACGCGATGACGACGAACGCAAAGCCGCGGAAACCGCCCTAATCAAAGGCAAAAGCCCCGATACGGTAAAGATTCAAGTACGCAAAAAAGAAACGGAAGACGACCCGGTAGCGCTACTTGAAAAAGAAAAAGCAAGGCTGGAGCGCACCATTGCGACGCTGAATAAGCGGCTGGAGGAAGTAAAGAGGGAGTTAAGTAAGGAGCAGTGAGCAATTAGTAATGAGCAATGGAGAGTGCAAAGAGCAGAGATTGGACTCTTATCTGAAAATATGGTAAAGTAAATATTGAAGATTACAGGGGGTAACATGAATTTAACTTATACCTATTGGGAAGCAAAGGAAGGCGGATATATAGGCTACCTTAATCAGTATCCCGATTATTGGACACAAGGTGACAGTGTAAAAGAACTCGAAAAAATGCTCTCTTCTCTTTATGGCGATATTATGCAATTTGACGATATTCACTCTGCCGTTCCTGAGCAGACAGGTACAATTGCAGTTACAGTATGAAGCGTCTGGATTTGGTTAGAACAATCGAAAAAAATGGCGCGGTTTTTGTCAGACACGGTAGCGACCATGACTGGTACAAAAACAATGAAACGGGTGTTGCCGAAGCAGTACCGCGCCATCGTGAAATAAAGGACATACTGGCAAAAAAAATTATCAGACGGCTTTCTTAAGCTGGGTGCTCATTGCTCATTGCTCATTGTTTTGCTACTATATAACCATGAGGAAAGTTTATATTGATTACAACGCTACCACTCCCCTAAGACCGGAAGTGAAGTCCGCTCTTATAGAGGATTTGGATATTTTTGGGAATGCGTCGAGTATGCACGCTTCGGGCAGATTAGCGCATAATAGAATAGAGGAGGCGAGGGGCGCGATTTCCGCTCTTATCGGCTCTAAGGACGGGAAGCTCGTTTTTACTTCGGGGGGGTCGGAGTCTAACAATACTGTTTTTCAAACTATGCGCCGCCTTGTTGATTCCGGTTCTTCGTCAGGAAGAGGCGATGTTTTTGTTTCGGCTATTGAACACCCCTGCGTTATGAATTCGGCGCAGGACTTAAAAGAGCTTGGCTTTAACGTAAAAGTCCTCCCTGTTGACGAATACGGAAAACTCAAAATTGATGAGCTTGAAAAAGACTTAAGCGACAAAACTCTTCTTGTTTCGGTAATGGCGGCTAATAATGAGATTGGCACTGTACAGGATATAAAAAAAATCACCGCCCTTGTAAAAAACGCGGGCGCTTTTATGCACATTGACGCTGTGCAAGCTGTAGGCAAAATACCGATAAATGTTGATGATCTTGGTGTGGATTACCTTACTATCTCCGCGCATAAAATTTATGGTCCAAAAGGAATTGGCGCGTTATATGTAAAGAAAGGCTCGCCTTTGCTTCCACTGGTACATGGAGGTCATCAGGAGAACGGCTTGCGGGCAGGGACTTACAATAACGGCGGCATTCTTGGCTTTGGCAAAGCGGCGCAGTTAGCTCTCAGCGAGCTTGAAAAATACGGCAGAGAAATTGCCGCCCTGCGCGATAAACTGCGCCGGGGGCTTGAAGAAAAAATCCCGAATATTAAAATAAATGGTCATCCTACAGATGTACTCCCCAATACATTGAATGTGTCTTTCCCCGGCGCGGAGGGGGAATCGATCCTCCTTACGATGGATATTCAGGGGATAGAAGCGTCTACAGGCTCCGCCTGCGCTTCGGGGAGCCTTGAACCGTCCCATGTGCTTATGGCAACGGGACTTGGACCCGAGCTTGCCCATAGTTCGATACGTTTCAGCTTGGGGTGGGGTATCACAGAAGACGATATTGATTATATAATTGAAGTGTTGCCGCCGATTATCGCGCGGTTAAGGGCAATGTCAACATTGCCCGTTTAAGGAGTTATATGTCGGACTGGCTTTATTCAGATACCGTAAAAGATCATTTCACAAATCCACGGAATGTGCTTTTGGAGGACGAGTCGAGTTTTGACTTCAACGCAAAGGGACAGACAGGAAACATAAAGTGCGGCGATCAAATGTTGATGTTGTTAAAGATAGAGAATGATGTAATTGTCGATGTACGCTGGAAAACTTACGGTTGCGCAAGCGCGATTGCTTCTACCAGTATGCTTTCAGATACGATTAAGGGAATGAATATTGAGGAAGCGTATAAAATCCGCCCTGAAGACCTTGTTGAAAAATTAGGCGGACTTCCGAGTTTTAAAATACACTGTTCGGTCTTGGGCGACAAAGCCCTTCGCGCCGCGATTGACGATTATCTTTCAAAAACAGGACGCTCCGGGCTTTTTGTAGAAGAGACCATTGTTATCTGTCATTGTCTTGGCATTACGGATAAGGATATAGAGACGGCTTTCCATAATGGAGCGCGAAATTGGGAACAGCTTCAACAGGCTACCAAGATTGGCACTGTCTGCGGAAGCTGTAAAGAAAAAGCCGTGGATTTACTCCACGGCTTCTCGCATATTTACGGAAATTAATTGCCTGTCCATAAACACATTATGGACAGACTACCTTAAAACACTAATTACTTAACTTCTGACAAGTCCCCCGGATTTAACAAAAGAGCCGTGCCGTTTTCACGCTGTGTGAGGAGCCGCCCCTGCTGAATTGTTACAGAGCTTTGCGGATGTACCTTGACGGAAGACTTACTCTGCAATTCAAGATTTGTGTTAAACCGCCCAATGTAACAGGCATTGTTATCTCCGCGATCGGCTACTATGGCATAAAGATCATTGCCGTTTACCCATAACAAACTGCCGGGCATAATATCATCATTACCCTGTCTTGCCATTTCAAGACTGTCTTGATTGACTTCGATTAAGCGTACCGCTCCCTGTCCGGTGTTCTCCCCTGCGATCGCAAGGAGTCTTCCGCCAACAAAAGTAACAGTTCTTGTATGGACTGAATCAAGAGGCGATCTTCTCGTTATACTTCCGTTTGATGGATTAAGGCGGACAATTCTTCCCATGTATGGGTTTTCCCCTCTTTCTATCGTAACGCCAAAAACTCCGCTTGCTTCTTGAGTGATCGCGCTCTGCTGATCTTGCGCGATATCCTGCCTCATCTGCTGTGCATCATCACGGCGCTGTTCGGCAAAATCTTGAAGGTTTTGCGCGTCTTCACGCCTCTGATCAAGAGCATCTTCTCTTTCATCAAGAGCTTGCTCCCTTTCATCAAGAGCCTGCTGTTCATCTTCAGAAGCTGTTTCTCTTTCTTGAGCAATCTGGGTTCTCTCTTCGGCTATTTGTCTTTCTTCTTCTCTGATTGCCTGACGTTCAGTTTGCGCCTGACTTTCCGCTCTGTCAGCCTCGCGTTCTATAATATTAACCATCTCCTGCCGCTGAGGAACGCCTTGATCATCTTCCTTTCGCATTTCTTCGATAACTCTGCTGTCGGTAATAGCGGAAGTATCAACAGTGCCTTGACCCAGCGGAATAACGATTAACGTTCTTCCGGGCCATTCATCATAGCGGATAGAAAGACCGGCTTTATCTCTTGTCAGATTGCTGATGACCTGATTTTTGTACCTGCTTGTAAAATAATCCCAATTCCCGCGATATACCGCGTTGTAAACCGTAATAAATTCAGCAAGCACAGCGGCGTCTCTTTCATTGTAATTATAAGCCGTCTGCAGATAACCTTGAATTATTACACGAAGGTTACGGATGTGATCGACCCCGGTATCTACGCCAAGCCCCAGAATATCAGCGTCCATTTTGTTTCCATCAGGACCGGAGACACAGTGGATGATAAAATAGCGATTAGCAGACCCTGCTTCAAATTTGTATGAATATTCCCTTTTCTGCTCGGCAGACATTGCCGCTAAAGTGGGCGCGAGAGCGCCTTCCCTTTCGGAAATCTGCCGTCCTACAGCCACGCCAATTTGGCGGATTTCTTCCCTTGTATTAAGGACGGCATGGGGTCCCTCATAATTGATAAATACAACCGGAGGAAGGTCTTGAAGCTCATCCCGGTTTACCTGCGTATAACCCGTAGCGGTAATTACGGCTAAAAGCAATACGGCTAAAAAAATCTTATATTTTTGCATTTTCACGGCAAAACTCCTAATGATAAATTATAGTATATATTTGATAAATTTGGAATATATAACTAGTGAAAAAAACTGTTGATTTTCTTACAAATTTTGTATTTTTTTAAAGCTCAAAACCCCCTTTTTCCCCCCGAATTCAGCGTAAAGAAGATAGTTCTCTGCCTGCCTGCCTTCTTGTAGACGGCGGCTGGCTTCTCGCGTTCAGAAGGTTGAGTATTCTGACCCCTGTTTCGCTCAGCGGGGGACCTGAAAAACGGCACAAAGCGCCGGTTGCCGAGGCAATCGCTGTTAATACCATTTCGTCCCTTATTCCGCCCCCTATTATTGAATAGAGAAACGCCTGTATAGCTATTCCCTGCGGATCAACGCCGATGTCCCCGATAGCGTTGATTGCCGTCGTTTTGATTAACGGTTCATTATCATTGTGAAAAATATTTATAAGCCAGGGGAGCGTCTCCTGAGAGCCTATTTTTCCAAGGAGGTTCAAGGCGGCAATTCTGAATTGTATTGGCTGTTGTTCTGCGGCGACCGATAGCAAAAGGGATGTCCAGTAAGGTTCATTTGAACCAACCCTGCCTGAGTTTATTCCTTCGGCGATTTGCTCAAGTTTTGCTCTGGTCTCGTTTTCATTAAAGGGAATATTAACCATATAGATTGATTGAGGACGACCCATTCCATAGGAGCCTTCAGGAGCGGGTCCGTAAAGGATGACCCTGTCAGGAAGGACGCGATCCTCAATTTTATACGCATAAAGAATCCAGTCCCTTCCGCCGGAGTACAGCACCCCGTCATTTCCAAACGCGGGAACTGCCGCCGCGTCTTGCAGGAATGTAAACCAAAGCCTCTCTCCATCGTAAGTAAAACATGACGCGCCGTTTTTGTTCAGGACATATATTCCTCTTTCATCACAAAACATTTCTACTTCTGTATCTGGTCTGCCTCTTGAATTGATCATTTCTCTGATATGACTGTTGGCTGTCCAGATTATCCTTCCTTCGCCGACTGAAACAAACACTATTCTGCCGTCGGCTAATGTAGCAATGACATTGTTTTCTTTGCTGATCGCGGCTAATGGGACTGCGGGAAGACGAGGCAATGTTGAAAAAGTAACATCGCCTTCTGCCGGGATATACCAGTCTTGAGAGATTCCAAGCACTTCCATCGTTCCGTCTGTGTACAGAACGATAATCCGCCCTTGTTCAATGGGAAGAACCTCAACGACAGTATTGTAAACTGTCCATACATTATGGTTTCCAAAATGATCGATACGATAAACTTCGTTATTTTGCAGAGAAAATATAATTCCGCCTCCGCGATCCAGTTTTGGGGCGATGGCAAAAGACGATTCAAATGTCTTTGTCCACAACAAATTTCCCGATGCTGTGTAACAGAAAATCTTTTTATCGGTTGGTGCGAACAGCCTTCCGTCCCATCCTGTAATTAGGCGCGCGCAAAGAGGTTTGCCAAGGTCGCGCCGCCACAGCTCTCTGCCCGCGCGGTTTACCGCTATTAAAATACCGGTTAACCTTGAAAAATAAGATGTCCCTTCCCGCGAGCGTGTAACAAACGGGCTTATTCTGCCCCTTGCCGAATAGTTCCACATTGGAGTACCGGCGGTAGAGTACGCCCTGATGTTCCCTCCGTCCAGAGCGACAACCGCCGACTGCACCTGAACATGAGGCAATGACAGCACCGCCCCCCCCAGCGCCTGCCGCCAATAGGGATCGCTTGTAACCAGCCCCTGCTCTCTGCTTTCGTTTTGAGCAAAGGCAGAAAAAGTAAAGAGCAAAAAAATACAGGCTTTTAGTAAAAAACGCATTACTATAAGTATACAACAAAAGGGTCAACTAATTACACGAATAAAGACGAATAAAGACTAAAGAAAAGGGTCAACGAATTGCACGAATAGAACGAATAAAGACCGATTTTAGCCTAAGCAGGGCGACCGGGGAGTAAGAAAATATAACCATGGAGAAAAAAATAGAATACTAATTAACACTCCGTGCTTGACCATACTTTTAGTCTTATTCGTGTTAATTCGCTTAATTCGCGTAATTCGTTGACCTTCTTCTCTTTCCTCACTTTCTAAAAACCGCCAAGCTCTCAATATGCGCGGTCTGCGGATAAAAATCAAAAAACGCAAGGCTTTCTAGTTTGTAGCCGCCCTTTGTCAGCGTTTTTGAATCGCGCGCTAATGCCGCGGCATCGCATGACACATAAGCCAAAACAGGCGGTCCATTTTCAGCAAGTGCGGACGCTAACTGAGGAGATAAACCGGCTCTAGGTGGGTCTAAAACGGCAAAACCAAAAGCTACTTTTTTGCGCAGAAGCGTTTTTGTCCATTCTGTGTCACGCAGAGCAAAAAATTCAGCGTCAGTCCCTTTTAAATTTTCTCGCGCAAGAGCGACGGCTTTTTTATTTTCTTCCGCAAGAACGAACTTTTTAAATATGTTCCCAAGAAACAAGGCGAATGTACCAACGCCGCAGTACAGATCAGCCATTGGCAGATTGGGATCGGCGTTTTGTGCGATCTTGCGCAAATACAGAATAAGTTTTTCCAGCATAGTAACATTGCTCTGAAAAAAGACCCCCGCATCTACGGTGATTTCTTTTTCAAGCAGTTTGATTTTTCCCCTCTCCTCTGCGCCTTCGCTCAACAAAAGCCCGTTATGTGAAAAAACTGTGAACCTGTCTTTTTCAGGGGGGAGCGGCAGAGATTTTCCTTCCGTGTGCAAAAGTTCCCTAATCCCACGCTCCGCAACAGGGCAGTCCGAGACCGCGATAATCTCCTCGCTGTGCCGCCCCTTAAGCCCAAACCTCATACCGCTTGCGTTTTGTTTCTGCCTAAAACAGTGAAACTGCATTCTGTTGCGGTACTCCCAGGGCGCGCAAGGGAAGACTTCAATCTGCGGCGGATTAAAGCCGCCAAGACGGAAAATTGTTTCATTTAATATAGAAGATTTTTCGTCAAGCTGGGCATTGTATTCGATATGTTGAAAATTACAACCGCCGCATTTTCCGTAAAAACTACAGCCGCAGTCCACCCGCGCCTCAGACGCTGAGATAACCTCCAGCAATTCCGCCCTTGCCCATGTCTTACGCTCTTCGACAATGCGGCAGAGTACAGTTTCCTTAGGACAGCCGCCTTCTACAAAGACGGGCTTCCCCTCAATGCGCCCAAGAGCGTCCCCGCCCGGCGCAATACTTTCCAGCCTCAAATTGCAAACATCACCGGTTGCCATATATAGATAGTAATTGTTTTGCTAAAAAGAAAAAAGCGGAAATTCTTCTCAAAAGGGAAGGGTAGAATAGCTGGTCATAACACAGTATATAAAAAGTATACACCCCTTTTGTTATGACATTAACTTGCTTTTTGTCAATCTTTCTTGATATTTCAAATGAAATGTGGAAAAATAAAATAAATAAAGGAGATTATTGTATGAAAACTTGTAAACCTTTTGCCTTAATCTGCATTGTGGCAATTATTGCCGTTACTACAGTCCTTTTCGCCTGTGATGAGGATGAGACAACCTACTCAGTTTATACGACTACAATGCACAAAGATCATGTTTTGGGAACTTCATCAGGTCAAACAATAACAGCGTCCGAGTTCAATTCTTATCGTACATCTGGTATCTGGGTATGGCATAAATGGACTGAAGACGAGATTAAACAATGGTGTATTGACACTGGCTTCGGAGAGAACATTGCAAACTTAATGACATCAGCTCTTATCAAATCTGACCACTTCCAAATCACCTACAGAACTGGGGACTATGTATATTTACTTATAAAGTAAAGCCATATCATGGAATGAAACAAAGAGGACACGCCAGAGTATCAACTATCGAATTTGCCTAATTACTCCGCTCCTCTTTGCTCTTTGTATTGCAAAAAACCCCCATAAACGCTAATATACCCTATGGTTCAGAATGAATCGTATTTTGAAAGCCATGACGGGACCAAACTCCACCTGTACCGCTGGTCGCCTGAGCTTGAAGGGGCGCAGGAGCCAAAGGCGGCGCTCCATATTGTTCATGGGATGGCGGAACACGCCGGGCGTTATCGGCGGCTGGCGGAAAAGCTCACCCTTGCGGGAATTGAAGTGTGGGCGGCTGACCAGCGCGGACATGGCAAGACCGCCGACCCTAACGTGAACGGAGCGGATAGGGGAGGGCTCTTTGGACACTGTGCGGACGGCAATGGCTATACCCGCGTTACCGCTGACATTCACACCCTGAACGAAGAAATCCAAAAAAAAAGACCGAATATCCCGTTGTTCATTTTAGGGCACTCATGGGGTTCATTTATTGTTCAGAACTATTTGGCGTATTCGGATAAGTTAAAAATCAGCGGTTGTATTTTGTCGGGGACAAGAGGACCGGACGGCTTTATCGTTACGGCTGGAGTCCCTTTTATGACACTGCTTGCCGCGCTTAAAGGACAGCGCAAAACTTCGCGTATAGCGAGGGCAATAGCGGACGGACCGTATAACAAGCCGTTCAAGCCTAACCGTACGGTGTATGACTGGCTTACTCGTGATGAAAAAGAAGTCGATGTATTTCTGGCTGATCCTCTGAACGGCTTTCTCTGTTCTACCGGCTTCTACCGTGATTTGGCGAAGCTGTTATACAACATACACCGTCCCGATGCTATGGCAAGGATAAACCGTTCCCTGCCGATGTATGTTTTTTCTGGAAGCTCCGATCCGGTCGGCGATATGGGGAAAAGCCCCACCGCCCTTGTCAACATATACCGGAATCTTGGAGTAGAGGATTGCGAGTTCGTGCTGTACCCCGGTGCTAGGCACGAAACATTAAACGAAACAAACCGTGAAGAAGTAATGGACAATCTTCTTGCATGGATAAATAAACATTGTGAATGAGATACAGATATTCAACCGGATCAAACGGTAAATTTGAAAAAAAAGCGATTATTTACACACGCGACGAACACGGCATAAACTTTGCCGATGTTGACAGTGAAGCTGTCGGCATTATCAAAAGATTAAAAGGTGCGGGTTTTGACACTTATGTTGTGGGCGGCGCGGTGCGGGATTTAATTCTTGGAAAGAAGCCGAAAGATTTTGACATAGTAAGCGCCGCAAGCCCCACCCGTATCAAAAAAATATTCCGTAACTCAAGAATTATCGGGCGGCGATTCCGTCTCGTTCACGTATACTTTCCACAGCGCATATTTGAGGTTGCAACCTTCCGCTCACTTAAGGACGGACACACAAGCAATACATTTGGCACTATAGAAGAAGATGTACAGCGCCGCGACTTTACAATGAACGCGCTTTTTTATGATCCCGAACAGCAGATTGTTGTGGATTATGTCGGCGGCATGAAAGATATAAAAAGCAAACTGGTAAAACCAATTATCAATCTTTCTGAAATTTTTACGGATGACCCTGTGCGGATGATCCGCGCGGTAAAGTACGCGGCGGCGACAGGTTTTTCCATTCCTCTTAACTTAAAGTTAAAGATTGGCAGTCAATCCGGTTTACTTGAAAAAATTTCGCCGTCCCGTCTTACAGAAGAAATTTTCAAAATTATCAATTCAGATAAAGCCGCAGTTATTGTCGATCTATTGGACAAAATGGGATTGTACAGTTATATACAACCGCAGGCAGTCCAGCTAATGAAAAAAAATGCGGACTTTAGAAAAAATTATTTACAGAGCATGGCTAATCTAAAGGGAAGTGAAAACCAGAGAGGGCAGGCGCTTGGCTCTCTTTTCCGCGATTATCTTGAAACCACCGCCGAATGGAAACCGGGAGCCGTTGATAATTTTAAGGAGATTTTTCATACCGTCCGCTCCTTTGTTCTTCCCATGAATCCCCCTCGTTTTGAACTGGAACATTCGATTAAAAAGTTTCTTACCTCTCACGGAATAACCGTAAAAAGAGCGCTCCCCCGACCGTTAAAGGAAGGAGAACCCGCGCAGGATAGCTACAAACGCCGCCGAAGAAGACCCCCCAAAAAAAACCAAGAAACACCGGTAGATTAGAAGATTTTTACACGAAGGAAGAAATGGAAGAATTAACCACGGAGGGCACGAGTACACGGAGAAAGAGAATAACTATTAAAAACTCCGTGTTCAGGTGCACTGTTTAGGCTAAAGTCTTTGCGCCTTCATTGTCATGTTAGCCTTTTTTGTGCGGCGCGCCGTGATGATTTTATCATAGACACAGTTTAACGCTGTGCATACTTGGGCGTGTGGTTCCCTCTTCTCTTTGCTCTTTTCTCTTCTTCCTCCGTGCCCTCCGTGTCCTCCGTGGTTCATATTCTTAATCTAAAAAACCCCCATTAACAACTAAGGTTACTCCTTAACGCTTCCTATGCTGATGCCGGTAACAAAGTACCGTTGCAGGAAGGGATAAACCATTAAAATGGGCAGGGCCGCCACAACGGTTATGGCCGCCCTTATGCTCACCGGCGTTACCATACTTGCCGAAGCGTCCTGCGCCATGCCCATTGAGCCTATGGCGGCGGCGCTTTTAGCCTGATTCTGACTTGATTGGAGATACTCCATCAACTTGTACTGAAGGGTGTGCAGATTTGTCCTTCCCGAATTGTATATCATGGTGTCAAACCAGGCGTTCCAGGCGTTAACGGCGATAAAGAGGGCAATGGTAGCTAAAACTGGCAGACACAGGGGCAAAATTATACGCAAAAAGATGATAAAATCACCGCATCCGTCAATACGCGCCGATTCAATAATGCTCTCCGGCAGATTATTCATGTAAGTTCTAATAACAATAAAATTAAAGGCGCTGATCATGCCGGGAATGATGTATACCCAAAAGGTGTTTATCATGCCCAAAGAACGTATCAGAAAATAATTGGGGATAAGCCCGGCGTTAATGTACATGGAAAGCACTATGATGATGGTAAACGCCTTGCGGAGAACAAATTCCCGGCGGCCCAAAGCGTAGGCCAGCATACTGGTGAGGAATACGCCGGTAACGGTTTGTATAATGGTACGGGCGACGGAAATAAAGAACGCGTTGTAAATGGTGCCGCTGGTAAAAACCGCCCGGTAATTCTGGAGGGTAAACACCCTCGGACGGAAGGTAATGCCGCCCCGCGTGGTATCCGCGGCATTGTTAAATGAAACGGCTATGGTATTCCAGAAAGGATACAGGGTGATGAACATTATGATCATCATGAAAATGATATTTACCGTATTAAAAGTATAATTTTCTATTTTTGACTTTAATTGATAGGTCATATCAGCCTCGCTTCGCCCGCGCGTTTTGCAATCCAGTTGGCCATAAATATCAAAGAAATATTAACCACATTCTTAAACATTCCCGCGGCGGTCGCCAGGGAATAATTGCGCATTCGTATACCGTAATCCAGGACATAGATGTCAATGGTTTCCGCCACATCCTGAATCAGGCCGTTTCTTAACAGATACTGCATTTCAAAACCCGCGTCCAGAACATGGCCTATGCTCATAATCAACAAAATGATGATGGTCGCCTTTATACCCGGCAGTGTTATGTGCCACATTTTCTGGTAACGGTTACAGCCGTCTATTTCGGAGGCCTCGTACAGGGTGGGATCGATCCCCGCCATGGCGGCAAGGTAGATAATGGTATTCCAGCCGACTTCTTTCCAGACGTAGGTAACACCCACTATGCCCCAGAAAAATTTCGGCTCGCTGAGCCACAAAATCGGTTCTTTGATAACCCTTAAGGCCACGAGGAAATCATTGATCGCCCCGTTTTCGACCGCCAGCATGGACGCCACCAGGCCGGTAACAATTATCCATGAAAGAAAGTGCGGCAGATAGGAAATAGTCTGCACGACCCGCTTGTACCCTATGTTTTTCAGTTCATTGAGCATTAGAGCGAAGAAAATTGCCGAAAAATAACCCAGGGCCATATTGATAAAGCTCATGGCCAGGGTATTTCGCAATACTTTGATAAAGCCGGCATCGCTAAACAGGAATTTAAACCACTGTATGCCCACCCATTGCTGTTCAAAAAAACCCTTGGACGGCTGGTAACGCTGAAACGCCATGCTCCATCCCCACAGGGGGACGTATGAAAAGAGCAATACGTACAATATCAACGGCAGAGACATAAATATCAACTGCCGCTGGGTTACCACTTTTTCGAAAAACGTTCTTTCTTTTTTAATCATCACTTACTTTTTGGGACTCCACTTCTCAATGCGTTTGTTAACCACTTCTTCCTGCATAAAAGCTTCATACTTTTCAAGTCCGGTTTTGCCCAGCTCGTCTATATATTCCTGCCAGAGAGTTTCAAACTGGGCGGGTCTTCCCAAAATAATCCGGGGCAGATACCTCCGGTAAACTTCTTCGGCGCGTTTCCAGCCAATTTGCGCTTCCGAACCGTCGGGCGGATCAACCTGCCAGGTGGGGAACCATACCGGATTGGGCGGCGGGTCCGGATCCATCAATTCCGCATGGGTGCCCACGCCGTAAGCTTCCCAAAGTTCCCTGTCTTCTTCTTTTATCGTCGCTTCTCTTTCGTGGTACAAATCGGCAATATTGGTCGGCCAGCCGTCGCTGTACGAGCCTTCTTTTTTCGGATTATGACTGCGCCACAGGTGGGCCTGGTTATGGAGTTTCCATACCTCGTCTTCCTGCTGATCCCTCTGCATCTGGGTGCGGTAGGGCACGCCGTCGCTACCCAACTGGTAATCTTCGCCCAAAATGCCGTAGAAGCCGATGACCTTTTGGACTTCATCGTCAATCTGCGCGTCCAGGAAACGTATAATGCGCACCGGGTCCTTTGCCTTTATGCTGATGCCAAGACCCTGCCCTATGTTGGGCATGCGGCGGTTCCGGTACCAGGGCCGAATCGATTCATCAAAAACGATGGGAAGCGGCGCGTAGGTGCGGTTATTCATGTTCTGGTTAACCAGGGCATATTCGGCCTGCTGGAACTGCCATGCCTGATCATGGAAACCAAGCACGCGCCCCGAGGCTATTTTGGAAAGATACTGGTCATAATTGTCAACAAAACAGGAGCGGTCGATAATGCCGGCGGCATTCATCTCGTTGAGTTTTTTGAACCAGCGTTTCGATATGTCCTGGGTCAGGAAAACCTTGTATTCGTGGGTTGTCCGGTTCACCGTGCCCCTGCCGTCGTTGGGGTACCCGGCGAGGAAATTCGGGGGATTAATCAGACAGAAAGAACGCCAGTCGTACGCGAGGATGGTAAAGGCGATAGTGGGCATATCATTAACCGTGGGGTATCTGTCCTTGTATCTAATCAGCATATCAAAATACTCGTCCATGGTTTTGATGCGGGGATAGCCGAATTCCTTGAGTACTTCTTTCTGCACCCACAGCGCGGAATCGCCGTACCAGTTGGTATAATCCTTGCCGGATACCACACCCCATACCGGAAGGGTATAGACATGACCGTCATCTTCTTTCATTTTTTCCCAGGCCTCGGCGTAATGCGCTTTAAGCCGGGGGGCGTATTTGTCAATGAGATCATCCAGGGGAAGCAGGGCGCCACCTTCATAGAATTTTGTACTGTCCACATGGAGTAGATCGGGATACTCACCGCCGGCGATCATGACGCCGATTTTTTGGTCTTTATCACCTACCAGAATATCCCAGGTAAAGGTAACATTGAGGTTATCCGCCATCCACTTGTAAATTCTGTTGTCTGCGGGCGGCTGGGCGTGACCGGCCATGGAATAGATCGAAATATTGATCTTAGAATTCGGATCGGTATCCTTAAAGTCACGCGAGGTCTGGCCTTTCTTCCCGCAAGCGGCAAAAAGCACCAGAACGGCGCAGATGCAAAGGCATAATCCTGCCCAAGAAAAGGTACGCTTCACTTTTTCCTCCTTCCAGAAAAGGTAGAGTTTGCCTCAGTATAAGGCAGAACAATGATGCAAGTCAACAGGTATTTTCCCTGCCTTCCTATAATAGTACCCCTGGGTGACTGGCCCATTCTATGGCCAGTTGGCGCAGATCCTGGGTAGAATTGCAGTGAAGCTTTATTTTGATATGTTCTTTGTGGGTATCAATGGTTTTAGTGCTCAGGTTGTATTTATTGGAGATTTCAATGGTTCCCAGTCCCTTGCCAATACTGGAAAAAATTTGAAGTTCACGGGTCGAAAGTTTTCGTATTGAAAGGGACAAATCCTTTACCCCCTTCATGTTTTCCCCGGTCATGGCCTCCAGAATACGTTCCCGCTCGGTATCGCTTAGATACACTTTTCCCGAAATGACGGTTTTTATCGCGTCCAGTACCTTTTGGGGCGATTCGGTCTTCATAATGTAGCCCCGTGCGCCCAAACGAAGAACCCGTTCGGAATAGTAGCGTTCGTCGTGCATGGACAGAACCAGAATTGACATTTCCGGGTACTGGGATTTTAAGCGGGGAATGAGTTCCAAACCGCTGTCCGGTCCCAGGTTAATATCCACCATGGCAAGGGCCGGTTTGTTGTTTTTGGCTATGTGCATTGCCTCGGCTATATTTACCGCCTCACCGACCACGCAATATTCCGGCTTGCTGGCAATAAGCGCGGAAAGCCCTTTGCTGAACAGCGGATGATCCTCGACTATCATGATTTTTACTATGTTAGCCTCAGGCATAATTACTATATCCTATCATTAAATATCATACTAAGTATAGTATGATTCACCTATACAATATGCCCTTTGGCACCTTAAGATGCTCGCATGATTAGCTATAATGAAAAACTATTGGCGGCATTTATTATCCCGTCGCTTTTGTTTATGGCGGCGAGATGCGACGGTTCCGGCGGCAAAGAAGGTAATGAAGTGTATGACATTGGCACCAAAGCGGGCATTGAGGGTTATATCAGCGACCATTGGCAGGAGTACGGCTACCGCGAAAAGCCAAACAAATACCTTGCCCTGAGTTTTGATGACGGCCCCTGCCCTTCCTCCAATGCGGGCGGGACTGCGGCCCTGCTGGAAACGCTCAAAAGCGCGAAGGTAAAGGCGACCTTTTTTGTAATCGGGCAGAATGTCCGCAATAACAGCGCCGCCGCCCAGGCGATTTTTGACGCAGGACACGAATTAGGCAACCATTCCAACGGATACGATTCTCTGGGCGGTTCCGCGCCTGAAAGCATTAGCGAAAACCTTGACGCCACTTCGGCGGAAATAAAACGAATAAGCGGAAAAGACCCGGTTTTGTTCCGCGCGCCCAACCTGAACCACGGAGCCAATTTAAGCCAGGTATGCGCCGCAAAAGGCATGGCACTTATTGACGGCAGTACCCATAACGACTGGCCCGGCAATTCCACTTCGATAAAAAACAGCGTTCTTGCCAACCCCTATGACGGCTGTATTATTATCCTGCACGAAAACAACACCTCGCAGGGCAACACCATGGCGGTTCTGCCGGACATAATCAGCGGCCTGCGGGAAAAAGGCTTTTGGATAATGACGGTAAGCGAACTCGCCATTGTTAAGGGGAAAACTTTGCAAGCGGGGAGTCGATATAGTAGTTTGTAGTTGTTAGTGAGTAGTGATTAGTTCGTTGTTCGTAATCTAAGCAAGTTGCCAAGACGCACAGATATCAAACAAGAAACTAATCACTAACCACTAACCACTAACCGCTAGCCACTATTCCAATGCGCCGATCACTTTGTAATACGCCGGCTTGGCTTTGCTGATGGTGGTGCCTTCGAAGATTAGGGGGAGGCCGCTGGAGCGCCAGC
>JAIRUQ010000062.1 GCA_031254315.1 Treponema sp.
GCGTCGCAGGAAAATAAAACGCCGGAATCTGCTTCCCAACTCATCATAGTTTCCGGCCAGTGGATATTGGGCGTTTCAAAAAAAGTCAAAACCCTGCCGCCCAGGTCTAGGGTGTCCCCGTCCTTTACCGGATTCAGGCCATCCTCAATTTTATAAAAACTTTTTAACAGGTTACAGCCTTTTTGCGTGGCAAAAATTTGGACACCGGGATTCTGCTGTCTGAATTCCCTCAGCCAGCCGGTATGATCCGGCTCCAGATGATTTAAGACAAGATAGTCAATCTGCGAAAATGATAAGCCAATGGAAGCGAGACAATCTTCAAACTGGTGGGGGGCGTTTGCCCAGTCACGGACAAGATCGATAAGCGCTGTTTTTTTACCTTGAACGATATAGGAATTTAAGGAAACGCCTTTTGGTATAGGCCAGATACCTTCAAATAGATCCTCTGTATTTATATCCGCATGAAGACAATAAATTCCTTCCGAGATACATTGAGCCTTCATAACAATCACAAGAAAACAAGCTAGCGTTTAAGTACGGAAACAACCCGCTCAAGTACCTTCTTCCGATCAAGGGGCTTCACTATGTAGCTCTTCGCGCCCATTAACAGACACTTTTTAACCACATCTTCTTTTCCCAAGGCACTGACCATAATGACATTTGCGTTTTTGTCAAATTCAAGAATTTTCTCAAGCGCAGTAACCCCATCCATTACCGGCATGGTAATATCCATGGTGACCAAATCTACGTTTGGATGTTGTTCCTTGTATTTTTCAAGTCCTTGTGCCCCATCGGCGGCAGTCGCCGCAACATCAAAACCTTCGGAAGTGAAAATTTGACCAAGCTGTTTTGCAATAAACATAGAATCGTCAACCACGAGAACCCGGTATGGGACGCCCTCCGGCTTAATCCCTTCGGCTGCTTTCTCGTTAATGTTGGGCATATCACTCTTTGCTACCATCGAACGCTCCTCTCCTCAATATAACTATAATATATGCTATATACTAAAAGAAGTCAAGGGGGGAAATCGCTATCTGGGAGATAATATGAAAGTTCCTTTTATTATGGCTCCAATGGCCGAAATAAGCCACCGGGCTCTTCGGGAGCTTATAGAGGTTTTTGGGGGGTGTGATGAGTATTTTACCGAAATGATAAGCGCCGCCGCCCTTTTGGCAGGGGGGCCCTTTGAACGTTGGTATCTTGACGGCGGTCCCTGCCCCGAAAAGGTGGTTTACCAACTGGTTGGGGCCGATATTGGGCAAATTTCCCGGGCCGCCGCCCTGCTCGACAGGCTAGAATGTAGGGGAATCGACCTTAATATGGGCTGTTGTGCCCCCCTAATCCGCAAAACAGGGGCCGGAATCGCCTGGATGACCTCAATTGATAGGGCCGGGGAGCTGGTAAAAGAGGTCAGAAGGGTGGTAAATCAGCGATTAAGCGCAAAAATTCGCATAGGTTTTACCGATGATATGGAATATTTGGTTCGTTTTTGCCACCGTTTGGAGGAAGAAGGGGTAGATTTAATCATTTTGCACCCCCGAACCGCCAAAGAAAAGTTCAAACGGCTTGCCCGGTGGAACTATGTAGGCGCTTTACGACAGGAACTGCGTATCCCCGTGGCGGGAAACGGCGACATCTCTAACGCCAAAGAGCTGATTGTCCGCGCTCAGGGTGGCTGTGACGCCGTTATGGTAGGCCGTGCCGCCGTCCGCCACCCCTGGATTTTCGCCCAAGCCAGCGGCATTGCCGCCCCCCCACTCCCCATTCTAGAAACGGGGGTGCGGTTTTTAGAGCTTTTGGGGCGTTGGCAACCCCCCGAATTCCACATCTCCCGGGCGCGGCGCTTTTTTGGCTTTTTTTGTGACAATTTGAAGTGGGGAAACCATGTAAAAAACCTGCTCAACCGGGAAGAAACCCTTTCCGGCATCGAGCGTGCCTGGCGGGGCTACTTTGAGTCTGTGGACAAGCCTATTTCTCCGTCAGATTAAAGACGCCGTCCCAATCTTTTGGAGGGGGATAGTTCCGGTACTGGCGGCAACGATTGGCAAAGAACAAAGAAGGGCCATCCCTGGGTACTATGGTCAGAACCTGCCTGAAAGTATTTTCCGCGTCCTGCCAGTTGCGCGCCTCAAAAAGATCCATAGCTTTATGGAAAAGGGCCACTTGCTCGTGCAAAGCCACTGAAGCGTCCGCCTTTGTTTCCAGTAATTCATAGACGCGCACCGCTTCCTGTATCCCCACAACCCTGATCTTATCAAGCCGCCGGGCAAGTAGTTTATCATCGGTTTCCCTTACCACCATTTCCGAAGCGAGTATCCAGGTTCCGTATTGTTTATTAACCCCTTCAAGCCGGGAAGCCATATTCACCGCATTGCTGATAATCGTGTAGTTCATCTTTTTCTGCGTTCCCATGTTTCCCACGACCATCTCGCCGGAGTTGATTCCTATGCGGGTAAGCAGGGGGGAAGGGCTTATTCCCTTTTCCATAATATGTTTGTTGACTTCTATTTCCAACCGCTTTATTTTAATTGCGGCAACACAGGCTCGCAGGGCATGATCGGGTATATCCAGGGGAGCGCCGAAGAACGCCATAATGGCATCGCCCTCGTATTTGTCAATCGTCCCTTTTTGTTCCAGAACAATATCGCTCATGCTGGAAAGGTAATAATTGAGCAAATCCACCAACTGTTCCGGAGCCAGCGATTCGGCAATGCGGGTAAAATTCATGACATCGGTAAAAATGGCGGTCATGTTCCGTTTTACGCCGCCAAGCTGAAGCCGGGTAGGATCGGTTACAATTTCCTCTACAACTTCTTCCGACAGATAGGTAGAAAATGCCCGCCGCAGATTGTTATTAAAGTATTGAAGTTTGATATGGGCGTCTTCGATTTGTATAGCTTTGCGGCGGTAGAGCAACATATTGATAATAGCGAAAAGTATTGAAATCGGCAAAGTGATGAGCTGGAGAATTGTCAGTTTCCTTGATTCTTCGTGCTTGCTCATAATGAAAGCATCGCTGGCATCCACACCGGCGACACAGTAGAAATTTCCTTCACTGTCATATACCGGAGCGTAACCGGTGATAAGCCCTTTCCATGCAGGGGTATAGTTCCCCAAATCCGTCGCGCCTGTAACTCCTTGCAAAGCATGACGTTCAACAACTTCCTCAATGTTTAAAAAATATCCGGGGTTAACTTGAGTTTCCAACTCCAAGTCGTTATCAACAATATATTGAAGTCTCCCATCACCATACTCCCGCCAGTAGTATGCATAGAGGACATTATACTCTTCGGCGAATTTGATGAGCCGCTCTCTTATTTTCCCATATTCCGGGGTTTGCGTATCTTCGATTGTATGATAGCGATCCAACTCTTCAACGCTTATCAATGACGAAAGCGCCCGTGCCGAAACTATCAAATGGCTCTGTGTTAATTCCGTGATCATGTCCGCCAAGCGAGTTGTCTGCCTGTTCGCAAACTCTGAAACAAAGAGCAGTATCAGCGAGGAGACAAAAAACAGCCCCATTATGAGCTTTAGCCCGGTAGCTTTCGCGAATCCATTCCCATCGTCAGAAGCCATCCCTCACCCCCTATTTGAATGATAGTATTATTGTATCATATATGTTAAAATAAGTCTAAAGTTCATTCCCGGGGGTGAGAAAATGGGAAATACGAGGTTTTTAGTTAAAATGGCAATTGCCATCGTCATAGGCGCGACGCTTACATTTGTGTTGATGCTCTTTGCGTCAATTCCTACAGGGGTTGCTGATACTTACATAAATTTTGGCATTGCGATACTTGCGGCATTTTCAGCAATTTTCGGACCTATCGCCGGATTTTTAATCGGGCTTATCGGACACGCTTTGACTGACTTATCTTATGTTTTGATCGACTCCTCCGGGGACGCAAGAATCTGGTGGAGCTGGGTCATATCTTCCGCCATTTTCGGCGGCGCAATCGGCTGGTTCTGGAAATCTTACAAAATTAACGAGGGTAGCTTCGGTCTCAAAGAGTGTCTTACGTTTAATGGCATTCAGATTGCCGCCAATGTACTGGTCTGGGTATTCCTCGCGCGAACACTGGACATGATCATTTATAAGGAGGCTTTTGAAAAAGTAAGCCTTCAGAGTTTTGCCGCCGCCGGTTTTAACAGTGCGGTAGTGCTGGTTTTGGGCTCCCTTCTTGTCCTTGTGTATTCTAAATTCATAGCCAAACCACCAGAGGGAAAAACAGAATAAGTATCAAAAATACGGTCGTCTTAATTTAGGCAGAAAAGAGCTTACGCAAATCTTCCCTCATATTTTACATCACCGTAAAACTGAGCAGTGATTTTTGATTTAGGATTAAATTTGCGAAAATAAAAATATGGGGATTCAATTCCGTTTTGCTTTGCTTCCATATATTTACTTAGAGCTTGAAAATTTGTCGTGTCTATATCGCCATAAAAATAATCATACCCTATTCTCTTTTCAAAAAACTTAAATCCGCTTTTTATCGCGCTTCTAAAAGAAGCAGGGTTATCGGTATTCATAACAACTGCCAAATAATCTATATTAAATTTGTTCAGTATTTCATCAGAGACCGCTTTACCTGCTTCGGAAGCGTAGCCGTTATTTGTGTATTCAACGCAAATCTGCCAGCCAATTTGTATTTCGTATAAAAACGTTAATTTTGATACTGTGATAGTACCGATTATTGCCCCTGTCGATTTTAGAATAACCGGATAAAATACTTCTCTCTCAAAATTACCCGTATCTTTAACGCTAATACAATAGGATATAGCTGAACGAATATCCTCCATTGTCGCGTTGGGTTTTATATAATCGGGTATATATAAATGAACCTGAGCGTCATATTTTATGTCGTATAATGCCTGTGCGTCTTCATTTACTAAGTCCCGTATTATCAACCTGTTTGTTTCTATATGCATTTTTATCTCCCTCTTAAACTAATTTGTTTTTTTCCTTAATTTTAAAGCAATCATTCAGGTGTACTATTTGATGCCTTGTTATCGGCATCATTATTAGACCAAGAATATTCTTCTTTCCCCAGAAATCCAGTAACCAAAGCGATTTTGGGTTATTCACTACACCGCCGTTTTGTTTTATTTTTTCAAGCTGTTCCGGTTTTACTTTTATTTTCATATCATTATATTCAAGAGATTCTATTATCTTTTTCGTTGATTTACCGACTTTTAACCTATAATCTTTTAGTGATTTTATGTTTATATTTTTATTGAATAATTCTATATCTGAATAGGTCATCGCGTTTCCTGTATCGGTTATTTTAATATTCAATTTTGACCGAATCTCTGTATTGAATACCGTTTTTTTATTTCCGATTAAAATATTGGAAATAATGTCCTCTATTCTTGTTATATGCCATAAGTCCCAAAGAATCGAGGTTTCTTTAGCGGAAATTACTTTGCAGGTTTTTTCATTCAGATTTTCCCATAAATTGTCATAAAATGTTTCGACATTGGTTTTGTATACCTTTTTGTCATGCAATAAACTGTGCATTTCAAATAATAAGTTTTTCCCTTTGATAAAAGTTTTTTCGCTAGCCATCCACAGTTTAAGGTCCTTTTGTTTATCATTCCAAACCTTCGCTACATTTATCACAATTCATCTCCTTTTCTTCGCAACTATTACCAAATCCCTCTCCGTATCATTTTCTTTATAATTTTCAATTGATAATTCTATTTCAAAACCGTTTTGTAAAAGCAGTTCGTGAACTTTTTCCGTATTAAGAGCGCTATAATAAAAAGTTTCTCCGAACATACTGCCTTTAGTTTCGCCCTCTTCCTTACCGTGCGTAAATAGCAAATATCCGTCTATGTTCAGCCAATCTGATACTTTTTTATAAATTCCCTCCTGCTTTTCTTTGGGAAAATGAAAAAATGAATCAAAGGCTATTATTCCGTCGTATTTTTCAATAGGCTCAAATTCAAAAAAATCGCATAAATAAAAATTCGCGTTTTTTATTCGTGGCGAGGGTTTAATACCCCTCCCCTCTGGGGCGGTTATAAAGGTATTAAACCCGAGTCCAATACCTCTTGAGAACAACATACCCCGCTGCTCTGCGGCGGGGTTGTTGATCTCCTGCTCACCGGCTTTTTTCAGCATGTTTTCAGATATATCAATTCCTGTAACAAAAAAACCTTTATCGCAAAGATATTTTGCTATCGGATAACCTGTTCCGCATCCAATGTCCAAAATATTTCCGTTTTGTTTTATTTTTTGCGAAAAATCAACAACAAGTTTACTGACGGATATTCTGCTCCGATCCTCCGCCCATTGTTCTGCAATTTTATTGTATGATTCTTTATTTAAATTCTTGCTTTCATCCATAAAATAGAAATATTAATCATCAATTACTTTATTCAAGTAATTCAAGTCGTCTCTTAAATCGTATCCGTTCTTTTTCCAAAACTTGTTTCCCACTTCGTTTGATTTAAAGACTACCAAAAATATTTTCCTGACACCGTCTTTTTTTAGAGCTTTTTCCGCCCTTTCCAATAAGTCTTTTCCTATTCCGTTCTTTCTATGTTCATGTTTTACCATTAAATGATAAATATTGCCCCGCCTTCCGTCATCTCCAGCCATTATAGTACCAATAATTTCCTCATCGTCTATTGTCGCGACAAAACAAGTTTTAGGATTATGCCTTAAAAATTTTTTAATTGATTTTTTCGATTCATCATTTCCGCTTAAACCTATGCCGTCGGTATTTTTCCATAAATTTATCACTTCATTGTAATCACTTATACTCATTCGCCTGAATTTGTACATCTTTCCCTCCTGTTTGAAACTATTTAATATGCCAATAATTATCGGTGCGCTCAAACTGAGAGGCTTCGAGTGACATAACGCGTCCGTCATCTGCGGTTAGTTTTACCTGTTCGGCAATGGGATTAACTTCCGTAACTCTCCATGATTCGTTGTTGTAAGTGATACGCATTCCTTCCTGCGGAAGATTGCGCTGTTGTTCACAGTAAAAACCATATTCGTAAAAGAGACAGCAAAGCAAACGTCCGCAGGGACCGGAAATTTTTACGGAATTAAGAGAGAGTTTTTGATCTTTTGCCATTTTAATCGAAACCGGTTTTAATTTATCGGAAACACAATGACAGCAATAACCGCGCCCACAGACTCCAAGCCCGCCAACTACTCTCGCTTCATCGCGCACGCCAATCTGACGCAGTTCAATCCTCATTTTAAAGACGCTTACCAAATCTTTTACAAGTTCGCGGAAGTCCACCCTGTTTTCCGCAGTAAAGAAAAACAGTATTTTTGGCTCTTCTAAAAGATAATGAACTAAAACCAGCTTCATTTCTAGTTTATGATTTTCAATTTTTTTCTTGCAGATTTCAAACGCTTCTTTTTCCAGCTTGTGGTTCTTGCACGTTTTATCCAAATCTTCCTGAGTCGCTGTCCGCACAATCCACGCAATTTCTGAAGCAGGCGGAAGTTTTCCGTGAATAGAACCGATTACCTGCGCCAAATCGCGTCCGTAACGTGTCGGCACTATAACCATTGAATTCGCGGTTAAACTATCTTCTCTGTAAACGGCAGGAAATGTTTCATGGGAATAAATAAGCCGCAGTCTGTAAACTGGGGTGTCCGGCGCGATTGAATTAATTCCGGCGGCATCTCCGGTAATTATATCCTGCTCTCTGTGATCGTCCTCAAGAGCGGAAATATCATCGTCTTCTATATTATCGTACTCGTTATAATTGCTCATATTAACCTACTGTAATAAGTCTATCAAAAGACCCTTGAGTTCCTCAAGACGTGAAACCAGCTCCATTTGACGGCGCTGGCTGGAAAGAAGCATTGCCGCCAAATCCTCAAGTTTTTTATCAATAACCTGTATCTTAACATAATGATTCGCGTCCATCGCCTGCGGACCGGTGCGCCGCCCCCTGAAAGACGGTTTTAATTTATTTGGAAGACCTTCCTCATCATCTTTAGAATAGCAATTCTGCACCACATAATTGATAAAATTGCGTACGGCTTGTTTGTAACGCATGATTTCACCGGCATAGGGGCGATCTTTCAAAATGTCTCCGGCATCGCGGACTTCATCCATTAGCATATCCACCGCTTCGTCAGATGCCGAAAGGTTTTGCAATGGTCCAAGTTCGTCCGCTGTTTTGGCTCGGAGATTATCAAATAAATGGGAAAACTCTGTTTTTTCGCCCCGGCGTACGCCTTTGGGTTTTTTTTCGTCTTTTACATGCGTATAAGCCGCAGGATTCATGTAGAAAGAAGTGTCTGTTACATCTACTTTAGCCATAAGTTTTATTGAAGACAGGCAATGCCGATTTGATACCCTGCGCGTCCTTGTGTTCTGACATTGTTTTTGTCCATCGCTCATCAGTGGAGCATACGGCTACCATGCCGTTGATAAAACAACCATCATCAGCTTGAATTCTGCGCGTAATAATATCACCTATAACAATAGCGGTAGAAAGAATAACCATGTGCCCGTCCGCGATAATGTTTCCGCATACTACTCCGCCAACTGTAATATTTGTCCCTGATACATTACCCTTCATCCGGGCGCGTTCCCCAATTACCACTCTGCCCCTCGCTTTTACATCACCGCGAATACTGCCGTCGATACGGGTAAAACCACCGGCTTCAATATCGCCGGCTAAATTTGTATTGGGACCTATTATTGTATTGATTGAATAATCATTATCTTGAGGCATTGACTGTCAGCGTCCCCTGTCTGGCGAGACTGTTACGAATAGTGAGGTATCTGTATGGATCAACAACGTCAGAGCCTATTGAAACTTCATAATGAACATGGGGACCTGTAGAAATACCGGTGTTTCCGATATAGCCAATTACTTCATTCTGCTGAACACGCTGACCGACGCTTGCCCTGAAACTCTGCATGTGCGCATAACGTGTAAAATAACCGTGCTTGTGCCTGACAATGATATAATTGCCGTAATCGTAAGTGTATTCGGCGGTTACTACCGTCCCGTCCGCAGTCGCTACAATGGGATCGCCGTAACGGTTAGTAGAAATATCGATACCTCTATGAATATAATGCTGACCGTAAATTGGGTGAATATTCTGTCCAAAGAACATGGTGATATGTCCGATTCCGCCCCTGATAGGCCAGATGCTTGGAATTTCAGTCAAAAGAGCTCCCTGCGTATCCAGAGTAGCGGCAATATCCGTCATTACCGGTGATGCCTTTGCAAGGAAGTCAGCGATCTTTCTGAAATCATCTATTTCCGGCAAATTGCCTTCCGGTGTTTTTTGCGTACCCAAAAACGCACTTAAATCACCGGAAGTATTTTGAGAGAGTGTATTGTTGTTATTTATTCCAAGCGCAGAAAGAACGTTAGTAAATGCTATTTCAAGCTTTCGGGCTTCTCTAACGACGTTAGCGCTTTCATCACGCAATTGGTCAAGCGACGCCTGAGTATTTTTTAACGTTCCGTCCTTGTTTGCCATAGCGTACATAGTACTGCTGTACGATGCGCCATACCATAAAAATGCTCCGATAATACCGGAAACTACAAGCAGGAAACAGCAAACTGACAATATTGTTACATGGAGATTATAAACTCTCTTTTCTGAATGAGGGACAAAAACAATTGTATAACGTCTGGTTAAGAACCTTCCAATAGCTGTAAAAACACTGCCAACATAACCAGCGGCGGTTCCGGCGGTGTTTTTCACCTTTTGGACAAGCTTATTTTCCAAACGCTTATATTCATGTACTGATGCCATTTACACTCCTGCGACCATATCCTTTCATTTTACAAGACAATATTACAGTTGTCAACAAAAATTGTTTAAATTTGTTCACTTTCTGTGTAATTACACAGAATCATACCCCGATTTAATAGCTTTTATATTCATCGGGATAAATTGATGCTTGTCCGTCGGAAAGAACTTCTTCAAGATACCTTCAATATCGGTCAAAGTTAGGGCATTCGTTAGCTTTGCCATTGCTCCAAGAGCTACCATATTGGCAAAAAGGAGGTTTCCAATCTGTTCGGCGATGCCGGAAGCCTCGATTTTTACGACTTTTAGGTCGTTTCTCTTGGGGTTTTCCTTTACAAGGGTCGAATTTAGCACTATTAAGCCATTTTCTTTGACAATTTTCTCGCAAAGAGGGAGGGAATCCGTGTTCATAACCAAAGCTGAGTCGGGAATTGTTACAAGAGGGCTTGCAATCTCTTCATCGGAGACAATTACGCTTGCTCTGGCAATGCCGCCGCGCTTTTCCGCGCCATAAAATGGGAAAAATGTTACATTTTTCCCTTCCTGCATGCCAAAATAGACCCAAAGTTGTCCCAAAGAGATGATTCCTTGTCCGCCGAATCCGGCAAAAAACGATTTTTCTGTCATTTGGAAACTCCTTCGGAGGCAAGCGTATTTTTTATTTCTCCCAGCGGATAGACGGGAATCATATTATTTTCCAGCCATTCTACCGCTTTTACGGGGTCCATTGTCCAGTTGGTGGGACAGGGTGAGAGGATTTCTACCATTGTATTGCCAATTCCTGCCATCTGCGCCTCAAACGCTTTTTTTATGTACTGCTTGGTTTTGCGGATATTTACGGCATTATTGACCGCTCCCCTGGCGATATACCTTGTCCCGGACAAAGTAGCAATAAGCTCGGAAACCTTTATTGGGTAGCCCATTCCGGCAGTGTCGGCATCACGTCCATAGGGGGCGGTTGTCGCTTTTTGCCCAAGGAGGGTCGTTGGAGCCATCTGTCCGCCGGTCATGCCGTAAATAGCGTTGTTCACGAAAATCGTTGTAAACTTTTCGCCGCGGTTCGCCGCATGAATCATTTCCGCCGTCCCAATCGCCGCCATATCGCCGTCTCCCTGATAACAAATCACAAGGTGATCGGGGTGAACCCTTTTTATTCCGGTCGCGGCGGCAGGCGTCCGTCCGTGCGGCGGCTGTACCGAATCAAAATCAAAGTACAAATCCGCCCAAATAGCGCAACCGACAGGGTTTGTTATGATCGTTTTTTCCCTAATGCCCATTTCATCTATTATATTGGTAATAATTCTGTGAATTACTCCGTGTCCACAGCCGCCGCAGTATTTGGTCTGCACCTTTGTCAAACTTTCAGGATATCCGTATAATTTTTTCATTTTTTTAATATTTCCTTTGCTTTGGCGAAAACTTCTTCTTCTGTCGTGATTACGCCGCAAGCATGACTTAAAAGATGAATATCAGCTTTTGCGCCCGCGCCGTAAGCTGAAAGTTTCACATCTTCAATTAACTGTCCAAATGACAGTTCCACTGATAAAAGCGGCTTGCCGTTAGCCGCAACTTTTCCGAGTGCGTCATAAGGGAATGGCCAGAGGGTAATTGGTCTAAAAATACCGAGTTTAATTCCCTCTTTTTGGGCAAGTTTTTTCGCTCCAAGGCAAACTCTCGCGCTGGTTCCGAAAGCGACCAACACAAGGTCGGCATTTGCGCAATCAGTCTCTTCATAGCGAGTTTCAGCCGCTTTTACGGTCTCGTAACGGACAAAGCGCTCTCTTGTTTGGGCTTCCAGTTTTTCGGGGACTAATTCTATCGAAGTGATATGACGTGCTTTTCTACCTTTCATGCCGCCGACCGTCCAATCACGTTTTGGAGATTCCCTTTCAGGCGGCAAAGCGACTCCTTCTATCATTTGACCGATTATTCCGTCGGCGAGGATGATAGCGGGCATTCGATATTTGTCAGCCAGATCAAAAGCGAGGTAGGTATGATCGGCGCATTCCTGCACACTTTTTGGCGCAAGCACTATGCACTTGTAGTCGCCATGACCGCCGCCACGAGTGGATTGAAAATAATCGCTCTGCGCAGGGGCTATATTTCCAAGCCCCGGACCTCCACGGTTTATATTGACAACCACGAGAGGAACGTCCGCTCCTGCGGCATAGGAAATGCCTTCCTGTTTAAGGCTTATTCCGGGGCTTGAAGAACTGGTCATAGCGCGCATTCCGGCGCAAGACGCTCCGTAAACCATATTGATAGCCGCAATTTCGCTCTCCGCCTGAATAAAAATCCGTCCGCGATCGAGCATGTGCTTTGCCATATAGGCAATTAATTCATTCTGTGGGGTTATAGGGTAACCAAAGTACGCACCGCAACCGGCTCTTATTGCCGCCTCAGCAATAGCATCGTTTCCTTTCATTAAGACTTTTTCGCTCATTTTATTCTCCAATATCGTAGACTTCGATGCAGACATCGGGACACACTTCATAACAGTTACCGCATGCGATACATTTTTCGACATTCACAGCCTTTGACGGATATGAACCCGAAGCATTCATCTCGGTATCAGCAGACAATACTTTAACCGGACATGCTCGGATGCAGAGCATACACCCTTTACACAACTCACGGTCGATAATGACTTTTCCTTTCTTTGCCATGGGATTTCCTTTCAATAGATAGTAGGTGAATTATAGGGAAAAACGGAAATTTTGACAATAGCGTTAGTTAGCGCTTCGAACTTGCCATGAAATATTTCAATTTTTTTCATTTTCGGGCAAGCGCCACGGCATCTTCATCCCATATATGTATAGCTTTTTGAAAAAGTTAGACAAGCATGTGCAAAGTAAAATCGTCCATGCAGATTTTTGGGGGTAAGAAGATGAATTGCAAAAAAAAGCAAAATCCTGTTAGGTATGACGGCGAATTCGTTCTTACCAGTAATGGAAGCAAAGATTTTGGGGAAATTACGCCTGAAATAGCAAAAGAAATACGGAGGCAAGCCGGAAAAATTAGGCTACGAATGGGAAAACAGGAAGGTGAAAAGGACAATTATGGAGAAAAACATATTGAACGTCCTGACCGCCTTCAACAACTTCGAGATAATGGCTATGAAAACGCCCGTGATCTGGTTCAAGATGTCGCAAAAAATTTCCATTCTATCTATGCCGGGAGAGGTTCACGACTCATTCTATATAAAAAAGGCAAAAATGATGTGATGCTCTATGTTGAATTAACACCATCGGAAGACAGTGATTTTTACGATGTTAAAACAGGGCTGATAACTCGAAAAGACTTTATGAACAATCAACAACCTCGCCCTAAAGGGACGAGGTATGTTGTTCTTATAAGGTATTGGACTCGGGTTTAATACCTTATTAAGCGCCCTAAAGGGCGGGGTATTAAACCCTCGCCACGAATAAAAAACCGCTCTGGGGATGCCAAAGCGGTTTCTGACTTGGTAACGGCGCAGTCAATACGCCGCATTGTTGCCAATGCGACCCCTGGCGCTGATTCTCGGGCTAGTCAGATATATTAATCGTACTATAATATCAAAAATATGTCAAATCACGATTAACAACCCCAAAACCCCCTGCCAAAATCGCGTCTGTCTTTTGACTTTGAAAGGTCAACCGTATCAAAGTTTTGGTTTGAACCGTGGTATAAAATTAACCTTGTTTCCATGCCAAAACATCCTCAGCAAATGATATGCTTTCGTCCAAATCTTGGGTATGGAGCGCTTTATAGTTTTTACGGAGCAACTGATTTATCCCATGTTTTCGGAAAAGGGATATGGTATCTTTTTCAGGGAGATTGTGCCGTTGGGAATACCCCTCAACCGCATATACAAGCATGAGGTTTTGATCGTGTTCAGTTTCGGTCATTTTTTGTTCCTGTTTAATTATATACCGAATGATTTTTTGCACAACCACAAAGAAGGCATAAATAGAAAATGAGAAGTAATACTTGGAACTACCGGCTGGGGGGAGAAGGTCTGCCTTTACTCCGTTTTTGCTTACATAACTTTCTGAAACTCGGGGCGCTTTTTCCCCAAAAAATGCAAAATCATACCAAAGTATGACCCCTTTTTGATCAAAATCATACCAAAGAACTATAGCAATCTGCACAAAGTTCTGCCAAAATTTTTAATTATTACTATAAATAAGGAGTTTTTTAGTATGAAGAAAAAAATCAAATTTTTGGGAGTTGCCGTTCTGGTAACGGCAATCGTAATCGGCTTTGCCGCCTGCGATGGCGGCGGCAATGGCGGACACACCCACGACTGGCAAGCCATAGACGGCGGAGTTGCGCCCACCTGTACCACGCCGGGCAGTGGAAAATTAAAGTGTACAACCTGCGGTGAAGAAAAAGACGGCGATACCCTCGCCGCCCTCGGACACGATTACGGCAACTGGACGACAACCACCCGCACCCTTACGGTTCTAGAAACAAGGGTTTGCTCGCATGACCCATCGCACAAAGAAACACGGGGGGAAATTGCCAATTCCGCACAGGGCGTTTGGATAAACGCCGGAACCTTCACCATGGGCAGTCCCGAAAGCGAACCGGGACGTGCAACAAACGAAACCCAACATTCGGTAACGCTGACCAAAGGCTTTTACATGGGCAAGTATCAGGTAACGCAGGCGCAGTACGAGGCGGTAATGGGGAGTAACCCCAGTTACTATAAGACACCTGTTGTCCCCGAAACAAACACGGACAACCGTCCGGTGGAGCGGGTAAGCTGGTATGACGCTTTGGTATTCTGCAACAAGCTGAGTATGCTGGAGGAGTTAAGCCCCGCGTATGAAATGCAAACAGAAGCAAATACCGCCGTATGGAGCGCCGATCCCGCGACATGGGGGACGGTTCCCACGGGTTCTGATACCAGATGGAACGCCGTGCGAATAGCAGGGGATTCCGACGGCTACCGTCTACCCACCGAGGCGCAATGGGAATACGCCTGCAGGGCGGGAACGGAAACGGCGTTTAACGATGGAGAAACTCAGGACTATAGCAATACTACGGCAGTGAACCAGTTAGGGTGGTATAGCGGTAACGGCAACAGAACTCACGGAGTAGGAGAAAAGGCGGCAAATAAATGGGGCTTGTACGATATGCACGGGAACGTTTTTGAATGGTGCTGGGACTGGTATAACGAAAGTTATTACTCAAGCAGTCCTACGGAAGACCCCGCAGGTGCGGCTTCTGGGTCCGACCGGGTGGTACGCGGCGGTTACTATAACTTCGCGGCTTCGCTCGCGCGGTCGGCGTTTCGGTTCTTCATCAACCCGTACAACCGTGACATCGCCGTGGGCTTCCGGCTGGTGCGCCCCGCCCAATAACCGCACGCGATAGCGTGTGTATGGATAAATCCGTGTGCGCAACGGTAGCAGCTACCTAATTTGTCTAGTGTCCTCTGCTTGCAGAGGACACTAGATATAGCATAGTAGAACACGCAACGTTGTTCATTGAAAAAGCGGTGTCAGACGCAGGGTTACATAAGCTGTTTTTGTCTGGTAAAATATTAACATGAATATAGTTTTCAAAGAATCGGCTTTTGGGCATAGAATAGACGAAGCCGATATTCGTCATGCTTTTATGAATCCGCATTATGACGGTCCGATTGAGGATACTGATGCAGATAATAGATATATCCGTATTGGGTTTGATAGGGGTGGAAATTTACTTGAAATACTGTATAATGAATATGAAGATCATGTTTGTATATTTCATGCGATGAAATGCAGGAGTATTTTCTTTCATTTGCTGGAAGATTTAGGAGGAATTTATGAAAACGATGACTGAGGAGGAAGCCTTTGCTCTTGATGAATATTACACCAATAATCCGCCAAAAGTTGATCCTGCAAAAGCCCGTATACGTATTCCAATGGTACGTATAGATAATACTACCGCTGAATACTTAGCTGAAAAAGTAAAAACAACCCATAAAAAACCGGAAGAAATTCTTGGTAGCCTGATACGAGAACAAATGGCTCTGGCGGCGCAACGATAGCAACTGTCTAGGAACTAATGGAAACCCTTGTGGCAAACCGCGCTGGAGACGCAAAAGTAACTGATACCGAATTTGAAGAAGGTCAACGCGATGAACAATGCGCGAAGGCTTTAGCCCGAGCGGTGCTCGCCCAAGCATGCACCGCGTCAAGCGGTGTGGATGAATAAGTCTACACGGCGTGGCGCTAAAGAAGGTCAATGCGACCAAAAATGCGCGAAGGCTTTAGCCTGAGCGGCGCTCGCCCAAGTATGCACGCGGAGCGTGAGGATGAATAAGGTAATAACGGCGTGGCGCACAAAAAACGTGACTAAGATGAAAAGGGCGCGAAGGCTTTAGCCTGAGCGGCGCGCCCCGTGTGGATGAAACAATAGGGGGAAGTTGTTAGTGGTTAGTGAGTAGTTGGTAGAAGCGTGGTAAGCAATCGTAACGGGTTGCCACCACGCTTGGATAATGAACAAAAAAAACTAACCACTAACAACTAATCACTTATAACTTTTCCCCTTTTCATTTGCATATCTGGCATTTAATAGCGGTTTATTGTATACTTGATACGGAGGTCCTTATGGAATTGCAATATACATATTGGCAGGAAAAGGATGGCTGGTTTCTTGGATACCTGAACGATTACCCCAGCCATTGGACACAAGGCAAAAGTATTAAAGAATTGGAAGAAATGCTCGCTGATTTATATGAACTGGAACAGGAAGAACAACCCAGCATAACACCTGAACGGAAAATAGGGCTCCTTACCCTTAGCCCCGCATGAAAAAAGGCGAATTGCTGAGGCGGCTCAAAGTACAGGGCTGTGTGTTTATTAAACACGGAAAAAAGCATGACGTTTATAAAAACCCCCGGACAGGAATAGAGTAACGTATTCCCCGTCATAACGAGATAAACGAAAATTTAGCAAAACACATTATTGCAAACCTTTCTTCAGGCGGCGCGAACTAAAGTCCGAAACGCCCCCTACTTTCATTGACCGTTTCCGCAAGAGCCTTGATTGTCTGCAGGACACGCAAATGAAGGTAACGCAAAGGTAGCTGATACCTAAATTGTCTAGTGTCCTCTGCTTGCAGGAGACACTAGATATAGCGTACCAAGTAACGGAGAGGGAAGAAAGTGAGGAAAGAGATAACCACGGAGGACACGCGTCCAAGCATGTACAGCGTCAAGCCGTGCAGGATAAAACTCAAAAACCGCATTCAAATTGTTATTTTTTCGCTCATTTACGGGCTTATCGACCTTGAACAGTTGGGTTTCCGAGACAGATAGGACTAACGGACATATCACCGCCAAGCGGCTTCGTATAATAGACAAGCCCAAAACAACCTGCTATAATAGGAAGCTCAGGAGGGACAGAGATGCGTACTGTTTGCGGAATCGATCTGGGAACCCAGAGTTGTAAAGTGGTCGTTTATGACTATGAAAAAAAGTCCATTATAGCCCAATCTCAGGCTCCGGTGGATATTATTGCCCAAAATGACGGCACTAGGGAACAAAAGACCGAGTGGTATGACGCGGTCGTAAAAACTTGTTTTGATAAAATCGATAAAAATGTCAAAAAAAACATAGCGGCTATAGGCGTTTCGGGGCAACAGCACGGGTTTGTGCCTCTGGATGAAAAGGGAAAGCCTGTCTACAATGTCAAACTTTGGTGCGATACTTCGACCGCCGCGGAATGTGAAGAATTAACTAAAGCCGCAGGCGGCGAGAAAAAATTGATAGAAAAAGCCGGGCTTCCAATGCGTCCCGGATATACTGCGCCTAAAGTTTTATGGCTCAAAAAACATAAGCCCAATGCGTTCGCGAAATTACAGCACATTCTTCTACCGCACAATTACATCAACTTTCTTTTGACAGGCGAGTATTGGGCGGAATACGGCGATGCGTCAGGCACTGCCCTTTTTGATGTCCGTGAGCGCAAGTGGTCATCCGCTGTGTGCAAATCCATTTCCGCCGATGTGGAAAAATTTCTTCCGCCGCTGACAACTTCCGAAAAGACAGCGGGAAAAGTAAGCAAGGCGGCGGCGGCTTTATACGGTCTAAACGAAGGGACTCTTGTCTCTTCAGGCGGCGGCGATAATATGATGAGCGCGATTGGAACCGGAGCTGTCCGAGACGGATTTTTAACAATGAGCCTTGGAACATCAGGCACTCTTTTTGGTTTTTCTAACAAGCCGGTAATTGATCCAACGGGAAATCTTGCCGCTTTTTGTTCTTCATCGGGGGGCTGGCTTCCTCTTCTTTGCACAATGAACTGTACTGTAGCGAGCGAAGAATTCCGTAAATTAATGGGACTGGATGTAAAAGCTTTTGATGAGGAAGCCGGAAAATCTCCCGTCGGAGCGGACGGCATTTCGATATTGCCCTTCTTTAACGGTGAAAGAACGCCGAACCTTCCCAACGGAAGAGCGAGCGTCAACGGGATTACAGCGGCAAACTTCAACAGAAAAAACCTCGCCCGCGCCGCACTGGAATCAGCTATTTTTGGAATGAGAATCGGTCTTGACGGTTTTATTTCACTTGGCTTTAAACCAAAAGAAATACGGCTAACAGGCGGCGGTTCAAAAAGCAAACTCTGGCAGAGCATTGCGGCTAACGTTATGAATCTTCCGGTTCGTATTCCGACAGGTTCCGAAGCCGCCGCAATGGGTGGAGCGATTCAAGCGCTGTGGTGTCTTGAAAATAGCGAGGGTAAAAAGAGTTTAATTGAAGACCTTGCGGACAAACATGTAGCGTTAGGCGCTTCTGTAAAACCGGACAGAAAGAGCGCGTTACTGTACAATGATGCGTATGCGGTTTATTCTAAGTATCTTGGGGCTTTAAGCCCTCTATATAAATAATTACGGAGGTTGTTATGGCGGATTTTTTCGTAGGGGCAAAAGAATATTTCCCCGGAATTAAAAAAATTAAATTTGAGGGAGCGAAAAGCAAAAATCCTCTGGCGTTCAAGTATTATGACGCCGAAAAAGTTATCGGCGGAAAAAAGATGAAGGATCATCTTCGTTTCGCAATTGCCTACTGGCACAGTTTCTGCGGCGACGGCGGAGACCCGTTTGGTCCGGGTACTCACATTTTCCCGTGGAATGTTGACGCGAAAACTCCAATGGAAGCGGCGGATAACAAAATGGACGCGGCTTTTGAATTTTTTACAAAGATAGGCGCGGAATATTACGCGTTCCATGACAGAGACGTAGCTCCCGAAGGCGCAAATCCTGCAGAGAGCGAAAAGAACCTGATGACGTTAGTTGCAAAAGCAAAAAAACTTCAGGCTGAAACAGGCGTAAAACTTCTTTGGGGAACGGCGAATGTTTTCAGTAATCCGCGCTTTATGAACGGTGCGGCTACCAATCCTGAGTTTGGCGTTGTTGCGTTAGCCGCAACACAGGTAAAAGCCGCTATTGACGCAACCATCGAACTGTGCGGCGAAGGCTACACTTTCTGGGGCGGACGCGAAGGCTACATGAGTCTCTTAAATACCGATCTTCATAGAGAGAAAGAAAATCTCGCACGCTTCCTTACAATTGCAAGAGACTATGCGCGCAAACAAGGTTTCAAAGGTGTGTTCTATATTGAGCCAAAACCGATGGAGCCGACAAAACATCAGTACGATTTTGATACAGAAACTGTTATCGGTTTCCTGCGCCAGCACGGTCTTGATAAAGACTTCCGCATGAATATTGAAGCCAACCACGCTGAGCTTGCCGGTCACGAATTCGCGCACGAACTTGAGACAGCCGCCACCTCCGGATTCTTCGGCTCGGTAGACGCTAACCGCGGCGACGTACAAAACGGCTGGGACACGGATCAGTTCCCATCGAGCTATTATGAAGCCGCAATGGCAATGTTCACGATTTTGAAAATCGGCGGATTTACCACAGGCGGTCTTAACTTTGACTCGAAGGTTCGCAGAAACTCCGTTGACCCTGCTGATCTCTTTCTTGCCCACATCGGCGGCATGGACGTATTCGCTGTTGGTCTTCAAATCGCGCAGAGAATTATTGACGATGGCGTTATCCCCAACTTCGTGAAAGATCGTTATGCGTCTTTTTCATCAGGAGACGGCGCGAAATTCTCCAAAGGCGAACTCACGCTGGATCAGCTTGCAAAGATTGGAAGCGACGCCGGTTACGGCAAAACAGGCTTAACAAGCGGTAAGCAGGAATATCTTGAAAATGTGCTGAACAGCTACTTACTTGGACTGTAAAAATATTATTGGCTGAGAAAAACCTCCGTTTACCGACGGAGGTTTTTTATTCTCTGATTACCGCACTCCACTGTCCATCTCTTAACACATATGTTCCGGCTTTTGCGTTATTTCTATAGTAGAAAGAGAAGTAGTGATGTTTATCTCTTCCCTGATTTTGGCGGAATCTCCATTTCTAGTAATAATATTTTCATTTCTAGTGCAGACCACCATACATAGCGTTGTACAAATTACAAATTTAATGCCTCCCTGCGGTCGGCAAGTGTAAGGGAAATAATTATACTACACCGCCATCGACCGAGGTTCGCGGTAGCTTGGACTTACCCCGTTAAAATTTCAGTCTGCGCTCTGCAGAGGCTTATTATCGTCGAGATTGTCTGCCTGATGGTGTTTCACGAGGCGGAGCCGGTGATGGAGTAGGAGTAGTTTCCGGCGGCTCTAAATATGGATTATTATTAGACGGAGTGTTCGCCGGAGGGGTCGGGCGTGAATTATTAGATGGAGTATTTACCTGAGGATTTGAACGAGGTCGATTATCCTGAGTGTTCGCTGAGGGTTCTGAACGAGGTCGATCATTAGGAGCGTTCACCGGAGGATTTGGGTGAGGTCGATCATTAGGAGCGTTCACCGGGGGATTTGAATGTGGTCGATCATTAGGAGTGTTCGCCGGAGGATTTGAATGTGGTCGATCATTAGGAGCGTTCACCGGAGGATTTGAATGTGGTCGATCATTAGGAGCGTTCACCGGAGGATTTGAATGCGGTCGATCATTAGGAGTGTTTACCGGAGGATTTGAATGTGGTCGATCATTTGGATGATTTGCCGGAGGATTTGAGTGCGGGCGATCATTTGGAGTGTTTACCGGAGGATTTGAATGTGGTCGATCATTGGGATGATTTGCCGGCGGATTTGGGTGAGGGCGATCATTTGGAGTGTTCGCCGGCGGATTTGGGTGAGGGCGATCATTTGGATGGTTCACCGGGGGATTTGGGTGCGGACGATTAGCCGGGGGTCTTGTATGTGGAGCGGCAAAGAAGAAAAATGTCGATGATGAGTAATGCCGAGAAACATACACAGGACTCACAGTGATAAAAGTGCTACCGGACACCCTAAGGTCTATTATAGATGTTGCAAAAACATAAAGAACAGTTGCCCTCTCATTAGACGCTACCCTAAGCAATCCGTTCTCGTTAATATTGGTTCCAAATGCAACGGCTCCTGTACCGGAGGCGTTTGAGCTTACTCTCCATATTACGGTATGTTCGGGGTAATTGTATCCTTCAACTCTCGCTACGAATTGGGTTGATCTGCCAAGCTCGACTGATTGATGAGCAGGAATAATATTTACCGCATCTACGGTTACGACTCTAATTCGTTTTGTATCGGAGCGTCCGTTTTTTGCGGATGTTGCGGTAACGTAAAGAAATAACGCGTCTTCATCAATGGCGGCTGTAAGCAGTCCGCGCTGGGTGATGAAGGTTCCGTCTGCGGCAGGTTGAGAGCCGTCACTGCTTGAGCTGACTTCCCATATTATATACTGACCGGACGCTCTAAAATTGAGGGTTTCGCCTGCCACTATCGTTGCTAAATTACCGTCTATTTTGATGGTTACAGGGTTCCACGTTGAAAAGCCAACACATCCTGATAGTAAAGCGATAGTTATAATAAGAGCGATAAACGTGAAAAACGCGCCAGTTTTCTTCATTTTCCCTTTTTCTCCTATATTTGCCTTATAAGCCTATATCTCTATAAACAACTTTCCTACCAATAATATACAGCCTTTTTGTTAAAAAAACAAAAAAAGTAGGCAAAAAAGTTGAAAAAAGGGAGAAAGGAGAAGAAAATCACGGAGGAAGATAGAAAGGAGCAAAGAACTTACCTATATCAATATTATAACGACAATATGCGTATCTTAAAGAAGCTCCATTCCATAATACTCTCTAAAATCATCAGTTATCCAAATTTTACCTTTCGCATCATGGTTTTGGCATTTTTTCCGGTTGCCCTCATTTTTAGTGTATAGCGATACAGTTGCTTAGAATAGGTTGACAATAACCTACAAGTGTACCTATAACCGCTTATAGATATGATAATTTTTTTGTTGTTTTTGTCAATTATTTATGGGGGTTTTTCGAATATTTTATACCCAGATGGGCGTTTTTTTCTTATTTTAAATATATAACATTTGTTAAAAAATAAAGCAAAACACCGGTGCCAAGATTGAAACAAAATCTAGTTTCTCAAACGGAGGAATAATGAAACAGATCACTTGTATCTCATGCCCTGTTGGCTGTCGTATTAATGTTGATGTTGTAAATGGAGAACATATTTTTTCCGGTAACAAGTGTATTGATGGAACTTTGTTTGCGGAAACTGAATTAACAGCTCCCCTTCACACAATCACAATCATGGTGCGAACCACGTTTCCTGACATGCCTTTTTTATCTGTAAGGACAAACAGAGAAGTCCCAAAAGAAAAGGTTAACAAGACGATTCGATTGTTATCCAAAATAACCGTAAAAGAGAGAAAAAGAATAGGTGAAACAATTATAAGAAATATTTTGGGGACAAATTGCGATATCGTCGCCGCCAGCGATATGTATTAATTGCTTTTAGGGAAGTTGTTCTGAAACCGGAATTTCAGAACAACTGTACTGTTTATCGCCCTTGATTCGATCCCTGATTACTGTTGTTATTGGTAATCGTTACTGCCGCCATACCGTATTTTGTCGGATCAACAGTTGATGTCGCGGTAACATAGAGGATTGTTGACCATTCGTTTGGCGCTACGGTAAGCAAGCCGTTAGCGTTAACGGTAGTTCTTGGCGCAATATCTCCCGTACCATCAGGATTTGAACTAACTCTCCATGTTACAGTGTTGGCGGGATTATTGGCTCCTGTTACTGACGCGCTTAATTGTACGGTAGTGTTGGTCCTTGTCGAATGACTTGAAGGACTGACGGTTACGCTTGTTACCGTTGGAGTTGTGTTAACAACAGGTGGTGTTGTTGTTTCAGGCGGTGTAACCGTTGTGGGTGGAATAACAGCAGGAAGAGTAGTTATAGGTTGGTTCGGCTGAGTAGCCGGAGGATTGTTTTCCGGCTGGTTCGACCGGTTGTTAGAGTTGTTATTCCCCGGCTGGTTCGGTCGATTATTAGAATTATTATTTCCCGGTTGGTTCGGTCGATTATTGGGATTATTATTTCCCGGTTGGTTCGGATGATTTGCCGGTGGAGTAATTACCGGTGGATTAGGCTGATTACCCGGAGGATTAGTTACTGGCAGGTTAGGCTGAGTAACAGGCGGAGTAGTTATTGGCGGAGTAGGCGGATTAGTTACCGGCGGGTTAGGTTGAGCAACAGGCGCAGGAGTAACATTGATAAAAACACTACCTACTGCCGCAGGGTTAAATACAGATGTTGCAAAAATATAGAGAATCCTCGCGCTTTCATTAGCTGATACCGCAAGCAGTCCGTTCGCGTTAATGCTGGTTCCAGATGTAACGGCTCCTGTGCCGGCGGCATTTGAACTTACTTTCCATGTTACCGAAGTGTCGGGGTTATTTGTTCCCACAATCGAAGCGGTGAACTGGAAATAGCCGCCGGCGGCAACTGTTTGGTTTGCCGGAGTTACCGTTACGCTGTTTACAGTAGGAACAATTACAGAAACATAAACAACGCCGGATTTTGTCGTATCTACTGTAGAAGTCGCTATAATGTACAGGGACTGCAAAGATTCGTTTTTTGCTACCGTAAGCAATCCATTAGTATTGATAGATGTCCCCGGCGTAACAACTCCGGTTCCTGCGGCATTTGAACTTACCCTCCATATTACGGTATTTGCAGGTTCATAAGTTCCTGTTACCGAAGCGGCAAATTGAAGGGTATTGCCCGCTCTTACCGTTTGGCTTCCAGCGCTTATTGTTACCTGCGTTACGGTTGGAACAACGACAATAGCGGGAATACTGCTATATTTTGAGGGATCAACTGCAGAAGTCGCTGTAATATACAGAGTTCTCAATGTCTCGTTAGCTGAAACTGTAAGCATTCCATTCGCGTTAATGCTGGTTCCCTGAGTAACAGTACCCGTCCCCGCAGGATTTGAGCTTACCTTCCATGTTACAGCGTGATCGGGGTTGTTGTTTCCGGTAACTTGAGCCCTGAATTGGGATGTTCTTCCGGCTACAACTGTTTGATTAACAGGAGTAATGCTTACCGCACTTACAGTAACGACCCTAATTTGCTTTATATCGGATTGTCCGCTACTTTCGGACGTTGCGGTAATGTAAAGAACCGGTGAAGTTTCATCGTATGCTACTGAGAGCAGTCCGCTTTGAGAGATGAAGGTTCCGTTTGCCGGAGGTTGGGAGCCGTCACTGCTTGAGCTGACTGCCCACATTATATTCTGACCTGTTGCCCTAAAACTGAGAGTTCCGCCTGCCACGACCGTTGTTAGATTGCCGTCTATCCTTATGGTTACGGAGTTCATCCACTGGAAGCCAATACATCCCGATAATAACCCGATAATTATAATAAAAGTGATGAGCGCAAAGACTGCGTTAGTTTTTTTCATTTTACCCCCGATTTTTGTTATATTAGTATATACTATAAACATTTTTCTTGTCAAATAGATACATTTTTTGTAAAATAATTATTGAAGGCTTTGATGAGGAACCAGAAAACAAAGGCTCATCAACAGGTATTTCCACTCCTGAATGGGTCAAAACCTGTGTTCAATACGAAGTTTCCGGAGTACAGCCGTAATCAGTAAGCGGCGCGCCTGTTGCCGGAACCGGTATTTAGGTATTTGAAATCAGTATCGTCCGACTACGGTACTTTTACTGATGTAATGAGTCCTGGTATTGGAGGTAGTTTTTCTGCAAGTATAGGAGTTACCATGAAGCAGGGAAAGTGGCTTTTAAAAGACTGACTTGGTTTATCAAACTGTCAAAATGTAAACTGGAAAAAATGAGTTGTTATAGATAATTATTGCTCTAAAAGGAGATATTAATGATTTATTGAGCCTGTCATAAAAAGGACTTGTTGACAAAGTAAAGGATTCAAAGAAAAAGATGATATAATAAGTCCTCAGAGGTGAAACCAATGATGGGACGAAAGAGCAAGCAACTCTGCATGGTTATGATAGA